>JAILDI010000184.1 GCA_024689525.1 Bacteroidales bacterium
GCCATAGTTTGATTAGATTTGCCAGGTATAAAGATAGTGAAAAAGACAAGAAAACGCAAAATAACATGAGCCAGCCCATACAGATCAGCGAAGACAAGCTGCAGAAACTGTCCCCCGCCGTCGCCAAAGCCCTGATGCAGATCCTCGATGACGAAACGCTCCAGCTGATGGAGGAGACCGCCGGATACGAAATCGGAAGCATGGCGGAGCAAATCCTCCGCTACCGGAAGAAAAAGGCTGCGGCGAGCCCCCGCCGGCTCAACTACCCCATCGACGAGGTGCTGGACGACTACGTGAACCGCCGGACAGGAAAACTGGTGGAGGCCAAGCGGCAGCTCCGGAAGCGCTTCGACGGGCTGGACCATGACAAGCAGGTGGCGGTGATGATGGCCTTCATGGAGCACGGAAAAGAGGCGGAACGGGACTTCATCTATGAAAAACTCTACGGGGAGGAGTTCTGGACGGACGCGTTCATCCCCCTCGTCGAGGGATGGTGGGAACGCTTCCACGACCGGAAGATGGCGCGGGTAGTCATCCTGCGCTGCCCTCGGGAGTATCTCCTCGACCACCTGGAGGAGCTCAGCGGGCGCGGCAGCTACGCCACCCTGTGCATAAGGACCGGCATCCCGCCGGAGGCGTCAAAGCTGTCTCCCTGGACCTACCTCTACGTCTGCAAGTGCATCGGCGGGCAGATGCGCTTCCGGGAAGGCGAGGAGACCGTCCTTCGCGCCGTGAGGGATTATCTGTACGAGGAAGGGATGCAGAAGCCTGTCGGGAGCGTCTTCGACGTCCCCTATGTCCGCCGGATGATGGATTACCTCGGGGAGATGGGCCTTGTGGACGAGATTATGGCCATCGACGCTTTTGACCGGAAACTCCGGAACATCCCGCCCGATGAGCGGTGCAATGCGGCCATCAAGGCCATCGAGGAGGAGTTCGACTTCCCGGAGTATGTCTTCAAGAACGTGAGATAGGCCGCGGAAGGGCCGCTTTCCCTTTCGGCACGAAATTCACCAGCCCCACGCCCACGAACACCAGCACCGTCGCAAGGATCTTGAGCGTATTGAGGGAATCCAGCCCCAGGAAGATGGCAATCACCATGGCAATCACGGGCTGCACGTAGGTGTACATGCACACGATCACGGGACGGATACGTTTCTGGCCGATGGGGATGAGGAAATAGGCGATGAAAGTGGCGCCCACCACCACGTAGAGGATATGCCACATGACATTCATCGGCACGGCCGCGAGGTTCGACGCCCCGAAGGCGCTGAAAGAGAACGGCAGGGCCATCAGGGACGAGAACAGGAACATGTACTTCATGAACGTCACCACGGAATACTTCTGGATGAGCGGCTTGAAGATACCCACGTAGGAGGCGAAACAAAGGGTGTTGGCAATCATGCCCAGAATGCCCCAGACGGAGGTAGAGTCCGCTCCGGAGCGGATGGACACGCAGTTGAAAATGAGGATGAACACCCCGATGAGGCTGAGCGCGATGCCCGCCACGCCGCTCCAGGTGATACGCTCCTTGATGACGATGGCCGAGATGATGAGCGTCATGATGGGGCTCAGCGTACTCATGATGGACGCGTCGATGGCCGTCGCCTCGGTGATGGCGAAAAGGAACGAAATCTGCGTCATGAAAAGGCCCAGGAACGAGGCGACGACCACCTTCCAGACATCCTCCTTTTTAATATGATCCCGCGGCGCCGTGAAGAGGGACCAGATCCAGAAAAGGGCCGTCGCCCCGAACGACCGCAGGCAGAACAGCGCCATGGGCGTGGTGTTCCCGTCCAGGGCTATCGACTTGCAGCTGATGATGTTGAACCCGAAGATAGCATAGGCCGCAAAGCACGCCAGGTTGCCGATGAGGGCATCTTTCTTTTCGTTCACCATAAAAGTAGGTTCATTGGTCAAAAAGCGGAAGCACACGCCTTCCATTCCTTTTTCAGTGTGAATATACAACTATTTTCCAGGATGAACAAGCGTCTTCTTTATTTTGGAGAGGAAATCAGCGAGGAGGCCGCCCGCCTGCTGAACGGCCGCACCTTCGCAAGTTTCGCCTGCCGCATGGACCCCAATGACATGGATGGGGAATCATCCCCGCTCTGTCTATTTGTGTGGACCCCGCAGCGTTTGAGTTTTTTGGGGGACGACAGGGTCATAAGCGCTTAAAATGATGGCCATTTCGGTGTCGAAGGACCGCGAATTATTATCCACCCTCTTGCCAGCCTCCATATTTTGCGAAATGAAAAAATGTTCCTAAATTTGAAAGGTTTAAATGATTATGGACCAGAAGAATCGACGCAGGAGCGCATGGACTAAGATTTGGCGGATTATCGGAGTTCCGGTAGTCTCGGTCTTGCTATCGTACGGTCTTGTCTGGTTCTTGACAGAGACCAGTGCCTCCATCCTTGTCGGCGCCGATAATTTTGACGCACGGGCGCTCTATTACCGTACAACGGCCAAAGAGAGCAGGGGCATTCAATGCGACAGCGTAATCATTTATGATCCCTTCTGCGAATCGGTGGTTACCGACACTCGCCGTAAGTTGGCAGAGGAATTGCTTTTCGTATCCGGTTTCAAACCAAGAATCATCGTTTTCGACCATATCCTTCCCCATTTATCCCATACGCAGTCCGATACTCTGTTGGCAACAGCTATACGTGCGTGCCTGGATTCGGGAATAGCCGTCATCGTCCCGGAAAGTCAGACTTCTTTGGGGGCTGTACAGAAAAACTATTTTCTTGATCCACAGTTTTCACTCCAGGTCATTTCCGGCAATCCTTTTATTCCTGTCGAAAGTATTGGAGAATGGTATTCCAATAAAAAGAGCGTGAATTCTTGGATACCGGTGGCCGTAGATTCATTGGTGAATCACCGCTCATATGACCCCGGTTTCTTCAAAGACAAATACTTGAATTTTGATTCGCCCAAGAGAATTCAATACCTTTATAGAAATCGTTTTGACAGTCAGGCAGATTCGTTATTCCGGTATTTCATTCAATCCCGCATAGTTATTTTCAGCGCCTACTCTGCCGGGGATGACATACACACCTTGCCATTTGAGATTCAGGGGATTGCAAAAACGGATGAGGAACGCGTAAAAAAGGCCGTAAGCGGCGCGGAGCTTTTATGGTACGCCATCAGGGATGTCCTATGCCACCAATGGGACAAGCAGCTTCCGACAGGGTGGATTCTGGTGATATCTTTATTACTGACACTTGTCTACAACTTAATTGTTGTCCTCTGTTTTGCCCGTTGCAGAAAATTAAAGGGATTTCTCAACAAAATCGTTGAATTCGTCCTCTTCATAATCTTCACCATCATTATTCTCACCATTTTAGGAAGAATCCTCATGCATTTTCATTGGATTCTTCCCATGGCCTATCCTGCTATCAGTCTAGTGTTTTGCAATATCTTCCATTATGACGAGGTTTAGTTTACCTGTCCTGCTCATTCTGCTCACCACCGTCCAGGCATCGCTATCTGCACAATCCAAGCGGTCTTTTACCGTTGACTCTGTATCCTTTGCCTACAGATTTACAGAGGGTGACAGTACCATCATCCATCGCGCAGAAAAGCTTGATTTGTCAGACTCCGTCAGTATCATGAACCTGGGTACTCTCAGAATTCTGGATCCGCAGAATCATCAATCCTTCGAGGAATTCGGGCCCAGATCTAAAAAAACGGTAAAAGAATTGTTTTTTACGAATAGAGTCTCCCAGCTGTTCAACGAATTCCGCCTGCTGTTTTCCGGAAGACTCCGGCCAATTCGGGTAACCGGGCACAATGCGGTCCATGTAAACACAGTTTATGGTGAAGATGACGACGTGGCAGAAGGAATGGGCATTCGTTTCAAGTATGACGGAACGGTCGTTGGTTCCTTCAGCGAAATACCTATCAATCAGCCATTTGACATTGTCCTAACGAATACGACTCCTCATGTCATGGTTTTATCGGTGGTATTTAATTACAAAACTCGGAGCGATACTGGCTACAAGACCATCATTCTGGACTCAACGGCAGGAGATGGCAGTGGAATCATGAACGCGCCTATCATCCTGGCCCCTACCGAGACGGTGACGGTTCCCGCTCCTTTCCATAAAGTAGCCGGCTATTTCCCTTATCGGTTGAATGTCTTTGGCGCCGGCTACTGTTTTATAATCAAAAGCGATTCGCAAGCAGCAAATGGTATCTCAATCTATGCCGCCGATGACAACGGAGAACAGCAGGAAGTCCCTGTCGAACGGTATTATTTTGAATCCAAAGATGAATAAATATCTCCGTATTCTTCTTTCGTCTTTCCTGGCTTTGCTCGTGGAATGGAATTCTTCGGCACAGCCGTATTATGCTTTCGACAATTCGGTTGATGGAGTGGACATCTGTCTCTATCAGTTGGAAAAATGGGATTTCGGCATCGCCAACGTTTTTGAGTTTTCCGTGGACGGAACAGGATTCAAGGCCGACTTGTCCAACCTGGCTGAAGCATCCTGCCGCATCTCGGCCGGGTCTTACCTTCAGCAGCATCACTTCGAGTTCAAGGATGGAAAAGTCTATACTTTTACCTTTTTCCTCCATTTGCAAGACGGTACGCTCACCCAAGTCAAAGAGAATGTTCTCTATTATAAGCCCAAGCTCTATTCCTTGTCCATCGGCATCAACAAAGACGGATTATTGCGAAACGCGCAGCAATCAGCAGCAGAATTCAACAATATCTGTAAAGACAGCTTTTTTTCCCCACAATATGCGAAAGGCCAGTCTTATTTGATTGCTCCCGCAGATTGTTCCCCACGGTCCCTGGATGAGAAGTTCAGCCAAATTGCCAAAGAAGCCCGTCCGAACGATTTGATTCTCATTTATTTTGCCGGCCACGGGCAAATTGACACGGAGGGGAACTATTCGTTGTGCCTGAACGATGGCCAGTCCTATTCCTCCATTTCCATTCGTGAGAAGCTGAATACCCTGGCAACCGAAGCTCACAAGATTATCATCGCCTGCACTTGCTATTCCACTTACCTGTGGGATGCCATCTTTTCCGTCCCCAATACGGTCCTTATTGCAGCCAGTGACCATTTGACAGATGGAGAATCTTTCGCCCGCAATTTCCTGTCCCTGCTGGAAGCGTCACGAAATAAAGAAACCCTGTTCAGTGAGTTCACGGACAAGTTGTTGAACGATAATCCCGAAGCGCGTGTGATGCCTTTCCTTCACCAGGCCGATTTCATTTTATCTTATGCCCCTGACACATCCACGTTGAGCACCGGCCCCACGCATTCAAAGGTAAAGCCAGCCCTGTTGTCGGCAGTGGTCCCCGGTGCGGGACAGTTTTACAAAAAGGATTATTTAAAAGGCGCTTTGTTTACTGGAGGAGCCCTTTTGTCAGGAACGGGCATTATCGTATGCGAATCATTGAGAAAGAATTATTTGCGTCAGGCTGCGCAGACTTACGACGTGAACGTCATCAATTCATTGTCGGCTAAGGCTGGCCATCTCAGGACGGCCAGTTACATCTTAATAGCTGGAACAGGGATCCTATATCTTGGAAGCATCCTGGACGCCGCCTTCTCCCCCTATCCGGACAAAAAAGGATTCCATGTTTCACCTAATGGAGTATCATACAGATTTTGATCCCTATGCAACGTTATTTCCACCTTTTGATGCTTCTGCTGATTACCTCGTCATGCGGCGAAGAACCCGTATTGCATACTTTCGGGAGCATCAGCGGAATAGTTCAGGACGCCAGGACCAATTCTCCGCTTTCAGGAGTGAGCGTATCCATCACACCCCTTGGATACGCCCAGGTAACAGGCAGCGACGGTCTGTTCATTTTCGATAATCTCGAAGTCCAGGAATACACGCTGGTCTATTCCAAAGACGGTTATCAGACTGAGCAGCGGAAGGTTTCCGTGAAGCCGGGGATTACATCCTCAGCGCATGTCAGCCTTACTCCAATGGCTGGTTCTTTCGTGGTCACTCCCACTGAACTGAATTTTGGTGATACAGAGACTTCCCTTATGATTCAAGTCCGGAATTTGAGCGGGATGGCCACCGCATTTACGGCAGAATCCTCAAACGGATGGTTGTCTGTTTCTCCCACTACGGGTTCCGTTACCCAGTCAGATTACCTGACGGCCATCGTCTCGCGTGAAGGTCTTTCTCCGGGCGAATACACGGGAGAAATACGAATCAAGTATGTTGGTGAGAATCTATCTGTTCCCGTGCGAATGAATGTCACGGCCCTTTTGGCACCCGTGGTTACCATAGAGAGCGTTTCCTCTGTTTCCTCCACATCCGCCACCATCCTGGCGAACCTGACTTCGACAGGATCGACCTCCGTTACTCAGATGGGGGTCTGCTGGTCATCCGAGAATACGGTCCCCACCCTCTCCGACCATGTAACCAACCAGGGAGACGCAAGTGCGCCCTGTTCATTCAGCGCCGTTTTAGGAAATTTGAGCCCTGGAACAACTTACTATTGCCGCGCTTATGCCAAGAATTCTATAGGCATCTCCTACAGCGAGCGTACGCTGTCTTTTACCACTACCTCTTCCGATACTCCCGACCCGGGTCCCGGACCCGGTGGAGATGATGTATCCGGCGGCTTGCTTCTCTATTACTCCTTCGACAATGAGGATGTCCTTGACCAGACACGATACCAACTGGACGGCCGGATCGTCAATGGCGCCACCTTTGAAGATGATTCTCCCTCCGGCAGCGGGAAGGCTCTGTTTTTGAATTCCGTCAAGAATCAGTACATCAGCATCGACTACAATGTCCTGAAAGGACTCCAGGAATACTCCATTTCCATGTGGCTGAAAGATTTTCAACCCGGATTATGGATTGCAGGAATAAAGGCTTCCAGCAATGAGGAGGATTGCCCCATCGTTTTTTGGGAAGGAGACGACAACCTGTATTATGATTCCTTTGGCATCAATGCCTTTCATGGTGGAATGAGTCCGCCCCGCCTGAAGTATAGCTTCACCTCTATACAGAATCAATGGCATCATTTCGTCATTACATGTAAAAAAGTAAACGATTATCATCATATAAGAGATTTATTTGTCGATACCCTTCATGTCGACAGCAATGAGTATACGGTTGACAGTTATCGCATCAGCAGCACGGAGCCCTATAAGTTTGTCATCGGGGGTGATGGCGATGGAAGATATAGCAGGCCGGGGTCCTTCGTGATAGACAACTTCCGGATTTACACAAATGTCTTGTCAGAGGATGTCATTCAGCAATTGTTTGACAAGCGGCTTTAGTCACGCCCCTTTATACCCCTGGTTTTGAAACTCCCCCGCCTCTGCTTCCTTCTCTTTTTCTTCCTGACGCTGACGGCGCAGGCGGCGGAGCTGTCGGTCGTACCGGAGTCGGAGACCTTCCCATGGGTGGTCATCACCCAGGAGGAGATGGAGCTTCGGGAGGGGCCGGGGGCGGGGTTCAAATCCCTTGGGACCCTCGACAAAGGGGCTGCCATATACGCCGTGGCCAGAGTGGACGAAGGAAACTGGGTGAAGGTGCAGTTCAAAGAACACAACAAGGGCGATATGGAGGGGTATCTGGACGGCCGGTATCTGGCCTACCATGCCCAGCTGGACCCCCACCATGAGGTGCAGTCAAGGAAGAGATGGGAGCCCATCAACATCGACGATACCATTTTCGGCAAAATATGGTCCATCATCAAGGTCATCCTCCTCATTGCGACGATCGTTGTCGTCCTTGCCTTCAAGGATGAATTGATGGCCCTCTTCTCCGGAGTGCTTTTCTTCGCCGCCATCGGTGCCCTTATCGGCTGGCTGGTGTTCAAAAACGGGAGCGCAGGGGCATGGACGGGCGCTGTCATCGGCCTTCTTGCCGGACTCAGGTATGTCATCCATCTCGAATGGGTGGCGGCTCTGCTGGCCTCCATCTTGTCATTATGGTACTATATCGTATCCTTCCCTTTCTATTTGCTCAACCAGGCGCAGTACTTCCTAACGGAGCCGTGGCGCTCTTTCTTCAAGTTCGACCGGAAAAATGACAGTGCCAAGCCCCGGCTCAGGACGGCACTTGAGGTGTTGCAGGTCATCCTCTACATCCTCACCACCCCGCTTCGCCTGGTAAACGCCATCTATTTCAATCTTTTCGTCCACTGCACGGTGGTGCTGTACGACCTTTTCATGGAAGTGTTCGTGCCCTGCAGCGAGAAAGACGGCGCCGGCAGTTTCTGGGGCTGGCTGCTGCTGATTCCCTGGCGGATCATCAAGTACCCCGCCGCGCACGGAATCGTCGCCGTCCTGGAAAGCGTGGCCTGGACCGTCATCGACATCTTCATCCCCGCCATCACCCTCTATCACGGGACGGACCTTACGGCGGGCCAGTCCATCGCCGGCAGCCGCCGGAGAAATGCGGAACTGACCTGGAAGAGCGGGACTTTCACGGCCAGCGAGAGCAGCTGGGGCGGTATCGGCGTCTATTTCGCACCCAGAAGATCGGTCGCCAGGGTGTACGCCAACAGCCCGCACCGGCTGAGCGACCAAAACCCCGTCGTGATTGTCTGCCGGGTCTCACTCGGCCGCATCATCAACTATTCCCTTGCGCCAAGCCGTGTCTATGCCGCCGCCGGGCAGGACGGTCATCCCCCCACACTAAACCACTTTGCCGAAAACAACGGTTTTACCACCGGAGAGTGGTGGAACGAAAGGGGCGGATACTGGGAGTACTGCCTCTTTGACTGGCAGAACCTCTATAACAGCCGCTGGCGTATCCGCCCCGTGTACCTGTTCAACGACCGCACGCATTTCATCCAGCACATCAAGGGCGGAATGACCCACTGGACCTTCAATTTCTGACGCTGCCGGCAAACGCGGCAGGCAATTGCACCGAAAAGAGCGATTTCGCGGCCGCGTTTCCTCGAAATCGGCCTTCTGTGCGTTCTAGGGCGAAACGCGGCAGGCAATCGGGCGGGACTAGTGCAAAAGGTCGGTTTATTTGCCGCACACCTTTTGCGCAGGAATGCCACCACATGGGCATGCAGGCTCGTTTCCGTGCAAAAGGTCGGT
>JAILDI010000016.1 GCA_024689525.1 Bacteroidales bacterium
ACCTCTTCGGCGCGCGTCTATCAGCCCTGGCTCACAAGGAGTTTCGCGGGAAACTGGCGGGCCCACATCCTGTCGAGCACCTGCCCGGACAATTCTTCCGTACCCAAAGTCCTCGTGGCCGAGGAAGGCACCGCAACGTTCAACTACTCGTCCGGGAAACCAGGATCCTGGGTCGAAGGCGGCCCGCAGGAGGAGCGCCTGCGCGAATCGGTACGTTGCGTGCGCAACGTGGGCACCTATTCCGTCGGCGGTGCGACGCTGGACATCTCGGATGCACCTTACGGCCTGGTCCCGGACAATTATTACACGGTGGCCGAGACCGTCGATTCCGCGCATCCCGCCGACCCCAGTTTTTCCACCTACACCATCCACTTCTCGCGCCTGGATCCGCGCTCGCAACGCGAGTTCTCGGACGGAGAACTGCCCTTCCACGACGAGAAATCGTCCAACAACCGCGTCTATCTGGAGCTCCATGTCCAAAGCCGAGAAAGCCGGAAGGACAATCCGGCCTACGCGGACGGCGCCGCTATCTACAACGGACTGGATGTGGGAGACATCAACGAGCGCATCACCGACGCCGGGTATAATGAGTTCTGCCCCGCAGGATACCGGCTGCCGAACCAGAAAGAGATGGCCGTGATGTCCCTGGTGCTGCCGTCTTCTTACTGGCAAGGAGACGGCGGAGGGAGCCGAACCCCCTCACGAACCTATTACTCCGTCGGATTCTATGCCGCTCCCGGGAAGCAGATTAACAAGGAGAGGACAAAACTGGCCTGGACATATTCCGAATCGGCACACAATATCTTTTTGCCTGACCGGGCCACCAAAAGACAGGTCTCCGACCGTATCCGATGCGTTCGGGACAACGATCTTACCGGTACCATACTCGGCAACATGTTCCTGTCGGACACCATGCTGATGCCGGGAGAGACGACGGAGATCAATTTCAATTTCACCTCCTCGGCGGCTTCCTTCAAGTCGGGCGCCCTCTACGTCTGCTACCGCGACACGAACGGACAGCCGGTCGAGACGCAGATTCCGCTGGGCCGGCAGCCGAGCGGCATGCAGTACATCACGACACAGCCTTTTGTCGCGCCGGACCCGGCGTCGCTCAATCCGAGCCCCGACGCCTGGCCCACCGCGATGAGCCTGAAGCTGGTGCTGAAGAACACCAAAGACGATACCGAACACGTCTTTGAAGCGCCGTTCACCATTGCCGCCGTCGACATCCACTGCGACTTTGAGCTGCTGCCCGGCTCCGACGAGACCCTGGGCTTCCCGATCCGGGTCCATGCGGCCGGCTCCGACGGTGCCAAAATCAAGGAGCTCCGGCTCCTCTGGAAGACGGCTTCGGGCGACTGGACCCCGCTCGAAGATCACACGACGGGGCTCAGCCCGGCGATAGGCCGGAGAGAATACGGAACGGTCGTATATTTCGACCCGCCCACGGATGAACCCGCCACCTATTTCTTCAAGTTGGAGGCAAAGTCCTACAACACTTCCGGGGACACTTACACCGCAGCCCCGAAGTCCATGCAGTTTATCGTGCCGATGGGTTATCATCCGAATCCGCTTGGCTCGAAAGAGGACCCCGTTGCCGATACCGGAGATTTCCATGATTGGAAGGACAGTTGGTGGCAAACCGGGACGAACGCATACGATTGGCTCCAGACGATGGTCGGCCATGTCCCTACGGAATACGCGAAGAAGGAGCCAAAGTATGTGATCAACACGGGCTGGCGGAAGAAGATTACGAACCTGAACTTCCCGGCAGGCGACTTCATCGAAGCCGATATGGACCTGGCCTATTGCGTCTATATCGATACAGGCACATCGGAAAACAACCAGAAACCTGGCCTGGACAACATTCTCAGTATCGGCCGCAGCGGCATCGGCTGGGATCCAGGAACGCTGCACGTTTACTATCCCGCCCACGTCAGCTATTCTGACGGATATCAGGACGAGCTGCGATTCTATGCGGTTCCGACCAGCACCAATAATTCAGACAACACGACGATCGGCCGTGTACATGAGTATAATGGCAAGCGCCCGATGCTCCTGCGTTTCGACAAGAACGGAATTACATACAACTCGATGGCCTTGAGATGGATAGGATATAAATACAAAAACGACACGAGCAGATACGACTCGGTCGTAAGCACGCTGACGGCAGGAGCGTCCGTATATGTCGGAGCGGAAGAGGGCGACCACCATTCCCGTGCCATCTACAAATATGTACGCGTGGTCCGTGTCGACCTGGGCAGTGTCGGGGTCGATCCGACCAGCGGCTTTGAGGATAACCCGCAAAACGGCGGAAACTTATAGGAGAACGCAGTATGAAGATCAGAATCGACAGATATATCATGGGCATCACCCTGTCGCTTCTCGCGGCCTGCGCGAAGCAGCCGGTCGAGCCGGTCGGATCGATTCCGCAGGGAGAAGGGACCAGGATCCATTACCAGGCCACGGTCTCGGAGAGCACCGCGACACGGGCCCAGTTGGACGGAAACAGCCAGTACATCTTTGAAGCCGGAGATATTCTTTATCTGGAGGGCTCGAAGATGCACGGCAGCCTCACCCTCCAGTCCGGAGCCGGTGAGAGCACGGCCTTATTTGAAGGCGATCTTGTCTGTGACGAGGGTTATTTCCCCGCGGAAGGTGAAGACCTGTCCGCAACGCTTGTCAGCGAGACTGCGGTCAATTGCGGGTTCTATGCATTTGACGCTAATGGGAAACTCCAGGGGCCGAACTATCCCGACGACCAGCTTGCCGCCACCTTTGCGGACGCCGTCTCCAGGTACAGCGTATTTACGGCCGACGGCAAGTACGGTGACGCATCCTTCACCCTTTCGCAGCACTCGTCTTTCCTGCTGTTCGCCATCCGCTGCGACAAGGGGAAGGTACACATCGGCGACAATGTCCTGGTCAGCCTTTCCAACAACGGAACTCCCGTATGCTCCGCCAACGTACAGGCCACGGCTTTCGGCTCCTTTTCCCGCACATCGTTTGCGGCCGCCTTCCCCGGCGGCACTTCGCTGAGCGGGGCCAGCCTCAGCCTGAAGTGGGGGTCCGGCACGGATGACCACAAGGAATTCACGGACATCGCGGACGCCAGCCTGTCGGCCAACCAGTATTACAGTATTAGACGTGACGCCGTCGTCATCTACCCCGGTTTCCGAATCAAGGCTACGGAGGACAACACCACGATCACTTTTCGTTACAACTATACTGATGGGGGCACCGAAATCAGCAAAGAAAACGGCGCTGACGGGACCTGGGTACGTTACAACGTTTCGGGGGGCAGCGAGAAAAATATCACGTTGAACAAAGACGAGGAGCTCTGTGTCAGAGCTACCCAGACATCATATCAGAATGTCGTTGACGATTTTAATGAATCCAATAAGTGGTATACCCTCCAGAGTCATCCACTCATGACTGCCGACAAGAAGGTTTACATCGCCGGGAATATTATGAGCCTGATTGAAAACGGGCTCGAGAACGGAGTATTCACCGAAGACTTTGCCTTTGCCGGGGCTTTCGCGACAACCACGACAACCACGACTATCGACATGGATCCTGAGGATCCACTGATACTCCCGGCCACGACGCTCACGAAATGCTGCTACACAAAAATGTTCTTCTCTTGCACCTCGCTGACCGCAGCCCCGGCGCTCCCGGCCACGACGCTGGAAGCATTCTGCTACTATAATATGTTCTATGGTTGCACCAACCTTACGGACTTATCCGTGTTTTCCGAAACCAAGTTGCCGGCCACCGAGCTCAAGCCGAACTGCTATCGGGAGCTTTTCCGTGCATGCAAAAGCCTGACTGCCGTACCGAAAGATCTCCTTCCCGTTACCACCCTTGCCGAGCGTTGCTATCAGCAGATGTTCCATGAATGTGAAAAGATTACCCAGGTGCCGGATCTTCCTGCAGGAACACTGGTGAGGTGCTGTTATAAATCGATGTTCAGTAATTGTAAAGCACTGAAAAACATTACTTGTCTGGCTACGGAGGGCATCAAGGTAAATGAGAGTACGAGTGGATGGGTTACTAACGTTAGCAAAAACGGAACCTTTACAAAGAAAAGCGAAGCAACAGGTTGGGGGTATGGCAGCAACGGAATCCCGTATGATACGAATAATAAATGGATAGTAGTGGATGTCGATTAGCCCCCAGGATTGCAGCTCAAACAAACAAAAAATACGGCTCAATTTGATGGAAATTGAGCCGTATTTTTATTTTATCAGTCCGGATTACTGAGCTGCGGGCGGATCGATGACCTTGACGTCATAGGAGTCGTCGAAGTAGCCGCTGGAGATCTTGCCGACCACGGT
>JAILDI010000023.1 GCA_024689525.1 Bacteroidales bacterium
CCGGCGAGGCCGTTCCCAACGCCGAAGTGACGGGGCTGCTCGGTGAATTGAGCCGTCTTCGCACGCTGATTCAGGATTCCAGGGGCCGCATGAGCGCCGCCCAACGCAAGCGCTTCAACGCCATCCGCAATCGTTACGATATCAGGACAGGCAACGTCAAGGACGCCCCGCCTAACAAGGCCACAGAACCGCGCAAAGAGCGAAAAACCTTCGCCGCAGAGCCCCAGGCCATGGATACCGTCTCCATCAGGAATTCATATATACTCCCCCGAGGGAAGAAGATAGCCGGACTACCGCAGTCCAGACTTCCGGAGTATGAGGAGCGTGGGATTCCCTCCATGGAACTCTCTGCAAAGCACGGCACAACAATTCAGAAAAATACCGCATACGGCAGTATCCGGACAGACATCATACCTATTGCCGAATTCAGCGCCAAACCGTCTTTCGGCCTGTTCGCATCCGTCGCCAAAGGACAATGGGGAGGATATCTCAGTGCCCGGAGCACATTCACCAGCTTATCCACATCTTACACCACGGGGGCGGACCTCAATATAGAAGGAGGCGGAAAGTTCTGGGGAAACGGGAATTCCCGATACGGAGCCTTCACCGTCTGCACCGGTCCGGTATGGCATCCTCTGGATGCATTGGGCATCTACATCGGTACCGGGTACGGCAAGAAAACTCTCGCCTGGCAGGATGCCGCCGGAGAATGGGCGCTCGTGAAGGACCATAGTTACGCCGGTCTCGGCATAGAAGCGGGAGCCGTTTTCAGCTTCCGTCGCTTCGACCTCCTCGCCGGAGCCAACTGGCTGGGAGGCTGGTCGTTCCTTATCGGCTTAGGATATTCCTTTTAGGAGGCGAGGATTCCGATGTCCTTGAGTTTGCAAGCATTATCCTTTTCATACCTTCTTCATCAAATAGTTGAAGTGCAAATATATAAATAATACTTATCTTTGTGCCATAAACGAACCATTATGAAAAAGATTCTCGCAGCAGCAGTGCTCGCGCTCACGTTTTCCATCACCGCAGGAGCGCAGGAGCAGGATATCCGTTACCGGGATATCAAGGACCTTTATGACCCCAAGGGATACGTTTACGATTTTTCCGACCCGTACTCTCCGGCCTGGTCCGGAATAGCCTCGTTCCTGATTCCCGGCCTGGGCCAATGCCTGTCCAACGAATGGGGCAGGGGGCTTGCCATATTCGGAGCCAATGTAGGATTCTCCCTGCTGGAGTATTTCGAAGCGTCCGTTTTCGTTTACGGGCTACTCGCCAGCACGCCCAATCCGGTCACAGGCATCCTGCCGGGCAGTATGGTGGCCGGCACCACGGCCATGGCAGCCTCAGCCGGAGCCGCCATCGCGACCATCGCCGGCCAGTTGGCCTTCAACATCTGGGGAATATGCGACGCCGTCAACGTAGCCAAGGTCAAGAACCTCTGCTGGCGGGACTCCAAATATACATCCCTGGATATGAGTCTGAGTCCTTCGCTGGCCCTCGTCCCTTCGGCTACAGGTTCATTCTCCCCCGCTCCCGGACTCAGCCTCAGGATAGGATTCTGACTTTTACTGTAGCCTCAACTGAAGATTGCGGTAGCGCATGATACACCTTCCTGAAGGACACCTGCAATCAGCAGACATCCTTTTTGCGAAGACTGCAAATTCTTTTTATATTTGTGGGAAATGAGGGCCATACGCACCATCTGCATCCTCGCCGTCCTACTGGTGTCGGCGCCCGTGCTGTTATCCGCCAGGATACAGGACGGAATGCTGTTCCGTTCGTATGACGTCCCCGCTGAGGAAAGGACCTCGCTCCAGATCCCCGGGAAGCAAAAGGAGTGGATCACCTTCGCCGACTCCTTGTCATTGTCTTTTTCCGTCAAGATCGAGCTCAACAAGGGCCGTTTCGGATATATCTGCCGCATCGGCCTGGACGACATGCTGCCGATCGATTTCATCCTCTCGCCACAAGGCGGCAAGCCCGAAATCTGCGCCACCGCAGACCACCTCAACCTCGTTTCCCTCAACGATGAAGGCGAAAACGTCGAAGAATGGAAAGACTTCTATGTTAAGGTATTCGAAGATGACGGCAACCTCGTCCTGACGGCAAACGGGAGGGACGTTTTCCGCGGTGTCTTTGCGGCAAAGCGGCACAGGGTAAAGTTCTATTTCGGCAGGTGCGACTCTGAGGGTTTCGCCACATCGGACGTAGCCCCGATGATTCTCGCCGACCTCAAGCTCAAAGCCGACAACGGCCGCACCCATTCCTGGCTCCTCTCGGAAGAATCCGAGCTCGAATCCCATTCCGGGGTCAGCATCAAGGCCACCAACGGCCTGTTCCTCAAAGGCTTCAACCGCCGCTGGACAAACGTATTCTCCACAGAGACACCGTCCGTAACCTACAGTTGCTACTCCAGGGACGGTTCGACGGTGTACTTCATCTCCGACCACCAGATCATCAAGATAGACGTAGCCTCTGCCAGCCAGACCGTCATCCCGTACAGTAAAGACATGAAACTGAACTTCGTAAGGGACAATTTCGAAGTTCTTCCCGACGGGAATCTCATATATGCCGACGTCGAGCGCGGAGAATTCATCCGCTTCGACCCCATGACCGGAGACTGGGTATCGGACAACAGCCGGACCAGGACCAGCACATTGCTGCACAACAACAGCCTGTGGCTGGAGGCAGAAGGGAAATACATACATCTTTTCGGTTATGGCCAGCACAAGTATTCCAACACTGCCTATATCTGGAGTCCCGCAGACATGACCGTAAGCGCCATGGACCTGACCGGCGTCGCTCCGAGGTACCTTGCCGCGGCCGGAGTCAAGGACGGCAGGATTTACATACTCGGAGGCAAGGGCAATGCCGACGGCCGGCAGGAACTCGGAGTGCAGACCTGGGACGATTTCTGCGAGATCGATCCCGCCGACGGCACTGCTCGCACTCTCTGGCACAGCGACCTGATGAAGAGCAACGTGGCAGCGAAAGACCTGGTGTTCGAAGACGGAGGAGAATCATTCCTCGCACTGGTCTATAATCCGGACGTTCACGATTCGTTCCTCCAGCTGACCCGCTTCAGTTTTGCCGACGGTACCTGCCGGCAACTTGCCGACAGACTGCCATACGCATTCTCCGACGTTTCGTCCGAGGCCAGGCTGCACTATAACGCCGAATTCGAAATGTACTCGGCGACGCTCTGCCAGGCCGGTAACGACGGCAAGTATCACGTGGACGTATATGTTCTCGGCGCCCCCATATTGGAGTGCCCATCCGATGCAGCACCGTCAGCCAGGAGAATATGGATCTGGATTGCCGTGGCCGTCCTTGTTCTTGCCCTGTCTGCCGCACTGATACTTTACCGCCGCCGAGGGAAAGCGCATAAGTTGGACGTCCCGCAGGAAATCGACGGCATCTACATGCCGGACAAGCCCGGAGTGTACCTTCTCGGCGGATTTCACGTCCTGGACAAAGACTGCAACGACATAGCGTCATCCTTCTCTCCCATCCTGGTGCAGCTCCTGTCAATACTGGTGCTGCATACCGCAGAGAAGGGAGGCATCTCCAACGCCATGCTCAAGTCCCTGCTGTGGGCGGACAAGTCCGACGAAAGTTTCAACAACAACAAGGGCGTCAACCTCAGCCGTCTCCGCACCCTACTGGAGCAGGTGGGCGGCATCAGCGTAGTGTCCGAAGGAGGAAACTGGCACATCTGTGCCGAGCCCGGGATGTGCGATTACCTGGAAGCCAGGCACAAGCTCGCCGAAGGCAATATCCAGGAAATCCTGAAGGTTGCCTCCCGTGGCGCCTTGCTGCCGGAATACCACTTCGAATGGCTCGACGCATTCAAGTCCAACTATACCAATCTTGTATTTTCGAGGCTCGACCAGATAGTCGATTCCGGTGTCTCCCCGGATGTCGTAGTCCGTATTTCCGACGCCCGGCTTCTCTTTGACAGCATCGACGAGGAGGCCGTACAGCAGAAGTGCAAGGCCCTCGTGAGCCTGGGCAAAGTAGGCCAGGCCAAGTCGGTATTCAGCCGGTTCACCAGCGAATACAAAAACGTCATGCAGGAAGAAATCAGCGAAGATTTCACTGATTTCATCAAAAAAAATCTGCGTTAATCCTTTCATTAAGCCCCCCGTTAAATACCCTCTTGTAGATTTGTAATCATAACGTGCGTGTTATGAACAGAATCCACAGGACACTAATCCTACTGACCTTGTCAGCCAGCCTCATCGGCGGGGCCGTCACCTCGTGTTCGGGCATTTACGAAAGGCTCGACAATCTGGAGCATAAAGTCTCCAACCTGGAGACGATCGCCGAGTACATCCAGGGGGTAATCCGGGACAACAAGATTATCCGGGATGTAGTCGAAACCGAAAACGGATACAAACTCATTTTCACCGACGACAGTTCCGTCACGCTGGTCAACGAGCCCTCCGGCACGGTCAGCGTCAAGACAGAAGATGATAGAGTCGTCATCGTCCTTGCCGACGGCAGCGAATACGCCATACCCCTTTGGTTCGCCGTGCCGTCAAGCATCACGCTTGTCTCTTCCAGGCCGGTCGGGATGATTACCGGGGCCACTTCCCTGCTGCCATTCAGGGTTAGTCCTTCGAATGCGAAAGTCAGCTCCGGGGACATATCGCTGCAATACGACGGCGGCAATGTGGCGCTGGAATCGGTTGAGCAGATGCTGGACGGCGAAGGGAAACCCCTTGCAGGCAACTACATCGCGGTTCTCAGGGACCTCGCCGCAGCCGACAGTTATGAAGATGAGGCCTGCCTCGTCATCCGGGCAAAAGACTGCCGCGGGGAGCGGTACAGCGTCTATTCCAACCCTTTCACCGTCAAGGCCATATCCTATCACGGCATCAACACCGGACTGCCGTTCGTCATACTCGACACCCCGGGCAGCGCCCCGATTACGTCCAAGACCGAGTGGATGGAAGGCGCCTCCCT
>JAILDI010000060.1 GCA_024689525.1 Bacteroidales bacterium
GGGTGGATGATGGGGCTCGAACCCACGACACTCGGAACCACAATCCGATGCTCTACCAGCTGAACTACATCCACCGTGTAAGGGATTGCAAAGGTACGAAAAATTTCGTTCCTTGCAAGCGCCCGGGAAGAAAAATCTTATTTTTCCTTGTCGAAGGAGGGCATTTCCTTGAGATAGACATCCTGCTGAGGGAATGGAATCTCAATTCCATGCTCGTTCAACGCATTGTAAATCACCTCCTTGGCCTTGGCGGCAAAGACATAGTGCTCCTCCACGGTGGTGTACTGTATCACCTGGAGGTTCACGCTGTTGTCGCCGAAGCCGCTGAAGCGTACCTGGATGCCGAACTTGGGTTCCACGATTTCGTGGCCATACTTGTCGCGGCCGCGCAGGGGCTCCATAGCGTCGATGATGATCTGACGTACCTGCTCTATATCCGAACCGTACTTGACGCCCACTTCGAACTTGAGCATCTCGTAAGAGTGGTTGCGGGTGAGGTTCTTGAAATTCTTGTTGAAGAGCGTGGCGTTGGGGAAAGCCATCACTGCACCGTCCTCCGCTATGATCTGGGTGCTCTGGTAGTTGATGCTGTCAACCTTGCCGCGGATGCCGTCGCATTCGATATAGTCGCCCACACGCAGGCGGCCGCTCATCAGCTGAACGCCGTAGAAGAAGTTGTTCAGGATATCCTTCATTGCGAATCCAAGGCCGGTTGCAAGACCAGCTCCCACAACCTTGATCGCCGTCGTGGGAATCTTGAGCATAATGAACAGCGTAATTATGTAGATACCCCAGAGGATGATGCCGATGACGTGGCCGGCAAGTGTGAAGTTGACTTCGTTCTCGCTGAACACGCCAACTTCGGACTTCTTGAGAACCTGCTTGATCTTGAGCAGGCGGTACAGGGCCTTCGCCACGTAATTGATGTACTTGAAAATGAAGTACAGCACGATCACCATCACGATCTTGGAGAAGGAAAGGCTGATGTATCCCTCCACATTCAGGAAAGGATAAGCATAGTACTCATTGAAGACACCCGTGAGATCGAACACGCCGGCACCCATCTGGAGGCTCAGCGGCAGCGACATCATAATTGCGATGGGCAGGAGCGACTTTTTCACCAGCGAGTGCATCCAGGTAACGGCGATCAGGTCCTCATCAGTGCGGTGCGGAAGATCCGGATGATTCTCTACATACAGTTTCCGGGCATCGCGGATGTGGTTCTGATAGAAAATGTTCAGCAGGTCGTACACAGCGATTATGGTCTGCAGCAGCGTAAGCAGGAAGAACCACCAGATAAGCAGCTGCACGCCCAGAAGCACGAATCCGCGGAATACCACAACCAGAGTGATGAGCATAACTGCCATCGACACCCAGCCGAAAACAAGATCCTCCGTCTTCACCTTCTTGAGCGAGAGCTTGAGCATGATCGCGTTGTAAACAGCGAAGATCAGAAGCAGCGGCGGGAAGATGATGTTCATCAGACTGTTCGGGACGAAAGCGATGCGAAGGCCGATGATGATGAAACACATCAGCAGCACCGGCAGATACAGGCCGATACCCTTCTTCACCGACTCGTCCTTGTAGCGGATGACCAGCGAAATGAGGATTGAAGCCAGCATCCAGACGAACTCGATGAGCAGCTTTGCCGCCATGCTGAAGAAGTGCTGTGTCGATGCAGCGCTGGCAATCATGATCGAGAGCGAGAATAATACCACCGCGATGATGATGGTAGTAGCAAAGCGGTTATTGGTGATGGCCGATTTGCGGAGGAAAGATATCCTCTTCGCGAAAATGGCCATAAATCCCACTGCGACCAGCACCGATATCAGCAGATAGAACAGTGCGAATGCTCCGAAACCGATGACCATGGGGCCGCGCCACTGGCTGTGGACCCTGGCCCCTTCCCCGCTCTGGCTGTATTTGTCCTTGGCATCCGTGGCCGCCTGTTTCCAGTATCTGGGGAAGAATTTCAGCAGGGTGAAATAATTGGTCTGGCCCTCCTTGAAAATCCTGGTCTGGACTGTCTTGTAACGGTCCTGGGCATAGTCGTAGGCCGATTTCAGCATATCGGCCGTCTCCCTGTAGCTGGTGCTGTCGCGGACCAGACGCTCCTTCTGCCTCAAGCAGTTGTCCAGCAGGAACTGGGCGTAGAAGATACAGCTGTCGCGGTCGATCCTGCCCATCGAGTCAAGCTCGAACTGGTTCTCCGAAGTAGCGGGGAAGCCGTCCGGGCGCGGCCCTCGGAGACTGTCGGGACGAGGCCCTCGGAGGCTGTCAGGACGGAGGCCGCGGGGCCTTCCGGCTTCCAGCACAACCACGTTGCCGGCGCTGTCGACATATTCCATCGTCGAGGACGGAGGAAGACTGCGGAGGGTGTGGATAAGGCGGTCGTACCTGTCGATGTCGATATCCAGATGCCTGACGATGTCGTCGAACGGGAGTTTCCTGGAGGAGAATTCCTCGTACTGCTTGGACACCTCGTTCAGCGCATATGTCATATCGAAGGTATAGTCCTGCTTCTGGGAGTAGAGCATCAGCGAGAGTTCGTTGCTCTGCTGCATCATCTTCACCAGACGGGCGTGCTGCCTGTCCTTGTTCCCGCTGAAACGGGCCGAGCGCTCGGCTGCGGCCTTATATGCCGAATACAGTTCGTACCGCAATACGGACAATGTCTGCGACAGGTCTTTCTCACTGAGCACGGCGAATGCCGGCACGATAATGAGCAGGGCTGCCGCCACTGCAAGGAGTTTCTTTTTCATGCTATAACTTCAGACCTTCTTTGACGACATACTCCTTGTCCCAAACCCAGGTGAGTTTGACCGGCAGGGTTGAAACACCTTCCGGGAGAAGATTTGCAATGGGGAATGTGGCATACGCGCCGCCGGTGACATTGTCTTCCGCGAAAATATTCAGATCGTCGGACACACCGTCATCGTGACGTACGGTGAAGCGGAGGGTATCCATCGGAGCGGTGTCGTCGAATTCCAGGTTGATCGTGTGATCCTTCTCGCTGTCCAGGATAAGTACGGCAAGGCCCAGGTTCAGATATCCGGCGCTTACCCAGGCGGACCTTACTGAAATGGGATCGTTCCCAAGGCCGTCATCCGGTTTGGTAAGGGTGCTTGTGCGCACGGCGTCCTTTTTCAGGGGCGACAGGAAATCCAGCAGCTGGATATCGAACTCCTTATCCCCGGTCTGCTTAAGCACATTGCAATAAATGAGCACTCTGGAAAGGCCTTCCAGGCTGCCTTCACCCGCCTTCTCCACAATGGTGTAAGTAAGGCCGGCATCCGTAACCACCTGATTGGGATTAATCACTTCGGCCATTGTTATTTCACGGTACAGGATCGTATTGTCCTTGAAACACGATACAGCCAGCAGCGTGGCTGCAATAATTGCCGTTGCTTTGAGAATTCTCATGTTGTGCGGCCCCTCCTTGTCGGCCGAGCTATAAATTGTATGTCTATGTCTTCCACTGTGAACCCCTTGAACTTGCGGCGTCGCAGATGAGTCTGCACCAGTTCCATGAGTTCTTCGTCGATAATGTCGCGATAGCGGTGGTTTTCCCTGTCGTAAAGGTGAAGGTGCTTGCCGGTGTTGACATCGAAATACATCTTGCTGTTTGCCGACAGGCGGCGTCCGTAAATATGCAGATCCGCCAGCTGGGACAGGATGTTGTACACCGACGCCACTGTAACCTTCACGGGGCCCTGACGGCGTATTTCCTCCACCACCTGGTCCGCCGATGCGTGCCCCAGCTCCAGCATTGCCTCGTGCACGGCGAGCCGCTGGCCCGTCACCTTGAGGTCGTGCTTCCTGAGCAGCGTCCGGAACTCCTCCGACGTGGGTATTTTACCGCTTTGCAAAGTAAATGCGTCTTTAATTTTGAATCGTACAAAAATACGAAATTTCCGTTACAAAACAAGTAATTTGTATTTTACGCCGATTTATTGTAGCTTTGTGAGATATCAATAAACAATAGTGATATGAAACGATTGTCCATCATACTCGCAGTGGCCGCAGCCCTTGTGGCGTGCGACAAGCTTGGCAACGGCAACGACGAGTGCAAGCCCCTGGAGCTCAGCACCAAATCGGCCGAATTCGTGCAGGAAGGCCAGAGATTCGCCTTCGAGTTCATCGACCGGGTCGATGCATCGGCAGAAGGAGATTACATCATCTCCCCCCTCAGCATGCAGTTCCTGCTGGGAATGGTCCTGGATGGCGCCCAGGGGGAAACCGCCGATGAAATCTGCGACGTCCTCGGATATGGGAAAGGCGAGAAGGCCGATGTGGACAAGTTCTGCCTGTCGATGCTGGAGCAGCTGCCCAATATGGACAAGAAGACCAAGCTGGCCCTTGCCAACGCACTGTTCTCCGACAAGAGTTTCCCCATCCTGGATTCATACAAATCCAACGTAGCCAAGTACTATAAGGCTGAAATCCAGAACCTGGACTTCTCCAACAGTTCCAGTGCCCTGAAGACCATCAACGGTTGGGCATCCAAGAAAACCAACAAGATGATTCCCAAGGTCCTGGACAGCGTTTCCCCGGACCGTCCCGTGATCCTGATGAACGCCCTCTATTTCAAAGGCGAGTGGACAAACACTTTCAAGAAGAGCTCGACCTCTGATGAAACCTTCACCAATGAAGCCGGCGTCCAGTCGACGGTAAAAATGATGAAGGAATCCTCCAAGAGCTACAAATACACGGAGAATGACGTCTACCAGGCCGTGAATATGCCTTATGGCAACGGCGCATATTCGATGACGGTATTCCTTCCCAAGAAGGGCCATAAGGTGGCCGATGTGGTCGATGTCCTGAAGAAATCGGACTGGAACGCCGTCCTCAAGGGAATGAGTTCCGAAGCGCTCTCCCTGTGGTTTCCCCGCTTCGAAACCAAGTATGAGGTGGTTCTCAACGATATGCTTTGCGCGATGGGTATGCCCAGGGCGTTCAGTGGCAGCGCGGATTTCTCGGCCCTGTCCAGCTTTCCCCTGTACCTCTATCTGGTCAAGCAGAATGCAATCATCAAGGTCGATGAGGAAGGCACGGAGGCCGCTGCAGTGTCCGTAGCCGTATTCGAAAAGAATGCGGCCCCCGGCCCCGAATTCTCATTCCACGCCGACCATCCTTTCCTGTACGTAATCACCGAAGCCAGCACGGGCGTCATCCTCTTTGCCGGCAAGTACAGCAACAAATAATCGACCTTTATGAACAGGCCCGTCATAACGCTGCTGCTTTTCCTGCCTGCAATTCTGTTTTCCTGCAGGAAGGAAGGGCCTGGCGACATGACGAAGCCGGTATATCTGGAGGTGAATCTGAGTTCACTCTCCTACCCCGCTCCGGAAGCCGTCGACCTGGGTCTCAGCGTTAAGTGGGCAAACTGCAACCTGGGGGCTCACAAGGAATACGAAACCGGGTATTACTTCGCATGGGGCGAAACCGTGCCAAAAGCTTCCTTCTCCTCCGGCAACTATGCTTATAGCAATCCCGGAGGCCTGATTGAGCTCGCTCCCGGGGACGATGCCGTAAGAGCCAACCTGGGCGGAAAATGGCGGATGCCCACCAGATGGGAAATGTGGGAGCTGTGGGATTTCGTGGCAAACGGCGACGGACAATTGAAGTATGAACGCAGGAAGGCTGCTTCCGGCAAATCCACCGTTTTCGGCGCCGTGATATCCAACACCACAACGGGCAAGAGCATCTTCCTGCCCTGCGCGGGAAGGGTCGACGGAACCCTGATCGAGTCCTTCGGCGGATACGGCTATTACTGGACTTCCAGCCTCTCCAGAGGCGGGGCCGACGGGACCGCCGGTTCTTACTGCATCGGCATCGATGGAACTCTTGAAGTTGTAAATGAATGGACCTGCGGCAGTTACTTCGGTATGCCGATACGCCCCGTGTGCGACAAATGAGAAAGTTTATCCTCATATTGCTTTCCGTCCTGGCGCTGGCATCCTGCGTCAAAGTGAATGTCATCCCCATCGACCATCCTGACGATCCCACTGATGAAAATAAAAAGTCCTCGTACAAGAGCGGAAGGGTTATCGTGAAAGTTACCCCGGAACTGGCCCTGGAACTGGAAGAAAACACCGGGGAAAACGGCATTGCAGACATTTCCGGGATCGAATCCCTGGCCGAAGTTGATGAAAAACTTGCCGTAATATCGACGGAAAGGCTTTTTGCCACGGCCGGCAAATTCGAAGAAAGGACACGTGCAGAGGGTCTTCATCTGTGGTATACGATCGTATTCGACGACCAGAAGCCGCTGGACCTGGCAACGAGCCTGCTTGATGAGATTCCCGGAATAGTAAAGATTGAGTGCGATCCCATAAACCGGCTTTACGACGGCGGGATGGAATATGTATCGCCTCCCACGAAAGCCACACAGGCCGGTCCGTATGACGACCCTCTCCTCTACCGTCAGTGGCACTACCATAACGACGGCACGGAACGCGGATCCGAAAAGGGTTGCGACGTCAACGTATTCCCGGTATGGGAGACATATACCCAGGTGAGGCAGGATGTGATAGTGTGCGTGGTTGACGGAGGCGTGGATTACTCCCACGAGGACCTTGAGGCCAATATGTGGCACAACCCGGAACAGACAGGGAGTGCACAATACGGCTACAATTTCTGTACAAATGGTTATGTGGTCACCCCCGACTCCCACGGCACCCACGTTGCCGGGACCATCGCGGCCGTGAATAACAATAGTATCGGCGTATGCGGCATCGCCGGCGGCGATCATAGCCGCGGGATACCGGGAGTCAAGATAATGTCCTGCCAGATATTCAGCGGAAGCGATTCCGTGAACGGCGCATCGGCCATAAAATGGGGTGCCGACCACGGCGCAGTCATATGCCAGAACAGCTGGGGCTATCCGGATCTGGACGAGACTCCGGAGTCGATTATGGCGGCTGTGGACTACTTTACCAAATATGCCGGAATCGACGAAAACGGTGTGCAGACAGGCCCGATGGCCGGTGGCCTTGTGGTATTCGCCGCCGGCAACGAACGCAAGAACGGCAGCAGCTCGGAATACAACGGGATAGTGAATGTAGTGTCGGTGGGGGCCGATTTCTGTAAGGCGGGCTACTCCAACTGGGGTGCGTTTGCAGATCTGGCCGCGCCCGGCGGCGACGGTACGAAGGGCAACAAAGTGCTCAGCACCCTGCCCGGAAACAAATACGGCTGGATGAACGGAACCTCCATGGCGTGCCCGCACGTCTCCGGCGTCGCCGCCCTCACTGTATCCATCTGCGGCGGCCCGGGCTTCACCCCCCAGGACCTCCGCACCCGCCTCGAGGCCTCCTCAACCGACATCTCGTCCTATAATCCCGACTATTTCGTCGGCCAAGGCCTAGTAAACGCCCTCGGCGCCGTCACCTACACCCCCTTGTAGTTTGCCTCTGCCCCACTGCGCCTCGTCGACCAGCAAAAAACAGCCCTCGCCCCGTGGTTCATCCACGATTTTGGCTCGTTTTCATGGACGAGTCGCCCCAAACAACAAAAAACGCCAGCCGGAAAGGCTGACGTTTTCGTTTAGTAGATTACGGTGAAGTATTATCGAACCTTATAGAGTACTTGAAGACGGTGGAAGAGTTTGTAAAGAGTAGAAAGAAAATTTGAAAAGGTGGAAGAAAACCATATATTTGTAGCAAAGAAGCTAATGAAATGAGAGTCAGACTATTCATAACTATGTTATTGATAAGCGTCATCCCGGCTTTCTCTCAAGAAAGGTTAGTTCCGGTAGGGAGGAGTGCATCTTATGAGTATTATGAGAGGGTCGATAACCTTCTTATTGGGAGTGGGAGAAATAAGTTTGTCTTTCAGGTCCGTCCTTCTTTTGATCCGGAGGTTTGTCTTTATTTCTCAGATGAGACAAGGGAACTGGTCTTGCGAGAGGCTGAAAAGAACATTTGGTATACAGAGAAATGGTATAGTCCCTCAAAGCATTCAAGAAAGTGTAGAGGACGTAAAAACAATATTACCATCAAAGAGTATCGCTGTCCCGTATCGGCGAGTTTTTCAGAGAAATTGGATTCACTGTTTATGTCGGCCATATTCTCGTCATCCTTAATGAGCAGTCCTTCGGGGCTTGACGGAACAACATTTGAGTTAAGGACTTTTTGGGGACGTTATGCCGCTTTCTGTTGGTCTCCCAAGCGAGACGCCTCTAATTGCAGCCATCTAGTAAGTGTCTTGGAAGCATTGTGCGAGTTCGTAAAGGATAACAATATCGATGGTATTCAGGGATTAGTACCAGAGATCGATGCTTTGACGGCCATCTTTAGCGACCTTCTTCCTCAAGGAGGGAGAATCGTGGATCGTGAGACTGGATTTGTATATGAAAGTCGCTAAGATAATGATTAAGTATAATCGCCCTGTTCTGATAGTCTTTTTTGCCTTGCTGCTATGCTCGTGCAAAAGAGATGATCTTACAGGGAACGAATACTTTGGTAATTATCATTCTTTATAACATATCAGTCTATATTTCAAACCTGGAGGCAGTGTGACAGGCCATTTCAGCTCTGCCGAGGTTGTAGGCTGGTTCAGCGACAATTCATATGGTCGATATGAATATGATTATCCAAAGGTTTCACTGTCATGGAACCGTGTTCCTATGGACAATTTGGTATATAAGCAATGTCCTGCCAATCCGGATTCCATTGTCGTCAGTTCTTCTTTTGAATACCTCACTCTATACGAAGGCAGAGAAGAGTATCACCTGGAAAGATATACCAGACCCATGTCTGAACGGGTACTATGGAATACCCTATCGTTCTTGGTAAAGTATTCTATACTTATTATTCCGTTTATTCTGGCTTTTATACTAGCCCTGATAATTCGCTTTGTCAAGTGGCTCAGAGAAACAAGAAACTAGAGTTCCAATCAAAAAAAGAGAAGCGGCCGATTGGCTGCTTCTCTTTTTGGTAGACCAAACTCTCTGAATCTCGAACCTTCGGTTTCTGGAAGGGCTGCTACAGATACAGTGCTTTATCGACGAATTATGCCGATAGCAGAGGTTCTACCAGCCTAATCCCTTCAGCCATTTCTCTACTTTGGCCCTGCCGGAGCGGACTTCGTGGCCGTAGATTGCGAAGCCCGGTTTGACATTCGCCTTCGGGAAAGCTTTCTTGACGTCTTGGACGGTTGAAGCGAGTCCGCTGCCTTCGTGGGTAGTGAAAGGGATGACTGTCTTGCCCGAGAGGCCGTGATCCTTGAAGAAGGTGAACATGACCTGCGGATAGGTACCCCACCAGATGGGGCCGCCGATGAAGACGGTGTCGTACTTGGAAAGGTCCGGGGCATCTCCCTCGTAAGGCGGCAATTCGCCCTTATTGGCCTCTTCCTATGCCTGACTACGATTTGAGCGACGAGAAGAGTACGGTGCTACGAGTGCCAGGCAATGTCATAGATAAAGCTTACAGCTTAATGCTGATTGAGAATACAAGCATAGACC
>JAILDI010000128.1 GCA_024689525.1 Bacteroidales bacterium
CTCCAGGGAGATGTCCACCACGGCCACGTCGGTTTCCGGATGGGCGTTGAGAAATGCCACTGCGGCGCCCGGTGTTGAAACGGATTCTACGGAGCCCACGGCGGGTTCGTCCCCGAGGGTGAGTTTGAGGCCCATCACAAATACGGCGGAGTCTTCGATCAGAAGTACGTTTATCATAGGTTTATGGTTATTTCGAGCCCTCCTTCGGGGCGGTTGCGGGCGTCCATCGCGGCACCCATCTTTTCCAATAGTTCACGGGTAATGACAAGGCCCAGTCCGTGGCTCCACTTTGTGTCGCCTTCCTTCATTCCGGGGCCTTCGTCTTGAATCAATATCGTGCGTCCTATGGCCTTCAGAACCACTTTCCCTCCCTTGGGAGTATACTTCACGGCGTTTTCGAGAAGGTTTCTGAGGCAGGTGAGGAGCATATTCCTGTCGGTGCGGATTACCGCGTTGTCGGGAACGTCGATTTCAATCACTTCGTTGTCCTGTACGCTGCCGACGGCCTCCGCGGCGAGCCCCGCCAGATTCTCCTCGCGCATCACGGGCTCAAGCATTCCTTTCTGGTTGAGCGACCACAGGAGAAGGTTTTCCAGCAGGGCCGATGTCCTGTCGGCCGATTCGGAAAGCGCCCGGAGTCCCTCCTTGATCTGCTGAGGGGAAAGGTTGTCGGCTTTGTCCAGCAGTTGCCGGATAAGCATACGGTTTCCGGTGATGGGATTTCTGAGGTCGTGCGAGATTATCGAGAAGAAGCGGTTGCGGGTGTCCAGTTCCTGGATAAGAATCCTCCTCTCCCGGAGACGGATGATAAGCAGGATAAGTCCCAGCAGCAGAATAATATATAATATAAGGAAAGGCCAGCGGAGAAGGAGCGGCATGGGAACGCGGATTTCCCGCAAGTTGTCTTCACCCTTTTCCCATCGGCCAAAGACATCGGTGCTCTGCTCCTCAAGCGTATATCGGCCAGGCATGATGTTGTCCGGCAGGCCGGCAAAGCGCTCATACACCCATTCTCCCTTGTTCAGGCGGTAACGGTGACGGACCAGGGGATACAGGGGCAGATTGCCCGTAGTCCTGATGGCAAGGAGGCTGTCCGGGTGGAAGACGGCGGCGCCTTCAGGGCCTCCGAAGGCAAGGCGGCCGTCGGAAAGGGTGCAGGCGGAGCGCTCCAGGTAGAGGTCGGAAGGGAAGCCCAGGGCTTTCCGCGCGACGCCTATGCTGCCGTCGGTATCGACAAAGTACAGTCCGTCCTCGGTCCCGGCCCAGAGGCGGCCTTTCGCATCGGCCAGTACCGACTGGACCATTTTGCCGGAGAAATACCTCTTGCCTTCAAGCGACCACAGGCCGGAACGGGTGGCGGCCCATAGCGTGCCGTCTGGCGCGAGACAAAGGTCGGTGACGTAATTGTCCGGGATGGAGAGGCTGTCCTGCGGGTTGGGCAAGTATTTGGTTACCAGGCGGGTATCTTTGTCGATTATGTTGAGGCCGGCCTCGGTGGTGCCGAAGACAAGGTTGCCGTCGGCGTCCTCGATAAGGCGGCTGCCCAGGCGGGAACTCAGGTAGATGTTGGAGTCTACCTGCGGGGTTGGATAGAGGAACGGGCTCAGCCATTCTGCAGGGAGGGTGGCGCCTGTGGACCTGTCCCATTCGTTGAGGCCCACGCCTTCCCAGGTTACTACCCAGAAGCGGCCGTCGCGCCCTTCCAGGAAGTCGGTTATCCAGTTGGATTCGCTGCGGTCGCCGCCGGCTACGGGATACTGTTCCACGGGTACGGGACCCTTTACGACGCCCCTTCTTACGCGGCCGTTCTCCCAAATGTTGAAGCCACAGCCGGCGTAGAGGCCGATGTATACTGTGCCACTGCTGTCCTCGTACAGGCAGGAGACGTGGCCTTCGTTCGGCCTTCCCGCGGGGCGGTAGTCCACCTGGCGGCCGTCCACGAACGCTCCGGCATCGGCAGTGCCTATCCACAGGCGCCCGTCCGAGGCTTGCATAAGGGCGGTTACCTGCTTGCTGGGCACGTCCAGGGTCTGGACCTGCTGAAGCGCGGGGCACAGGACTGACAGGCCGTTGTCGCCGCCAGTCCATATGTTGCCCTGACGGTCTTCGAAGATGCAGTACATTTCGGCGGAGGCGGGGGAGGAGGGGACATCGGCCTGATGCTTATAAATGAAGCTGTCTTCAGGTTTTTCCGTGTTCACCAGGGCGATTCCATATGAACCGGCAGCCCAGAGACGGCCCTTGCTGTCGCCCAGGAGGCGGGAGTGGGCCAGGGGAAGTCGGCCGATGGTTTGTTTCCTTCCGGGAGATATGTTGTAGAGATAGTTCTGGTAGTCGTCGAAGGCGTAAAGGATGCCTCCGGCATAGGCATAACTGCCGATGGAGCCTATTCCCTCGAAGCTTTGCGGCACCGGGTTGTCCTTGTCCTCTATCCATTGGCTGTGTACCAGACGGCCCGCGCTCCAGATTCGTCCGTCCGGTGCCTCGTAGAGTTGCTGATAGGGATAGTCGCCCTCGAAATGGCGTATGTCGTATTTGGTGCGGGCGAGCTCGTTGATCCCGTCCTGCCAGGAATACTTGACCAGGAGACTGTCGATGGTGGCGGCCCACACGTGGCCGTCGGAGTCGGTGAGGAGGGCGCGGATGTGTTCACCCGGGAGGCTGGAGTGGAGGGTGTTTTCCTCCAGAACCTGGAGCCCGTCAGTGGTTCCTATCCAAAGGCGGTCATCCTGGTCAGCCGCCAGGGAGGTGATGCGTTTGCCCTGGATCACGGTTTGGAAATGCAGGCCGTCGAAACGGCTCAGGCCTCCGCGGGTGCCTATCCAGAGACTGCCGTCGGCGGTTTGGGCGATGGCGTAGACGGTGTTGGACGGGAGGCCGTCGGCTGCGCTGTAGTTTACGAAGCGGGCGGCCCAGCCGGGCTGGAGCCCGGCCATCGACATAAATAGGAATATTATTACCGCAATTCGGCGCATCGTATGGCAAAGTTATCAATTCTTGGCGGAAAAATCATTGTTTATGCGCTAGTTGTGGAGGATTCCGCCACAAAAAGAATATTGGGGTTGACTAGTTTTGCAAAAAATACGCACTAATATGAAAACCAAGAGTATTCTTCTGGCCGCGATGGCACTCGTGATGGTGGCATCGGCATGCAACAAGGACGGTCCTTCTTCAAAGGTGAAAGCAAAGTTCCGGAGGGCCGATATTGCCGGCGCGAATATGCTGGCGCTTGCCCAGGGAAGCGCCGCCACCAAGGCGGAGGGCGACGTAACAGTGGGCCCCAAAGCTCTCTATACCGTTTCTGAAGACGGCACCATGGTTCAGGTTAGCTATAACGTGGATGTGGAGGGCGTGGACGGAGAAGTGGCGGAGACTATCCAGGCCAACCTCATTATTTCCCCGAATTTCATTTTCCCGGTTGGGGACGGCTGGCTGTGGCTGGCAAACTGCTCACTGGACGTGAAGGAGGGATGGTCCAACGGCACCATACCGGAAGGCCCCGCCCGGCACGCCCTAAGCAAGCTTATAAATGATTTCAGCGCCACTTATCACGATCGTCATGGCGCACATTATCTTATCCGTAAGAGCGACGGAGCTATGTTCGAATGGACTCTTGAGGCAGGCGCCCCGGACGGAATGGATGACGGCTTCAAGCAGCCCACGTTCCTGAACGGATGGTTCCACCAGTTCGGAAAGGATCTGTATGTAAAGACCTGGGGATGGCTTTATGACGATGGTGCAACTCCCAGCGGGCCAAGTCTCTTAAGGCTTGAAGACAAGGGCAGCACACTGGACGCCGTTAACCTTCTTGGAGACAATATCGGCTGTGGCGGCATATGGCCGGCCGAAGACTGCCTGGGAGTCCAGTTCCAATATGACGGCGCCTGGCCTTTTGGAATCATCGCCCCGCCGTCCTTTGAACCCATCCTTCTGCAGCAAGAGTCGGATTTCGGGGATAAGAATTTGGCTTTGATTTCCATAGCAAAGAAACTCTACCTTGCCGTAAACACAACGGAAACCCAATATTACGATGATGGGAAAGAAAGATATCCGAACGGAGAAAAAAGCGTCGTGACATTCTATAATCTGAACGTAAGCGCAAGTTCCGTTGGCCTTGGAAGCCAGATCTGCACCTGGGATGGTTGGATTGACAATACCCCCAGATCTATGATTTCCAGTGCCGATAAGCTCACGTGGTGGGGCGGCAACGGGGAAGGTGGTTCCCAGATAAACGTATTTGATCCCAAAGCCGGCACAGTGAGCTCCCATAAGTTGCCGGAGCATTATCCGGACCGTCAGGACGAGTATGTGAACGGTGTGGGCTATACCGTGGACGGTACCTCCGGCTTCTGGGAGTGCGACCTGTCCAAGGATGCGGCCGAGTATGTGGCACTTGACTGGAGCAGCGCGGCCGAATATCAGAGCAAGATCGTCCCCGGCACGCTGCGCATGGAGCGCTTCGAGGCCGCCTCTCTGACCCTGCAGTTCAAAGCCTCGCTCACAAACGGCACCCAACTGAACTTCTACACATCGGTAGTGGGCGCCGACCGCGGCAAAATCAAGACCACCGTGGGCAGCGAAAACAACGCGGGTATGGTGGTCACCACGATGGTACGGCTGAATTAGTCTGCGTGTGCAATGTCAGACCATTAGGTCTACACCTTGCACGCAATTCAGCCTCTCGCGCGCTCCGTTGCGCAAGGTCTCCTGCCCTTTGTCCGACCTTGCACAACGGGGCATTATCTTTGCTCTATGTTCGGGGCAAACCTATACCTTATGCGAATCAGACTGTTACTATCACTCCTACTCCTTCCCGTCTTTGCCCAGGCACAAGAACTATTCACCGTTAAGGGACGAATCGTAAACGAACAGGGAGAACCTGTCGAATTTGTACACATCGGCATTCCAAAAAGAGAAATCGGGACCATCTCCACCGTGGACGGCCGCTTTGAGATAGAGGTTCCGGCCGATACGCTGGAATTCCACCACGTCTCATACCTCATCGGCCTGTATCCCGTTTCCGGGTCCAAGGACAATGTCGTCATCGTCCTTCACGAAAATGAACTCCCCCCGGCGGTGGCGATTGGCGGCAAGACGAAAGAAAAGTACCTTGTGCGTGCGGGAACAAATATAGCGGGAGGCCTGGCAGATTACTATCGGCCTTCAACTGCCAGCATCGGACAGGAACTGGGGTCTATAGCAAAAGCCGGGAAGCCCTTCCTTATCAAGGAAATAAGGTTTTCCGTCACGTACAATTACATTCCAGGCTGCGTCGCGTCCATCAATATCTACAGAATAGAAGGGAAACCGGAGTCATTCGAGAACATACTGCACAAACCCATTTACGTAAATGTGGAGATGTCCGAAGCGCAGCAGGATTTCTGCATCAAGCCAGATGAGTTTATACTCCTGGAGCCAGGCAAATACTTCATCGCCTTCCAGATTGTGTCCACGGATGAAGAAGCTGTACGGAAGTATGAGGAAACACCCGAGGCGGAACGCGAACGCTACGCAATGCACTTGTACACCCCGCTCTACTTCAAGAGCAGCTACATCCGCCACGAAGCCCTGGGCAAAATGGAACACCTGCCCGTAAACATCGGAATCACCGTCAAGGGCCTGGAATATCAATAGCGCTATTAATACCTATCGGGTATAAAACGCGCCTTTGGAATAATAATTATACCCTTTTTAGTATAATTTGAGATTAATTTCGTATATTTGTACCCGAAAAGGTATATTATATGGAAACAATATCGGCACATATCAAGCAAAAAAGAAAAAAATACGGCCTTTCACAGGTTGAAATTGCACAAAGAGCCGGTGTGGGTCTTCGGTTTATCCGGGATATGGAGCAGGGGAAACAGACTCTGAGAATGGACAAGGTCAATGATGTTCTGGCGCTATTCGGAGAAGCGCTTGGCCCCGTTAGAATCACTGAAGTATGAGACAGGCCGCCATTTATGTAAAGGATGTCTTCTGCGGCATCCTGACGGAAGACGAGGAAGGATTCCACTTTGCGTACGATTCCGCTTATCTGGCCTCTTCATCGGCGCTTCCGCTAAGCCCAACCATGCCGCTTACGGCAGAGCCTTATGATAAAGAAACGATGCTGCCGGTTTTTGACGGGCTCATCCCTGAAGGCTGGCTGCTGGATATTGCGTCCAAGTCTTGGAAGATTGACCCGCGTGACAGGATGGGTCTGTTACTGGCTTGTTGTAAAGACTGTATCGGTGATATCAGCGTTAATCCTCTTGGCTATGAGTAAGTGTCTTTACTGCTATCAGGAACTGGAGCCAGGCCAGGTGGATTTCCACCCGGCCTGTGCCCGCAAGGTATTCGGAATGAGCGAAGCGCCAAGGATGCCATATACACGGGACAATATGTCGGAATTGGCGCGCAAGGTCATCCGTACCAGTGCGTCTGTTACCGGCGTCCAGGCCAAAATGTCTTTGGACATAGACCGTGGCGGGAAGAACGAGCCTGCCCGTTTCACCATTGTGGGACTCTGGGGAAAGTATATCTTCAAGCCGCAAAGTCCCAGGTACCGCTGTCTGCCAGAATTGGAGGACCTCACGATGAAGATGGCCGATGCCGCAGGAATCCGGACGGCATCGCACTCCCTTATACGGCTTCCGGACGGAGAGATGGGTTATATCACCCGGAGGATGGACCGCGACAGTAAGGGTCATAAGATATCCCTTCTGGATATGTGTCAGCTCACCAATAGGCTCACGGAACACAAGTACTATGGAACATATCCGCAACTGGCCGATACTGTCCGGAAATACTCATCGGCCCCGATGCTGGACGTCCAGCGTTTCTGGGAGGTGGTCCTTTTCAGTTGGATAACCGGCAACTCCGATATGCACTGCAAGAATTTCTCGCTCCTGGATACCGGGAACAGGGATTATGAGCTGGCTCCGGCCTACGACCTTCTGGCCGTTCTCCTGGCCGATTCGTCGGATACGGAAGAAATGGCAATGAGTTTCACCGTAGGAGGAGCAAAGGGGGGCTTTGGCCGCCAGACTTTCCTGGATGCAATGGAGGGCTCGGGAATACCGAAGGCGGTGGCGGAGCTGCTGATTGACAAAATGACTTCCAACGCCCCGGCGTGGGAAACCTTGATAGAGCAATCCTTCCTTCCGGAAGATCTGAAGATGGCTTATCGCCAACTGCTTGCAAACCGTTTGGGACGGTTATAAAACAAAGAAAGTCGCTGATATTCAGCGACTTTCTGCGGTGCGGACGAGGCTCGAACTCGCGACCCCCGGCGTGACAGGCCGGTATTCTAAACCGACTGAACTACCGCACCATTTTCAGTTGGGATTGCAAAGGTACAAACATTTTTTGAATCTGCAATACCTTTGCAAAAAAATTACTGAACTTCGATTTGTTTGTGAGTCTTTTCGGGCTCGACCCTCTTCACTTTGGGGATGCTCACAGTGAGCACGCCGTTCTCCACTTTGGCACCGATGCCGTCACGGTTTGCATCGTCGGGCAGGAGCATGGTCTGCTGGAACTTGGTGTAGGAGAACTCGCGGCGCAGGAAGTGGCCCTTGTTGGCATCGGCCTTGTTCTCGGTCTTTTTCTCCATATTGATCACGAGGTCGCCGTCTTCGTCCAGGTGGACGTTGAAATCGGCCTTTGTCATTCCGGGGGCGGCGAGCTCAAGCTCGTACTTGTCCTGGTGTTCGATAACGTTGATTGCCGGCGCGGTTGCCTTCGGACGTTCCATCCAGGTGTTGTCGAAGAAATCGTTGAAAATGTCGGGCATCCAAGACTGGTTGTTTCTTCTGACGGGTAACATAATAAAATCTCCTATATTAAAAAGTTAAACAATCTGTTTCTGAAGCCCCGGTTTCCCGGGTGGCTTCGACCGTTCATATATCAAAGGCGGGGCCATCGGCCTAAAATGGCTAACTAGCTGACAAAAAGACACTTAGCTGTGTCAAATTGGCACTTTTTCTGTCAAAATGTCGCGCCCGGGATTGGCTTTTCGGAAAAAAAGGCGTACCTTCGTGTTATGGAAAAAGAGCTGCACTGGTACGCAATGAAGGTGTTCTACAACAAGGTTTTCGAAATGGAAGACCTGTTGGAGGCTTACCATATCGAGTCGTTCATCGCGGTGCAGAGGGAAGAGCAGACGGGAAAGGCCCACTCGCTCGCGGCCAGGAAACTGGCGGGGGAGAGGGACCGCATCGGCAAAAGGAAATTCATCCAGCAGGGGCCGATGATTTTCAAGCGCAATCCCATCATCGCCTCCCTGATGTTCTTCCGGGCCGATGAAGAAAAGCTGGCCATAGTCTCCGAAAAGCTTTTCGACCCGGTGACGCGGAAATCCCACGGCTTCATCTACAAGAGTGCCGATGGAAAGGGCTATTCGGTGATCCCTGACATCCAGATGGAGTCGTTCCGGCTGGCCGTATCGGCCTGGAACAATGGCTGGGAGGTGGTCGACGCCAACCTGGTTCTGGACAAGGGCGACAAGGTCCGCGTCATCGACGGGCCGATGAAGGGCGCCGAGGGTTATATCAAGCGCATCGGCAAGGATAAGCGCCTCCTCGTATGCATTGAGGGCGTCATTGCCGTGGCAACTTCATACATTCCCCGCCAATTCCTGGAAAAGGTGGCGGAATAGTTTGCTACTTTGAATTTTTTCCCTATCTTTGCGGTCCGATTCACGGGGTATTAGCTCAGTTGGCTAGAGCGATAGGTTCGCAATCTATAGGTCAGGGGTTCGACTCCCCTATACTCCACAAAAGGGTTCTGCCTTTCCGCAGGGCCCTTTTTTCAGAAATTATTCGTATATTGCACCGAAATAACACACTTAGTCTATGAAACGTATACTTATTCTTCTGGCAGTTCTGCCTTTGCTGTTCTCTTGCGATTTTAAGTCGCCGTTCGACGGGATGCATTCGCCTACTATCAAGGGGTTCGCTTACAGTACGCAATATGGCACCAATGTGGGCGATGAGGCTGCGAACAAGGCCCTGGAGGCCGTGAGCGTGGGAAAGAGCAAGTTCGAGGGCAAGAAAGGCGATAAGGTGGAGTTCCAGGTTCAGCTGAACAGCAAGAACTACGGAGGCACCACCAACGACTTCGAAATGTACTGGTGGCAGGAAGGAACCCTCACTTACGAGAGCGAGACCAAGGTGACGATTTCCAAGATGAACGGCAAGTTTACCTTCATTGAGGGAACCTGGGACCTTGTGCGCGAGGAAGACGGCGACGTTGTAACCCTCATTTCCGAAGACAAGATCGTTAACCTGAAGTTCTGGCACGAGAACGACTAAATGAAGAGGGGAGTACTTCTCTTTGCGGGCCTATTTGCGGCTCTTCTGGCCGCATCGGCGCAGGACGAGGGGACCAGGGTCGATGAAATCGGCCTGGAGGCGCGTGCCACGTTCCATCAGGAGACGGATAATGGGGTATACGGGTCGCATTTCCAGGGGGATTATCTGAACTTCATCGTGGCGGGGCAGCTGTCGGACAAGATCACGTTCAAGCTGCGCCAGCGGCTGAACAAGGATATCGAGGTGGCGAATCCCTTCAAGGCCACGGACCTGCTGTGGGTGCATTGGCAGCCCAACAGCCACTGGGGCTTCACTTTCGGCAAGCAGGGCATCCTGGTGGGCGGATACGAGTTCGACTCGGCCCCCATCGAGGTATATTACTACAGCGTGTTCTGCAACAATATGCATCAGTACTATGCCTTCGGAGCCAGCGCGCACTACACGCCGGTGGAGGGCCAGACGCTGTCGATCCAGTTCTGCCCGTCGCCAATATCGGCCCCTACCCAGAATTCCTATTCCTATAATTTATATTGGGACGGCCATATCCTGCCCAAATGGAAGACCCTCTGGAGCGTGAACCTGGTGGAGGACGAGTATCATCGGCAGATGAACTACATCGCCCTGGGCAATAAGTTCTTTTTCGGCAATCTGGTGGTCGATGTCGACTATATCAACCGTGCGTCGTTCCAGCAAAAGGACTTTTTCTCCGACTGGACGGTGATTGGCAAGGCGATCTGGTCGATAGGGAAGTGGAATCTCTGCACCAAGGTGGGATATGAGCGCAACGACGCGGCTAATGTCGATGAGGACGGCCTTTCGTACGATCTGGTGCTTCCAGCGGGCAACGATTATCTGTACTATGGCGCGGGCGTGGAGTACTTCCCGCTTGGGAATGAGAAGCTCCGCCTGCACGCGGTTTATTTCCGGGACAATCACGACACGGTGAACAATTTCGACGTGGGAGTGACCTGGAGAATTCGTATCAAATAGAAAGTGACGAACGCCCTACGGGGCGTTTTTTCGTCCCAATTTCGGCACTTTCGTCCCATTTTAGCCGATTTTGTCACTTTTGCTCGTCCCTCGCGACTTTTATTTCCTGCGGGGGTATTGCGACTGTAACTTTGCATCAAAATTTGAACGCAATGGAAATCGCAATACCATACAAACTGAAGCTCGACAACGCGGCCAACATATATCCGGCCTCGATGAGCAAGCACTACTCCTCTCTTTACAGGATGAGTGTGACAATGACCGATCACGTGGATACGGACATCCTTCAGGCAGCACTGGCGCGCGTGTCCGAACGTATACCTACATTCCGCTGCACCCTTAAGGCCGGCGCTTTCTGGTGGTACCTGCACAGGGTTGAGAAAGATCCTGCAGTGTGCGACCTCAAGCCTCTGCGCAGATTCCGCCTCAAGGACCAGAACGGTCTTCTTTACCGTGTGAGCGCGGCGGGTAAGGTCATATCCCTGGACGTATTCCACGCGCTTACCGACGGTTTCGGCGCAATCACATTCCTGCTTACCCTTGTGGGCGAGTACATACGCAAGCGCTACGGTGTGGAAACCGGTTACAACAACCTGGTTCTGGATCCGTCGGAGAATGCCGATTACAGTGAGGTGGAGGACAGTTTCAAGGCTGTGTTCACCGGCCGTAAGGGCGAACTTGAAAAGAACGTCGACGCATATCATATTAAAGGTACGGCTCTCGGGCACGATGCAGTGAAGGACTGCCGTGTCGTGATGCCGATGGAGAATATCAAACAGGCCTGCAGCGATTACGGTTGCACCGTAACCGACTTCCTTGTAGCCGTAATGCTGTGGGCCTTACAGAAACAGCACGCGGCTGACGTTAAGCCCGGCCGTTCGGTGCTTAAGGTATCGGTCCCCGTGAATCTCCGCCCCATCTACAATACCCGCACGCTGCGTAACTTCTCTTCGTACGTGAATCTTGGTATCGACGTGAAGTACGGTGATATGTCGTTTGAGGATATCGTCCGTCTGGTGAAGACCCAGAAGGAGCATGACCTGCAGCTGGAGAATCTGGAGCCGAAGATTGCGGCCAACGTAGAGCTCGAGGAAATGCTTCTCGTGCGCTGCCTGCCGCTGTTTGTCAAGCATCCCGTCATCGACATAATCAATCTCCTCCACGGCGACCGCTTCTGCTCCCAGACCATGTCCAACCTTGGCAATGTGAATGTTCCGGAGGCAATGAGGCAGTATATTGCCGATGTCGATTTCATCCTCGGCCGCCAGCGCGGAAACAGCGGCGCCTGCTCCTGCGCCGGATATAACGGCAAGCTGTACTTCCATCTCACCCGTAAGATCGCGGAAGATACCTTCGAGCAGGCGTTCATCGAGCTGCTAGGCGCCCTTGGCATCCCTACCAGCGTTACCGTAAGTAATTTAGCGTAAACGTTAGTCGGGGATGATGATTTCGTAGCTCTTGCCGGGTTTCACCGTCAGTTTGGTGTCGCGGAGCCAGAGGTTGGCTTCTTTGAGTCGATAGTAGGTGGTGCCGTGCTTTTCCGCGAATTCCACTAGGTCGTCGATGGTGGAGTTCACCGTGATAGTGGCACGGACCTCAAGGGCGGGGTACATTTCGCTTTCGCGGATGTCGAAACCGAAGGCCAGGGGATCCTCGATGAACATCTTGGCGGCAAGGAGGCGGAACATATAACGGGAAGTCTCTTCCGGGAGAAGGACGTTCATCGCGTTCTTCTGATGCTGGGCCTGGAGGCGTTTGTCCACGTTGCCGGAGCCGAAGTTGTAGCTGGCTGCGGCGGTCATCCAGTCGCCGTATTTGCGATGGGCGCTATTGAGCATCCTGCAGGCGGCCACTGTTTCCTTATATATATTAAAGCGCTCGTCCACTTCCGAAGTAATCTCAAGGCCGTAGCCGCGGGCCGTGGCCTCCATAAACTGCCACAGGCCTGCCGCCTTGGCCACGGAAACCGCCTTTGGATCCAGGTTACTCTCGATAAGCATAAGGTACTTGAGGTCGTCGTGCAGGCCGTTGGCTTTGAGGATGGGTTCCACGATGCCGAAAATGCGCTTGGAACGCTTCAGAATCAGTGTGCTCAGCGTGTGGCCGTAGGTGAAGGAGATTAGCTCGCGGTCCATCCGCTCGTACCTGTCCGGCGTGTTCAGGTACACGGTATCTCCGGCAAATACCACGTATTCCGGTACGCGCGGCACCTTGGGATGGCTGCGGCTGAAGGGGAAATACTCCTGGGCCTGTGCCGACAGGCATGCGAGAACGGCAAGTAGCAGAACTATCCTTTTCATTTATTCAGTAAAAAAGTGTAAATCTTTTCCAGCAGGGCTTTGTCCGATTTATAGGAGGATCGGTTAAGCTGCACGAGGGTGTTGGTGCCGCAGTCCATAGCAACGGGCCCGTCTCCGCGAACAAGGCAGTCGATGAGCGCCTTTTGCCTGGAAGTGACATCCTTCAGGGTATAAACGCCGTCCGGGCTCTTTACGCCAGGCTGATCCATAATGTCTTCCACAACGGAATAATCGAAGCTCACTGTGACTTTTTCGTCCAAAACGGCTTCGTGGCACGTCTCGGCATACCTGCGCACCCGCTCCGGAACTTCCCCGGATGAAGAGAAGCCCAGCAGCTCGATATGCGGGCAGGAAAGCGCAGAGGCCATCGACCTGACACTGTCGATATAGGCGAAATACTCCTCGTCGGATGCCAAGGAGGGCAGGCCGATAGTAAACACCCTCTTCACAGGAGGTTCGCCAAACTCCGAAGAGGCTGAGGCGATTGCTTTCTCCAGCGAGGCCACGGTGCCGTATACGGGGTTCAGCCAGTAGTCCGGGAGATCTTCCCCCTCGCAGGGCTTTTCGCATAGCATAAAAGCGTCGAAAAGCCATCCATCCTCACAGGCGACTCCGGGTGCAAGACGCTCTGGGCCATAGCGATAAATGGCCTTGTCCGGGCTCCCGCACTGGATTTTCCAAATGTTGCGGGGGATAATTATGCTGTCCCGGGCCACTTCCCAGGAATACAGTTCGGGATTGAACACCTCCGGCCCCCGCTTGCAGGAAACAAGCAGCATACCCAGAGCCAAAGTGAGCATCAAATGCGCTTTCATACTCACAAAGGTAAGAAATAACTCGGAAGCGAACAAACTTGCTCTTAGCAGCCTTTTACCGGTTGAACCTGTAACAGTATGTCCAGCGGGCGGTTTGCCAGGGATCGAGGTTTACAGGCATATAAGGTTCCGGGCACGCGACGCGGTTGTTGGACCAGAAGACATAGTGATCCAGCGGCATATCACCGGAGACCTTTACGGAGCGGATGCCCTCTGAGATTTCGAATTCGCAGGTGGTCGGCCCGGCAGTGTTATGAAGATTGCCGCAATACACGCTGTTTGCCGTGTCCACGGGTCCACGGAATACTATTCCGCCTGTAGTAAAACGTACATTGTCGTACGCGCTTCGCCAATCGCCCGTGGGAGTCCAAGGGAAAGAAATCCTTCTGCCCGGCCCCGGGGGCGTGCCGTCAAAGGTGAAGAAATTATGATTGTAGAAGAATCCTCTAAGCGGACGCGGCCCCTGCCAGTCCATCTCGTGGTGGATTACAATGCTGGAAGAGTCCGGAAGGCTGATTCGTTTGGTGTATTTGTACCAGCCAGGCAGAGTATGGATGAACTCCGAATAATCGGTTCCCGTTTCTTCGAGCCAAAGACCGGGATCTACAACTTCGTAGAGTTGGAACCAGTCGTAAGGAGCATCGTCAGGGCGGCGAAGCAGCCCTACACCGGGCTTGCAGAAAGGCTCTCCGGGAGTAACTCTGTCGAAATCCACCGTAACAAACTCTTCCGACGGGCCGCACACCCTGTCGTGCCGATAAGGATCTTGATGGTCGAACCATTCATCGGCAAAGACATAGTCATCTTTCACAATCCTCCGGAATACCCCGCCACGGTCGAAGCGGGTGCCGAGGTAGTACTCTCCGGGGCGGCATAACTCTACAGAGAGCCCGTCTTTTTTCAGTTTGATCATAGTTTAAAGAAACAGTGCCTTCAGGCCGTTGAAGGTGGCGTTGCTAATGTCTGAAACGCGACTGATTTGCTTGAGGGTGGAGACATTTGCAAGTCCAGTGCGGACGGCCGGTCCAAAGAGGTTGAAGGAATGGGATATCTGCCCGCCGAAGAGCAGGCATTCGATCCCGTATTCTTCAAGGATGGGGGCTACAGATTGCGCCAGCACTGCGCCAGCATCGGCAAAGCGGAAAAGCGCTGCGGAATCCCCGTGATTGGCCTTCATCGCAAGATCCTTAACCGTGAGTCCATCCGGAAAACCGCGCAGGAATCCGCGCTTGGAAACGTAATCCTCCAGGATGCCGTCGCGGTAGGGCAGATTCCATATGGGGACGGCCGGGGAGCCCATTTCATTCTTCAGTAGTTTGCCGTCGATACTCATCGCAAAGCCCAGTCCGGTCCCTAGGGTCACCAGCGCTACGCGGTCGTAGCCCTTGCCGGCGCCGGAAGCCATTTCGCCCAGCAGCATTGCATTCACATCGTGGATGAAACGGAATTCCCGGTTTCCGCCGATTATTTCGGCGAAGCTCTCTCCGTACACCGCGGCGAACTTATGCTTCATCAGGAAGATGCCGCGGTCGTAGTCGAACGGCCCGGGAATGGCCACGGCAACCTCGTGGGCATCACCGACGGCAGTGCGGAGGGACTCCACTATAGAATCCCTCTTTCCAGCACTGTCGACAGGTATTTCGCGGCCGTCGGAGCACTTTATGAAAGTGCCGCCAACATCAAGCAGGATCCTGCTGGTAGCCATCTCTCAGGCAGGTTTTGTGTACACGGATGGGCTCCTTGCCCAGGTTCTCGATAACATATTTGCCCATCGAGGCCGGGACGCAGGCGATTTCCATAAAGTCCAGGTCGAAGAAGCGCTCCGGATGTTCAACGCTGCGAATACGGATATGATCTCCATCGACCAGAGTAAGCACGTGGAACTTCTCGCCGCAGGTGTCTTGCTCGCACTTTTCATCGAATTCCAGGCGTCGCAGTGTAATGTACATCTGCGGGTTCTCGCCCAGGATGAATTCCTTCCAGCCTTCGCCCTCACAGTCGAGACGCGGTTTCTGGACGATGTATTCAGGGCTCTCCGGATTGTGGATCACACTATACCGGCGGTCCTGGCGGACGTTCAGCTCTCCCAGATGGGTGTGGATGGGACGCTGCTTGCCGTCGAAGTCCAGCCGCAGATAGTCGTACATTTTATAGGTATAAGAGCCTATGGTGAGCGAGCCGATCTCCAGGATCACCTGGTTGCGGCCGCTGGAGTGGATGGTCCCGGCAGGGAGCATCACCTGCAGGCCGGGAACGGACTCCTCGTAACTGACATACTTCATGTAGTCGCAGGGATCGTGCTGCGTGTCGGCCGCCTCAATCTCCTTGAAGAACTGCGGAATGTCGGCATCGTCACGGAAGCCGATGAAGGTCTTGGCCTCGTGGCCGGTGATGACCACATAATAACTCTCGTCCTGGCGGCCGAACTCATTGTAGTTCTCTACGTTGAACTTGCCGCCGCTGTGGCACTGGATGGACATGTTGCCGGTTGAGTGGTAGCTGTCGTCCCAGTTGAAGCGGATGGGGAAGTAACCCTTGTACTTCTTCACGCAATCGGCCCCCATAAGGTTGATGCCCTCCTTGTGGACGAAGGAGCAATAGTTGATATCGAGCTTCTCTGCTCCAGCTTCCACCACGACGCTCACCTCCATAGGGATAAAGTCGAACACCCATGCGGCGTTACGCATCTCCTTGGGCAAGCCACGGCGTTCCTTCATATACGAGCCGCCCCATACTCCCTCCAGATAGCAGGGCTTTGCGCGGAACGGGTATTTCACCAGCTGTGCGCACACATCGGCAAAACTGGAGAATGGCATCATCTGGAGCCTGTCCGGGTCATTGTCCAGGAAGTACCAGTCGATGGCGCCGGCACCGAACAGCTCCTTGCGCAGCTGTACGGCATTCTCGAAGTCGCAGTAATAGCAGCGGCGGATTGTGCGGTTGATTATCCCCGTGTGATTCTTTCCAAGGTTGGCATATTTGCCGGCGCGGATGCGCAGCATCGAGTTCATCGGCGTGATATCAAAGAAGCACTTGACATCGTACATATCGCGGAACTCCTTGATCAGGGAGCCGTAGCCCCATACCACCACAATCTTTCCGGGAGCCTTTTTCCCGGGGAGGGAGGCCTTGAACGCCTTTGCCTTTTCCAGGTCGATAAGGCCGATGTATCCTCCGTGATACACCTTGCCGTAGAGCAGAGTGGGGTCTATCTTGGTATCCCAGATGAGGAGGGGGTCGATGATATCGTCGATCTCCTTCCCGCTCTTCAGGGTGGCTTTGTCAAAGTCGATGTCTTCGAATTCAAAACCCAGGATGGCGCACTCGCGGGCGATAAGGCTAACTGTCTGGGCCCAGTTGGCGGTGGTGTAGCCGTCGAAGGCAACGATTACTCCTTCCTTTTTCGCCTTGTCGGCGATTCCGGCGACAAACTTCTTCACCACGTTGGGAGTGCCTCCTGAGACGATGGAATTGATGGTTTTTTGGGAAAGTTCCGGACGGTTCACGGGTTTGGGGTCGTGAAACGGGAACGGGTTGTACATAAAACTCATATCCTATTCTTTTATCTGATATCGTAATATTCGAATCCCATAATGGCGGCAAGGTCGCGGAGCTGTTCGCGGTAGTCGCCATCGACAATGGCGTAGTGCTGGGTGGCGCCTATATTGAGAACCTTCTCCCAGAGCTCCTTGGCGGGGACGACGGGGCGGAAGATAGTGTGGCTATAGGTTGCCAGGAGGTGCTTTTTCGCGCTCTGCGGTGTGTCTTTTTCGGACAGGCTCTCCGCCATAAAGGTTATGAGCTTATACTTGCCGTCCTGCTCGTATAGGCCGGCCACGGTCTTCATTCCGGGGGAGAAGCGATACCAGGCGAACGGGGCACCTGCATACTTCCAGGAGGTCTTTGCAAAGCGGACGTCGCGGGAGATTATTACGTTGTCCTGCCAGGCGGGGTCATTGTGGTCGTTGGGACCGGCGTGGCCTCCGGCGAAAGTACCGAAATCGTCCTCGATATGGAAGGGTTCGATGAAGTTAACGTTCTTTCCGCTGAGGAGCTTTAAAATATAGGTAATAAGGCCCGCGCCGATATCGGCCTCCGGCACCAGCACACTAACGTTCTCGTTGAACCACTGAGGGTAGAATCCAGCGCGGCAGCCGGCGGTGCGGAAAGTAGCCTGGTCGATGTCGTTATAGACATAGCAGTCCACGTTGTTCTTCTGGGCCAGTTTCTTGATGCCGAGGGTGGCCTTCACGCAGCCGATGAACTTGTCGTACTCCACGTCGTCCATCATCTTGTACTTGGAGGTGAGCTCGTCGGCATAGGCCTTCACTTCCTCGTCCGTAAGATTCTCAATCTCAGCGCCATAGTCGGAGTAAGGGAGATAGTGGATTTCCGGGCCAATTTTGGTAAAGAGGTCGTAATTGTCGATATAGGTGCTCCACATCGCCTCGTTCATATTGGCCATAAGGCCCACGTTGGACTGCCTCAAGATGCTGCGAACGCGTGCGGCCTCTGCGAAGACCTTGAGCTTGGCGGTGATTTCCTCACGCGTGCCCATTACGGTCTTCACGTCCTTACGGCCAGTGCGGACTACATCTCCGGAGCCTTCAAGGCTGCCCACAAGGGTTCCGGCGCAGAGATAGTCGACAAAATCGTCCTCGTCCAGGGTGGTCTCGAAGGTCATCCGGGGCTTTGCCACATTGCAGAACAGAATCGGAATCTCCGGGCAGTCGCGGAGGAAGCGGATCCATGCGAAATCCTCGCTCCAGGACAGGAACTCGGCATAGATGAAATCAACCTTCTCGTTATAGAAGAGGTCCATTGCCTTCTGGGCGTCCTCGCGTTCGTAGACGATTCCGGGATCCACCAGGTCCAGGAAGCCCATCGTGGCCTTGATGTCTTTCACAGCCTTGTCCTTGCGCTCGCCATAAGTGCCGCGTTTGGGACCGCTCAGGTTCTTGAAACGGGGCGATGCAATCAGGAACAGGCCCGCCTTGGGTTTACGGTTTTTCAGTTCTGCTTTCATATAATTTCTCGTGGTCTTTATTATAATGCTTGTAACTCACCCAGAGACAGGCGGCGCCGCAAACAACCCAAATTACGCCCAGGATGGGGAATGTGGCGTTGAGGCTGCCGGTGGATTCCTTGATTATCGCCAGAATGTAAGGCGCCGTGGCGCCAACGGCAAAGCCAGTCATTATCATTGCGCTCGAACAGCTTGCGTGGAGGTGTTCGGGGGTTACGTCGTAAAGGGCAGCGTAGATATTCGCATCGAAAAATGCCCTGAAGAAACCCCATCCGGCAAAGCAGATGTACAGGAGCCATATCGACTTGGCGGTGCCCATGAAGGGTAGGAAAGCTGCTCCCAAAATGAGACCTGCGCCCTGGATAAGCATCCGCTTCTTGGGATCCTTCGCCGCCCATTTGTCGCTGAGTGTTCCGGCTAGGAGCACGCCCGCAAATGCTGCCACGTATGTCCAAAGCATGGAGTTCAGGCCTGCCTGGGCTCCCGTCTGCCCGAAGTTTTCCTTCAGGAAAGTGGGCACCCACGTCATATAGCCGGTGATTACGAAGATGAATCCGCAGAAGCCGATGGTGACCATCAAGGCTGTCGGAGTTGTGAACACGGTCTTGAAGCCGTCCCAGAGGGAGGGCTTTGCTGCTTGCAAGTTTGTGGTTTCCACTCGGGGAAGATCCTTGAGGCGCATTGCCATAACAATGGCCCAAACGACACCTGCGCCACCGAAGATATAGAAGGCGTACTGCCAGCCAAGATGGTCGCCGATATAACCGGCAAGCCATCCGGCCAGGATTACGCCTACATAGTATGATGTCTGGTGTATGGACATTGCCCGCGCCCGAGTATCCGTATGGTATTGCCCAAGCAGGGAATAGTTGGCCGGGCCGAAGAATGCTTCACCGCCGCCGGTTGCGATAGACCTGGTGAGAATCAGCAGGAACACGCCGTTGGCAAGGCCCGTAAACATTGTGGCGATGCTCCAGAACAGGATGCTGAGGGTTGTTACCCATTTGCGGCTGAAGCGGTCTCCAACCCAGCCGCCGATGGGGACCATGGCTGCATAGAAGAGGTTGAAGAACACTGCGATAAGGCTCACCGATTTGTCGGTGAGGGATAGTGCGTCGCGAATCAGCGGCAGCACGGAGTTGAAAACCTGCCTGTCGCCCTGGTTAAGCAGATACGCTACCCAGAGCAGCAGGAGTACCTCCCATTTGTACCATTTGTTTTTCATTCCTATTAATAACTAATCCACCTTGAAGTCGGCATAGACGGGGAGATGGTCGGAAGCGTAGTAGCCGTCGTAGAGTTTGTCGTTGCAGACGTACAGGAGAGGGGTGGCGCCGCGGTAGTAGACGTAGTCCAGGTGGTTTTTGTGAGTGTACATGTCGCGGTCCAGGTTGAAGCCGTTGAAGGTGCAGTAGGGGCCGTATTTGAGGCAGTTGCTGTAATAGGCGTCGCTCCACCATTGGCGATACAC
>JAILDI010000186.1 GCA_024689525.1 Bacteroidales bacterium
GCCCGACGAAATCTGGCAAGCGCTTTATGATTATCTCTCATCGCTCAAGGATACACCTATCACTGACTCAAGAACAGATGAGCAGAAATTAGAGTCTGCCGGATTCGACAAAAAGACCAGTTTTAGAAACGTGAAATGAAAGAGAAAAGCCTAAAGGATTACTCATGTCTTTGTGAAGTATTCCCGTGCCTCTCCATATAATAAAGGAACAGTTCCCAGGCAACACTCAGTTGCTCATATATTACCGAAGTATAGAACCCTTTGATTGTACGGGAAAAGATTTCAAAGGGTTTGTCTGAATTCGTACTGTCCTGGGATTCTCCTTTTTCATCACTGATGTAACCGGCAGATTTCATCCTACGCTCTAGAATCACGTAAGCCGCATTAAACTTCCGATACCTTTCGTCCTCGACAAATAGGTCTACATCCGATATGCCCGACTCAGTGAGAGCCACTTCCAAACATCCTTTGGGAGTTAATGATAACGGCTCATCCATATGCTTCGCCTTCTCCTCAAAGTAAAAAAGGCTCTCGCCAATAACATCGCTGACATCTTCGTATTCTCCTCTATCAATAAGTCCTTGGACAAACTCATCATTGTGGTCATCCAAATAGATTTCTAAACATCTTCCCATTTTTTCTACAACAGTTTCAAGAGCTCGGTAACCTGCGGGGGTAGTATTCGAACCAGCAACTGAGAGCGCATGAAACTCTTTTGCAACCGCCACATTACCCCGCCATATCTAATGACAAAATTAGCCACACTAAAGCGCCCCTGCAAATCGTTGCAAGGTTTGCAAAGATTTGCTGTTGTGGATTCTTTTTCTATTACACTTATCTTTCTGATTTCCAAATTCTTGCAAACCTTGCAACGATTTGCACCACAGGAAAAGCACCCGTAACTTTGCACCAGAAATGGCGGGGAAACCCCATTAAACAAATGGATATTATGGCACAGGAAAAAATGAACGTAACGCTCGCTAAGGCCGAGCACGAAAGGGCGGTTTACACGGAATCGCTGCGAAAACAGGGAGAATTCTTCAAACGTAACGCCTCCTCTTTCAGAGGTGAGAAAAAGACCTTCCATGCTGCCGAAGGGCAGTTGGAAGACCCCACCAAAATGGGCCATACGCTTGTGGCCACAACGGTATCGGAAGAAATCAAACGGTTGATGGATGCAGCCCTGCTCCCCTATCTGAAGGACCAGTTCGCCATCGAGGCCACCAACGCAGCTGGTTCGCCAAGGGTGCCGTTTGTGGTGGATGGGCTCAATCTGGGCAGCCTGTCGGCCACGGAACTGCTCCGCCTCAAGAACCTTCTCACCGATGACAATCTCAAGAACTTGGTGGCGGGCATCCCCGTCCGCTCAGACTCCGAAATCTGGAAAGCAAGCGAGAACGAGGATTATGAGGGGAGGAGTGATATCTTCGAAACGCCCCGTCTGGAAGGCGATAGCTTCACCACCATCACCGACACCGAGATTCTCGTTGACCCCAACATCGATAAGGAGCACCTTCCTTCCAGCTACCGGCCCATCACTAAGGAAGTGAAAACTACCATCAAACGAGGTTCATACACCTCCCAAAAGTTCTCCGGGGAATGGACCCTGCGGCAGAAAAACCTGGTTCAGGAGCGCATCAGCAAGCTGCTGAACGCCGTTATTGAGGCTACAAAGACGGTCAATGACACACCCACCATGGAGCCTAATCTGGCAACAGACAAGCTCCTGAAGTATATCTTCTACGGAAACGAATAACGTTTTCCGATTGGCAGACAGCTTCAGCATTATGAATCAGCTTCATCTGCATCCCGGTGGGACGCACGTGAGCATCAGCATTGTGCCAAAGCATCTGCATCATGGTTCAGAGTACAGGCTCTTCGGAGGTTAAGTGTTTCGACAAGAGTGTCCAAGGTTGCGGGTTCAAGTCCCGCATCCCCCTCCAAATCAATTATTTCGTACGGGGGATTAGATCAATTGGTAGATTATGGACTAACAGCATCAGCTTGAAATACTCCCTATCCTGTCGGCCAACCTGGGGGCCGGGAAAGAAGGATAAGACACCCGGTCCAGGCCGCGTACCTTAGTGGTTAAGGACAACACTTGCAAATGTCGGATACGTGGGTTCGAATCCCACCGCGGCCACAAAAACAAACAATTCTACCGCCTGCTACGAGCACGTCATTCCGACGGGTCTCCGCTTTGCAAGAAACGCAGATTTCGGTTGATGCGCGTTTTCGCCAGGGGAACACACGGTAACGCAAAGTAAATCAGGCAGTTAGCCGCCACGGGGCTCTAGTCCTCCAACCGGCCGAAGTCACTCCACCCGGGTTGGAGGCGGCCGGCGTGGCAGTCGCGGATGAACTTTTCCAGGGTGTGACGTGCGTAATCCGGACGGGCAGTGTGCTGGTAGTGCTGGATGCGGTCGATTTTGATGCGGCGGTAGGTCGATGGGAAGGACTGGAAGTGGCGCCAGGCCAACTGGTCGGCCTTAATGGCGTCCAGGACCCAGTCTTCGAAAACGAAGCGCCCCGGATCGAGGTCAGGCGCCACAGCCAGCCCCGCGGGCGTCATTTCGCCCAGGCGCACCAGGCGGCGGCAACGAGCCAGGTTCTGCTCACACCAGTTGGAACCGCGGCGGCGCGGCGTGAAGTGCTGTACCGGCTTGCCATCGTCAATCCGCTTCTGAGTACTGTCGATCCAGCCGAAGCACAGCGCCACCTCAACGGCATCGACATACCGAATCACACCGGGGCAATCCGCCGCGGCCCGGTTCACGCGAAGCCAGAAATCAGGCACCGTGTCGTGGTTTTCCAGATACCACGCGTACAGCTCCTCGCGGGTGTGTATGTCCAACAGGTTGGTGACTTCCATTAGCCCTCGTACCGCCTCTCTATCTCCTCCCAATTGACGATGCTCCACAGCGCCTTCAGGTGGTCCGGGCGGCGATTCTGGTAGTCCAGGTAATATGCGTGCTCCCAGACATCGAAGGTGAGGAGCGGCTTAAGGCCCTTCTCCACAGGATTGTGCGCTCCGGGCTCCTGGGTAATCACCAGCGAGCCATCGGCCTGGGCCGATAACCACACCCAACCGCTGCCGAAAAGCCCCGCGCCCTTGGCAACGAACTCGGCCTGGAAGGCCTCGAAGGAGCCCCACTGAAGGTCGATCTGCGCGGCGAGCTTGCCGGCTGGCACGCCATCGGATGGCGCCCTGAACTGCCCGAAATACAGATTATGATTCAAAATCTGCCCCGCGTTGTTGAACACGGCCCCATCGGCCTTCCGCACAATCTCCTCCAGCTCCATCCCCTCAAAAGCCGACCCCGGCAGCGCCGCATTCAGATTATTCACATACCCCTGCAGGTGCTTCCCGTGATGAAACCCCAGCGTCTGCGCGCTGATCACCGGATCCAGAGCGTCCGGCGCGTATGGTAAATTGATGAGCGTAAACATATTTGATTCGTTTTCTTCAAAGATAGCGATTTCCTCCGACATTTCCACCCAAAAACCGTAACTTTACGACGTGAAAACCGAACGCCATCCTTTCGAGCCCTTTTTGCCGATGTCCGCCCGCATCCTCTTCCTGGGCAGCTTCCCGCCCCAGCCCCACCGCTGGTGCATGCCATTCTACTACCCCAACTGGATCAACGACTTCTGGCGAATAATGGGCCTCATCCATTTTGCCGATAAGGACCACTTCTGCCTCCCGGCCGAAAAGCGCTTCGACGAGCCCGCCATCCGATCCTTTTGTGTCGATAAGGGCCTCGCCTTCTACGACACCGCCTGCGAGGTGCGCCGCCTCCGCGACAACGCCTCCGACGCCTTCCTCGAAGTCGTAACCCCCACCGACATCCCGGCCCTCCTTCAGCGCATCCCGGACTGCCGCACCATCGTCACCACAGGCCAGAAAGCCACCGAAATCCTTGCCGATTGGCTCTCATGCCCCATCCCTCCCGTCGGCGGCTTCATCGACACCCACATCGGCCCCCGCCCCATCCGCTTCTGGCGAATGCCCTCCACCTCCCGCGCATACCCGCTCCCCCTCGACCGCAAGGCTGACGCCTACCGCCAACTATTCCCATAGCCGGGCCGCCAGCCCCGTGGCGGCTAACGCCCTGAATATCAGCGCGTTAAACAATGTTCCCCTGGTGAAAACGCACCAGGGGAGCGCATAGCAACACGCAGTAAATAAAGCAGTTAGCCGCCACGGCGCACTACGCACGAACCTCGGGCAACAGGGCACAAGGTCACAGCCCGCCACAAAAAAGGCCGATGCCCCAAGCACCGGCCGCATAGCCCTAAACCTCCCTCGTCACCAACTCCTCCGCCGGTTTCCTCTCGAAATGCATCGGCGAGGGCTGGCTGTCGGCCGCGGGGTAGCCCACATTGATCATCGCCACGAGCTCATACCCATCGGCCCCAGGGAGAACACAAGCCAGCAGCGCCGGGTCGAAGGAGCCCACCCAGAGCGTGGCCAGGCCCTCATTCTCCGCCGCGAGCATCAGATACGTAGCGACGATGGCCGCATCCACATCGGCCCCATTCTTCCCGTCGTAGCGGCGCACCCACGCGTCAGCGGGTCGACACCCCACCACCAGCAGCAGCGGAGCGCCATAGTTCGACCTGGTCGACCCCTTGATGGCCTCCAGCGTCTCCGGCCGGCTCACGGCCCAAATATGCACCGGCTGCCGATTCACCGCCGTCGGCGCAATCCTCCCGGCCTCCAGTATCCGCTCCACCTTCTCCGGCTCGACCTCCCGCCCGGCAAATGCGCGGCAGGAGTATCTGCGATTTAGTACGTCATTGAATTCCATAATATTCTTGCGTTTTAACTCAATTCTCTCCGCAAAATTACTCAATT
>JAILDI010000201.1 GCA_024689525.1 Bacteroidales bacterium
GCGATCGTAGACCTGCTCGAAAACCATCGACGTCCCTTCCGGGAGCGAAATCTCTTTCTCTTTAGGGTAATTGCCGTCTTCAGACACCATCAGAAGCAGCTGAGTGTCGACATCTGACGATACATCGGCCCATACCCGCACGGTTTCACCTTTTTGATAAACTCCTTCTGTTTTCTCTACACGGAGGAAAACCGGAGCATAAGCATTGACGCGCTGCGCCATTACCGCAGGCACGGCGCAAACTAATGCTGCTAATATGCACAGTAAGCGTTTCATTTCAGCACCGACGCTATGTTTTCAAACGGATCCACGCCGTATTTGTTAAAATCGAAAGTCTTGTTCTTCTTGGGCTTCAGACGCTTCAGCCGCTGAATCTCTGTCTTGAATATCTTGTCTTCATCGGCCCATTTCGACTTATCTTCCACCCATGTCCAGGCTTCCGGATGCCCCACATACGGCTCCACCCACAGAATGGCGGAATCTATGATATCCTTATTCTTCTGATAATACTTGTTCCCAAGATTCTCCTGCAGAATACAGAAATCGATTATGTGGACAATGTTATAAAGGACATAATGGTAGGAACGTGTCCTGGAAAGCTCCAGGGGCTGGCTCCCGTCGGGCATTATCTGGCTCTCGAGCCTCATCCAGAGGAAATCACCGGTGATTGAGTCGATGATATCCTTGCGGCCGATGAAAGCGGCGATATTGGCCAGGAGCACATCGTACGCTATGCCGTGGTTGTTCGAGGAATAATACTCCGCCTTGCCCAGGTAGCTTTCCATCATCCACTGCGCAAAATTACCGAACCAGGTCTTCATTCCGTCCATGGTCTTACGGTCAATCGAACTTTGGGAATTAACCAGACGGATGGCATCCAGCACATCGTTGAAAGCGTATGCCTCAATAAGGCCGGCGGGACTGCCGATATTTCCGTTCAACCCGGGATGGATCTGGGCATACTGAAAGGTTGGAATCATTCCCGTTACCGGGTCCAGGAACCAGGCCTGCAACTGTGAAACCATTGCATCCTTATACACAAAATCATCGGTCAGATAGAAAGCCACGGCAAATGCCTTGACCCTCCTCATCATCAACGAAAGCTTGGGTGCGTCATAGTCCCTGGTTTCGGGATTAATCAAGCCGTCCTTACGGATGTACGGTCCTCCGGGATTATCCGGATTCGGCCACCAATATGTGCCTACGCTCACGTAATAGCGGGGGTCGGAGACGAACTTGGTGGGCTTGTCGGTGAGGATTACCGACGGCGAGTCCAGAAAACTCTTTGCGTTCCACAAGAAACCGTTCTTAACCTTGGAATATGTCTCGTCGCTCTTTATTGTGTAAAGCCGGTCTAAATTCCACAGAAGTGGCTTCTCTGCCTTAGCCGGGCAGGCCAGCAGAAGGCAGAGAGCCAGTGTATGAATGCTTTTTTTCAGATGCATATCGTTACCATCTTACCCCGGCCTGACTCGAAATACGGTTCATGGCCGCTTCATAATCTGAATCCGGGAAGGTATAGTTGATATTGTTTTTGGTTGCCGCCTGGCCCCATACATCATAGTGGAAACCAGTAGTTACTACCGAATACATATTGCCGGTCCAGGTGTGGCCGTCAGTCGTTTTCTCATCCCCGTCAATCACATAATAATAAATAGGGAAAGCGGTATTGTACACCACATTGCCCGTAAATGTGCAGTTGATGGGATGCAGGGTTCGCCAACCGCTGCTCCAACCCGTGTTAAGAGTTATACCGGCATTGCAGTTCCGGATAATATTGTCTTTGATAAGGCAATTCTTAACCTGCCAGAACGACTTCAGTATCTCGGTGTCGGTCTCCGTGCGTTCAGGTGCGTATCTGCCCGAAAGGGCGCAGATCGGAGCAAACCATATCTTATCAGGAAGATTGTACAGATAGTTCTGCTCGATGACATTGCCGATGTCCTGGAAGCATATTCCGTTCACTTTCTCGAGGCTTGAATCAGAGCGCACAAGGAAATTCCTCCGGACGGTATTGTACTTCCCGTGGCGGATACTCAGGTTGCCCCAGCAATCCTTGAAGAAATTCTCTTCTACGTTATTGCTGCAACCCTTTACTGAAACAACCTCCGAATGCTCTGCATCAGACTTGTAGAAATAATTTCTGGCGATATAGCAGTCTTCGTCCTTCTGCGAGAAACGGGAGAGTCCGAGCAAGATAGACTCCTGTCCGTTTGCCGCTTCGCTCCCGTCCATGATTACAGTAGGACGGGTGAAGTAACAATAGACAACCGAGTCACGCATATGCTCGCTCAAAGCGGGGGTGTCGCTTGGCTGGATCTGGATCTGGGGTCCCATGCATTTCTTGTCCAGGAAAGAGCAGAACTCCACCTTATTTTGGATACCGTAGATTCGGATGTCGGTGATATTGTCGCTGATATTAGTATTCGTTGCAACTCCCGAATAGTCGAACTGGCACTGCGAAACCACACAATGGGAGCTACCCGACGCCAGGCATATCCTGTAATTCTGCCCCAGGGCCGATGTGGACGTGGGCGAGCTGAAGTTAATGCCGATAACTTTTACCCAGGCACTGTTCACATTAAGATATGAAGAGCCGGTAAAAGTAACTCCGCCGGGGGTTTCA
>JAILDI010000220.1 GCA_024689525.1 Bacteroidales bacterium
GTATTGCCGTTCTGGCGCTCGCAGGATGCGACAAAGAGTTTTACTACATTGATGCCGATGGAAAATTCGGCGAGGGAGAGGCCTACGCCTCAGACGGCGTCACAGGCAACCCCGGCGGCGGCCAGGGTGGCGGCGGGCAGGCCGGAGTTCTCACGGCCGCGGAGTGGAACGACCTTGACAACTGGAATTTCTGGGGCGGGCTCATGAACGGCCAGGACTACACTGAAATGAACACCTATTGGGGCCTCAACACGTCGGGAAGAATCGCCTGCAAGGTGGTTGACGCCGCAGGTGCGCCCGTCGTTGGAGCGAAGCTGGAGTTGAAATCGGCCGATGGTGCCGTGGTGTGGACATCCCTCTCGGACAACGAGGGCAAGGCCAATCTCTGGGCCGGAGCCTTCGGGAAAGAAAACCAGAAGGACGTATCGGCCTACACAGTGAGCGTAGACGGTGTCCTCCAGGCCGGAGCCCCCAAACTTACCAGCTGGAGCGCCTCCGTCATCGACGAGAATGTATACACGCTGGCATCGGCCCCCGAAACCGGGAATGTCGTGGACATTGCTTTCGTCGTGGATGCAACCGGGTCGATGGGCGACGAAATCGACTTCCTGAAGAAGGATCTCGAGAGCATTCTCACCCAGGTTGGCCAGAAACAGACCTCCCGCAGCATACTCACCGGCACGGTGTTTTATCGCGACACGGACGATGACTATCTCACCAAAACATCGCCCTTCACTTCCGACATTTCCTCCACCGTGGCTTTCGTCAAGCAGCAGGAAGCCGGCGGCGGCGGAGACTGGCCGGAGGCCGTCCACACCGCACTGGAAGTCACTCTCAAGGAGCTCCAGTGGAACAGCAATGCGTATTCCAAGCTTGCATTCATGATTCTTGACGCTCCGGCGCACCAGGACCATCAGGGCGTGATCGAGAGCCTGCAGAGGTCCATGTCCAAGTTCAGCGCTAATGGCATAAAGATTATCCCCGTGTTCTGCAGCTCCCACAGCAAGGACTGCGAGTTCATGTGCAGGCAGTTCGCCGTACTCACCGGCGGCACCTATGTTTTCCTCACGGACGACAGCGGCGTGGGCAATGGGCACGTTGTGGCATCCGTAGGCGATTATCAGGTGGAAAAGCTCAATGAGCTAATCATCCGCCTCATCGACAAGTACATTTCATAAATTCTTCGTACCTTTGCCGAAAATTTGTTTGTGATGAAGAAACTTTTGCTCGTCTTCGCGGCCCTCGCAGCCATGGTCGCCTGTACGCCCAGCCTTCCGTACGTGACCTTATCGGCCCCCGAATCATTCAATTCGGAGAATGTGGCTTTCTTAACCATTTCGCTTTCCGGCGCGGCTGAAACGGAGGTTCAGGTTTTGCTTTCCGGCACTCCGGCGGACAAACTGACATTCGAAAACAAGATCACCATCCCTGCCGGCAGCAGAGGTGAAAGGGTGATGGTTACCGTAGACCCTGTGGGCATCGAAGAGGGCACGGTTATCACCATCGGCATACAGGATGTAATCGGCGCGAATGTGGGCAATCCCGGCATCGTTTCGCTCACGCTGCAGACCTATGGCGGCGGTGTAAACAGTGGCGATAGCGGTGGAAATAACGGTGGCAATAATGGCGGAAACGACGGCAATGTTACGCTCGTTTCCACCTGGAGCGCAGCCCTTGACGGCGATCCATATACAGAAGAAGGCGAAGATTGGGTAGATCTCACCATGAGCACCTCCGGCATCAAATACTATGGCGTGGAAGCCTTGTTCTCAGGCGAACTGGAAGAGTATTACAAGGATGTCGCCGGCCTCATCGCAAGCTGGGACGAGTATATCGCCGGTTATCTGACTAGCGGCTATACGGTCACTGACGTCCTCTTTGCCGACGGCGAGTATACCTATATCGATTACCCTGGCGCCGGTGCAGCCCAGATCTATATCGTGGAGTTCGATGCCACCGGCAAGACCACGGGCCGATATGGCGTCTCCAGCGTTGTCTTCCCCGAGTATGAAGGCGGCAGCGGCGGCGGTGGAGAACTGGAGTGGGAAAAGACTACCGTCGGAGTGCCCGCAGCATTCACGAAGAATACCAGCCTTGGCGTAGAGTATCAGGGCCGATATACCGATGGCGACGACACCGGGGATCTCTTCTCTGCTACCGGCACCGGCGAGTCCATGTGGGCAATCGACGTATTCGCCCCGAATGCCTTCGACGGCGACGTCCACGCCTATGCGGCCGATTTGGCGGCATACATAGAACAGGGCCTTGCCGATCTCGTGGAAGAATACGGCGCAGATATGGTC
>JAILDI010000004.1 GCA_024689525.1 Bacteroidales bacterium
CCGGACGTACTCGTAGAAAGCGCGGCACAGTGCCACATTGCTGCTTCCGTCAATATGCAGAACGCCGTCCTTGACCTCATATCTGAACTGGTCGCAGCCATCCACCTTCTCCATCGAAAGCGATAGCTTTATCTGAGGAAGTTTTTTGCTCTCGCTACCCACGGTCACGCTTTCCGATATCTCGTCACCCCCTCTCACGCTCTGCTCGGCGAAGCGCTCAATTACATCCCGCGCCGGCCCCGTCGGGTCCTCGCAGGCCATCAGAATCCCCATCATCAGAATCAGTAAGAAAAGTTTTCTCATAATATCGGCTCAGACTTGAATAATTCTTTTCATACTCTTAAGTGTTTGTTGGGTAAAGATAAGTATTCTTTTTTTAATATACACCCCGCCGCCTCGGAATCGGCCTTTATACATATGATTATGTATTGCCGCGGCATAAACTAATCCTTTTTTTTGCAAAGAACAAATTAAGAATAAGTGTTCGAGTCTCGTTTTCCGCTCTCCAAAAGCACCAAAGCGAAAGCAGAGGTGCTATTTCGAGGGAAAACTGGTGCACGCCACCGGCGTCACCCGTTGCGCGGCGCCACTCATCGACCCTGACCTTGGTGTAGAGGCCGATGCAATGGCGCTGAAAAGGACGGTGAGCTATTACCAACTGGCCGAATACCACGACAGCCAGACCGACCAGATCTCCTACTACGGGCAGTGGTGAACGCCTCCGCCATGCTGGCAGAAGAAAAGTCCGACAACCGCTCCCTGGGATGGGTTCTCCGCGGCATAGCCCTGCTACTCCTTGCACTCAGCACCCCCGGCTCCTTGAGCGTGATTAAAAAGACCCGAAGAGGCTGAAAGGCGTACTATGTCCGACCTTGTACAGAGCTACTCCAACAGCCGGGCAAGGGCGGGGTCTTGGAGGAGGTTGTACAGGCCGTCTTCGCTGAGGACGCCGCGGGGCGTGTTGCGGGGGAGATCGCCGCGCTCATCGGCCTCGAAGTCTTCTTTCCACTGGCCGGAGGACATGTATTCGGAGAGGGTGCTCACGTGGTCGCGAAGCTCTGGATAGGCCAGGTTTTCGCGAATTGCCACACCAATCCTGTTGTAGAGCTGCTCCATTTCGGAGACGCGCTCCGCTACCGGATTTGTGTTCTCTTTAATGGCCTGTTCGCGCCAGGGGGCGAAGAAGTGTTCGATTATGGCGTAGGCGCGCAGAGCCGATTCTTTAACGCCGTGGCCGTACCAGCGGGCGTCTACGTGTTCTCCGGAGGAATACTCCTGATAAATGCGGTAAGAGTGGCCGCCGGTGATGGGCTCTTCCAGGTTGTAGCCGTCGAGGCGATATACGCGATTATCGGCAAGCAATTTAGAAAGCTCCCGGACTACGCTCCGGTCCACCTGGTATGTGCAGCGGATTTCCGGATCCCCGAAGCGGTTGCCTTCGTCCTGCACGACCACGACAACAGGGTCCTTGCCCTCATCGGCAATGAGTTCACAATAGTCCTTCCCAAGGCCCGCGGCTCCGGTTTGGGAGTAGCTGCAATAAATCAGATCCCCTTTGGGCGGACGGGACAAAAGGCCGCAGCCGGCAATACAGGTGGCCATAAGCAAAAGTGGAATTATTCTTTTCATCACTGCAAAAATAAAGAAAAATCATTACCTTTGGAACAACTGTGATATATATTGAATATGAAACGTATGCTGTTATTCGGGGCTTGCGCGCTGGCCATATTGGCCTGCAACGCCGTCGTTACTCCCACCGGGCCCAAGGGAGACCTTGCATTCTTTGAACTGCGCGGAAACGTGAAATCCCTGGAGGAAGCCGGGGCGGAATACAATTTCGACAAAGACGGAAAGCTCATCATCGACCCGGAGGACGGGACGGTGGAGATTTCCTCCGAGGAAGGCAACACCTGCTATACCTACACCCCGGTGAACGGGGAGGACCCCTTCGCATATTGGGGGCCGATCCGTCCGTTCAAAAGGGTTTACGACAAAAATGGCACCCTGCGCTCGGTGGCCTATCATTATGAAATGAATATCGACCTGTATTACAACGAAGACGGCACCGTGAGCCGCGAGGACTGGGGAGAAGAGAGATGGGGAGGATGCAATTTCTACAACTATCTGGACGGGATGCGAACCACCGCGGTTAACCATAGCGGTGACGTGGCCTCAACGGGAGGAGTGCTGGAAGAAGAGGTGTTCTGGGACGATTTTGTGTGCTATACCTACGACGAGTGCGGGAACTGGATTTCCAGATTCACGGTAACCCATTATAACGGAAGGGTCTACGGCAGCGCGGGCCGGAGAAAGATTGAGTATTACTCCAAGGATGTGCCGGCAACGAGGCCCCACGCTCTCGAGGGTCTTGTCCTTACCGGAACCATAGGGGCCGATGCCGATATGTGCCTGGTCGATTTCGACAACGAGTACTACGGCCCCAACGGCCTGTACCAGCTGGAGGGCGACGGTGTGGAGCTCCGTATAGTTGAAAAGATAGAATACGACAAAGCCAGCGGCCACCTGATAATGCAGTCCAGCAGGCACGACGGCACGCCAATCGGAACGTTTGACGGAACGCTCACCAATAGTCCCGGTAAATCCCGCTACGTTGGCACCTTCACGAACGTAAAGGGCCACCAGGTGTCATTCGACCTGTCGGAAAAGTAGACTCCAAGAATTAGTTTAATGTGAAGGAGGAAAAATAGTCGATGCAGGAGTCGCGCCACCAGGTGGCGTAGGTGAGGTTCTGCTGCAGGAGGGCGGCGACTTCGCCGTGGACGCGTCGGCTCACATACGGCTTCATCCGTGCCCATGTGTCGCAGTAAGACCGAACGGTCTCGACTCCGCGGTCATAGTGAAGGCAGAGTTCTTCCCACAGGGTGCGGCCGGAGGGCATCTGGTAGTCCCAGGGAAGATGATGGAACCACAGCAGAAGCTCTTCGGGACACGTCGAGGGGTCGTTATAAAGCGAAGCCAGGGGCTCGTTGTACTGATCCACGGCGCCCGAGCCGGTGGTGCGGGTACGGTCAAAGCCGATGCCGTCAGAAGAGGCCCTGTGATAGTATCGCGGCAGCCAGTCCTCGCGGGCGCCCTCAACGTCGCACCAGGGCTCGGGACCGTAATGGTTCTCCCATGCAAATAGATGGTGCAGGCCCATCGGCATGGAATAATCGACACAAGCCTCGCGGGAGGTAAGCATCACTTCTTTCATCGGTTCGATGAATTCCCGGGTGAATCGGGCGGCGGAGACAAAAAGCGGTTTCGGAAAAGTGATTCTCAGCCATTCCTCGGCGATTTGGGAAGGCTCCAGCGTGGGGTCCCAGGCCAGGCGCCCGAATGCGTACCAATTGGCCTGATTGAAGAGATTTCCGCACCAGGAGGGATCCTGGCCGATATTGGCCACACCGGCGATGGCCGACACCAAAGACCCGGAAGTGACGGCGGCAACCGTGGATCCTGGGCCGTCGCGATAAGTGTCCGCCTGCAGGCATTCTGTCCACATCGGCGCAAGGAAAACAAGCGTGGAGGCCTGCCCCAGATACTCCATCGTTATCTGAAGTTCCGGAGTAACGGAAGTCTCCCTCATCGCCCCGAAAAGCGGGCTGAAGGGCTCCCTGGGCTGGAAATCGACGGGGCCGTTCTTCACCTGAAGGCATACATTCGGAGCAAAGGAGCCGTCCAGGGGGACGAACTCGTCATAGGCCTGGCACGCCCTATCCCGGCTTCCCGCCGCATAGACGAAGGCCCTCCAGAAAAGGATTCCGCCGTGAGGCTCCAGGGCTGATGCAAGCATATTCGCGCCCTCCGCGTGGCTGCGCCCAAAGTCGCCCGGCCCCGGCTGGCCCTCGCTTGATGCTTTCACCAGAAAGCCGCCGAAATCGGGCACCAGAGAGTATATCTCATCGACCTTATCCTTCCACCAGGCCGATACGGCCGAGTCCAATGGATCGGCCGTCGGGAGACCTCCCAGGGCCTGCGGAGATGCGAAATTCACCGCCAGATAGACCCGGATTCCGTGCTTCCTGAGAATATCGGCAATCTCCGCCACCCGGGAAAGATGCCACAGGTCCAGAATCTGCGGCGATGCGTTCACATTGTTAAGCACCACGCCATTAATGCCGATTTTGGCATTAAGCCGGCCATACTGGTCGATCCGCTCCGCGGGCAACTCTTCGGATGTCCAGCCCCATATGCTGGCTCCGGCATAACCCCGCTCCACGCTGTCGTCGAGGTTGTCCCAGTGGTCCAGGATGCGGTACTCATAGGCCGGCTCGCCGGACAGGGGAATAGAGGCATCCGTCCAGAGGCCACCGGAGCCCGTGGAGCACGAAAACAGAACAAGCAGACAGCAGAGCGGGAGCAGTTTCATTGCCGGGAGTCGAGAATGACCTTTACGGTTCTGTGGCCGACGGTGGCCTTATCCTGGGGATGCACGTCGTTCCATTCGCCGATATCGGCATTGGGAACCAGGTATGCGCCTGGCACCTTTTCGGCGGTGCGGCGCTGCTCCTTCTGGACGCGGTTCCAGCCCCAGTCGTTGTCGGTGAGTTCCGAGTGCTCAAACGCAGCCAGCTCAATTATATAAAAAGGAAGGTCAGGCGTGGCGAGTTCTTCCCTGCGGGTCCTGATGAGCGTCTCCAGCAGGGAGCCGTAATCGGCCGCATTGTTGCAGTTGCTCTCCCCCTGGTACCAGATGAATCCGCTGAAAGCGAAGTCCTTGAGCGGCGCCTCCATGGCGTTGTACAGGCCCGCAGGTTTGTACTGAAGGAATACCTGGGGCGGACGGGCCGGCATCCGGCGTCCGGCTTTGTGCTCCCATCCGTCCAGCAGCGAAATCTTGCCTCCGGGCGTCTCCAGGCTGTATTCCTTGTCCGGAATGAATCCCGCAGGATTGCCGCCGCAGGCGTACAGGTGAATCTCCACCGTATTCTCTCCCTCCTTCAGCACGCCGTCCGGCACCTGATAGTGGCGGGGCGGGTATAAATAGGTTATATTCCCGACGTATTGCCCGTTGACGAATGTGGAATCAGCGTCGATGAGCGCCCCCAGGCGCAGCAGCGCCGGGCCTGTCCAATCCGCGGGCAGATTGAATGTGCGGCGCAGGAAGTGGCTTCCGTAGATGTTCTCCCCCTTTTTGTCGACAGCCCAGTCCTTTGCGAACACATCGACCTTCTTCCATTTTGCCTCAGTGTTCGGCGGAAGTGCGTTGTGGGCATTCTGCCAATCGACATATAGGTTGGCATTGAATCGCTCGATGCTGTCCAGGACGCCGGGCTCGCGGAGGTGATTCAGCTCCTCCAGGGCATAGCCCGGGAGAACGTCTTCGCGCAGCCACGATTCGATGGGAGAACCGCCCACGGAAACGTTCACCATGCCAACCGGAACGCCGGTCTCTTCCTGCAGGTAACGGGCCGTGAAATAGCATATTGCGCTCCACCACAGACTGGTTTCCTCGCTGTCCAGCACTTGCCAGGAACAGTCCGGCAAGGCCTCCTGCGGGCCGTCGAAATCATACGCCGTGGGCACTCCCAGATATCGGACATTGAGGTTGGAGTAGTCCTTGATTTCATCGGCCACGGCGTCCAGGCATCGACCCACGGGGAGTTCCATATTGGACTGCCCGGAGCAGAGGAAGACGTCGCCCACCAGAATGTCGCTGATCACCGTGCCGTTGATCGTCAGCGTGTAAGGGCCGCCAGAAGGCGTGGCGGGCAGTTGGGCGTGCCATCGGCCATTCTCATCGGCCTTGACGCTCACCGCTTTGCCCTGCCATTTGAGGGTCACCCGGGCCCCCGGCTCCGCCTCGCCCCAGACCGGCACCGGCCGGTCCCGCTGGATCATCATATGGTCGGAGAATAACGCCGGCATAGTAACCGGACTCTGGCTACAGGCCGCCACAAGCGCCGTTATGGCGACAATAAGGATTCTTCTCATATTCAACTGAATATTACTCCGTTACCGCGCGGACCGAGCATCCGGACGGACGGAAACAATCGTAGGTGTGATCAGGGTTGCGAGGAATAATGCAGCTTTTTTCATAATTAATAAACCGGAAGATAGTCTGCTTCTTCGAAACTAATTGTATATGTATTCACGTTTACGCGGAGGGTGTCGCTGGCCACCTTCCCGTTTTTCTCGAAATAAACGATAACCTTCTTTTCCCCGGGCTTGTTCCAGTGAATGGATTCGTCTTCCTGAATCTTTACTCCGGAGTTGAAAGAACGGTTGCAGCCGGCGCCTATGGTCTTGATGGACGGCGTGCCGCTTTCTCCTTCTCCAGGGTAGAAAAAGACAGAGAATAGCAACCTCTGGTCCACCTTGATCCCTATGTCTTTGAACGGCTTCTCGAAATATATGATGGGGTCTTTGCCGAAAACTCCGAAACGGACTGTATTCGAACGGCTTCCGTCCGGCATTTCCACATACACACTATAAAGTTTACCGTCCTCGGTATTCCCCAAATCCGACGCTTTTGGAATCGTCAGGACATATGTTTCTCCCTCAACCTGGTCTTCCGCAGTCGTAAATGGATTGTTTAATCCGAAAATCCAGACCAGTTTCTTTGCCGATAATCCGGGTTGCACCGTAGCCTTAAACGTGATGGGCTTGGAGGACTCCACCACAGAAGTATAACCGCCGTTGACCGTCAGTTCGATGGGCGGATTCTCCGGCTCCGGAAGATACATCTCGTTTATTACATATCCGGGAGCTATCTTGATTGTTGTCAGCTCAGGATTGTTCCGGCAATCCAGATACTCCAGTTTTGTATTAAAGTTGAGCCAGAGAAAGGAACAGTTATTCGATGAACAATCCAGATGGGTCAGGTTCGGGAAAAGCCATAAACCAAGTAATGAATGATCTATTCCCTGTGAAGAAATATCCAACCTGGTTACAGCATCAGCCTCTTTCTTGGATAGGATCCCGTCGTGATTAGTATCACATTTAGACAGGAGCACTTCACATAAATGCTGGAACTTCCTAAGATTATGCACCTGCAGCAAATCCTCCACCAGCTCCGCATCCGCGTCAGGAAGGGCGGTCCCGGCATCCCAGTTGTCGATGGCAACCGAGCCAAGGTCGATCCTGTCGCGCCCCACATTGAGGCTAAGCGTAGTGTATTCGCCCGATTTCAACGGAATGTCCGTGGCCGATTCGTAGACATAATTCTTATTGTCGATGGTGACAACCACGCGCCTCACGCCGTCCTGCGGCACCATCAGGCCGCTGAAGGTGAGTGTATTTCCAGCCGTGGCCGATGCAGCGGCGGGGATGTCGACGGTCGATACCGTCCCCGTTACTGTAACCGTCTTGGTGAGGTAATCCACGGTGGCCTTGGTCCTGGCGGGAACGCTGACGCCACTCACCGCAGGCGTGGCATCCCACTGGCTGCGGAAGTTAAGGTTGATTACGAGCTTTGCCATCGCGTGGTCGAAATCCAGCTTCACCGCGCCGTCGGATGATGTCACTCCGCCCAGATTCGTGGCGATGAGCAGGTCGCTTGCCGTATAATCGTCCGGCTTCAGCTCGTATTCATCGGCAGTGAAACTGGTTACGCTGCGCTCCGGGAATATGCCAAGGAAATAGTGCTTCTCGTCCAGGGGTTTCCAGAGCATCTGGCTTGCCGGAGTCCATTTGCCGTCGGTCCCCAGGGTGTTCACCACACCATCGACCACTCGCTTTGCCGGCACCTCGGTGGCGCTTCCCAGCCAGCCGTAGACCACAATCCGGTCGCCGGCGGTAAATTCGGTTCCGGCACCGTCGTACGACACTTTGGTGATATCGTCCACGCTTGCCTCGATGGTGATTTGGCCGGCGCCGCCGCGGCCCGCTTCCTTATTGCATCCGGCCAGGGCCAGCACCGCAGCGGCTGCCAGAAGAACTATGACTGGTTTCATATCCGATAATTTGACCAAATTTTAGTATCGTCTCACATAAAAGATCGGCCTGGACGAGCATTCTGGGAATGTGGAACGGGCCCTTGAAAAGATTCCCCTTCGCGGGCTGCGCAACGCTGCCGTCCCGGTGCAGATAGCCGAACCATTCTCCGAACTCTGTGTCCTTCAGATGCTTGATCGACCATTCGTTGACCATTCTATGAATGTCCAGGTATTTCCCGTCTCCCGTTACCTTATAGGCATACAATGACGCGATTATTGCCTCGCACTGGGGCCACCAGAACTTCATATCCTGGGAATAATCCTGATTGGGAAATCCCTTGCAGTCGCGGAAATTGATTACTCCCCCATACTGTTTGTCCCAGCCCCACTCGAACTGCCAGTCAAAGATCTTCAATCCCAATTCCGTATAATGCTTATTGCCAAGTTTCTCGCCTGCATTCATCAGGAACCACGCCGTCTCAATGCCGTGACCCGGGTTGATTGTGCGGCCCTCACAGGTATCCATCAGGGTGCCGTCCGGGTTCACGCTTTCCAGAATGCATTTGAACTCCGGATGCAGCAGATATGTTTCAATCTCCCTGATGGATTCATCGATTTGCTCTTTCAGGACCGGGTCGCTGCTGACCTGCATAAGCACAAGGGCCACGTTGACCAGAATCATGGTAATGGAATGGCTCCTGCCGGGAAGATAGCTCTTGGGTTCCAGGAAACCCGGGGTGGAGAGCATCCTCCGGATATTGTGGAACATTGCCACGGCCTTTTCTGCATACGTCGTGTCTCCGCTAGCCTTTGAATACTCGGCCATTGCGATGGCGGCGAAAGTCTCGGAAAAAACGTACCTGCGCTTCCGGACGGGCTGCCCATCGGCAGTCACCGAGAAGAACATATGCCCGTCGGCATCTATGCAGTGCTTCTCGATGAAGTCGATGCACGATTTCGATGCGGCCAGCCACTGCGGATTCTTCTCCACATGATTGTATGCAAAGGCACATACGTAACCGTAGCGGCCCTGAAACCAGACGGACTTTGTTGAATCCATCAAAGTCCCGTCCCTGTCCAGGCAGGTATAGACTCCGCCGTTGACGTTGTCAAGACCATACTTCAGCCAGAACGGCATTATGTTATCAAGCAGCTCTGTCTTGTAAAAGAGCCGTGATTTCCTTAAATAATCGGTTTGTTCCTGTGTCATATATGTACAAAGGTACATTAAACGGCTCTGAATTCAAAAAAAACAGGATCTTCTAAGCCATAGCAGCTTCCACGTCGTCGGGGGCGATGGGGAGGCGGTGGTGACCCAGGCGGCGGGCGCCGTCCGGGGTCACGAGCACGTCGTCCTCCAGACGGATGCCGCCGAAGTCGTAGTAGCTTTCGAGGGCGGCGTAGTTCACGAAATCGCCGCCAAGGCCTTCACGCTTGAACTTTTCGATGAGCGCGGGGATGAAGTAGATGCCCGGCTCGTCAGTGATTACGTGGCCGGGGACGAGGCGGCGGGCCATACGCAGCGAGCCAAGGCCCAGCTGCCTGGCGCGCGTCTGGTCCGGGTCGTAGCCAACGTAGTTTTCGCCCAGATCCTCCATGTCGTGCACGTCCAGGCCCATATTGTGGCCAAGGCCGTGGGGCTGGAACAGGCCCGCGATGCCGGCGGCAACCATTTCGTCCAAATCGCCACGGACCAGTCCAAGAGCAGCCAGCCCCTCAAGCATCTTGCGGGCGGTGGCCAGATGCACCTCGCGGTATGTGATGCCGGGCTGGGTGATTGAGTACGCCAGCTCGTTGCAATCGGCCACAATCTGGTAAATCTCGCGCTGCTTCGTGGAGAACTTCCCGGAAGTGGGATACGTGCGGGTGAAGTCCGACGCATAATGCTCATTGCTCTCGCAACCGGCATCGATCACCATCAGCTTTCCGGGCTCTATCACCTTGTCGTGCAGGTGGTTATGCAACGTCTCGCCGTGCTGGGTGAGGATCGTGGGGAAGGATACGCCCCAGCCCTTTTCCAGGCAGAAGCCCTCCATCTTGCCCACAATGTCCTGTTCGATGATGCCGAGCCTGATATTGTCCCGGCCGATGCTGTGCATCTCATACCCCAGGTCGCAGGCGGCATCGAGGGCCGCGATTTCGATGTCCTCCTTGATGAGCCTCATCGACACAACCGCCTTGATCAGCGGAAGCGACGGCTCGGCGCCGGGCTGGAGGCGCGCCAGCTCCATCGTGTTGTAATACCGGCTCGGCGGCAGGAAATGCACCGGCCTTCCACCCTTCAGGGCATCCTCCAGGGAGGCATAGGGGGCCGATTTCGCCACGCCAACTCCCTCCGCACGGGACTGGACCGAAGGCTGGGGGCCCATCCAGATGATATCGTCGATATCGACATCATCGGCAAAGATGCATTCCGCTCCGGTATTGATGTCCAGGATGGCGGCATAATGCGGCTCGTCGATGCCGAAGAAATACAGCCAGGAGCTGTCCTGACGCCATTTATAGCAGTTGTCCTTATATTGGGCGGGGGCCTCCACGTTGCCGACGAACAGCACCAGGCCGCTCTGGCCGGCTTCCCTCATTTTCCGCAGGAGGGTTTCCCTGCGCCTTGCGTAAACTTCCTTTGCAAACATATTATGTGATTTTGTTTCTCCAAATATAAGGATTATTTTTGTGCTTATGAAAAGATTCCTTCTCCTTCTTATGGCATCAACCCTTGCAATGGGGGTCCCCGGGGTTCAGGCCCGGGCCGATGACAACACCCCCAAGCTCGTCCCTTCGGAAACCTGCCTCTTCGCCCATCGCGACACTTGCGACCTGTATCTGGACATCTACGAGCCCACCCCGGGCTCCGAAACCACGTTCCAGGGCATCCGGAAGCCCACTCTGCTGTTCGTCTTCGGCGGAGGCTTCATTACCGGAAGCCGCACGGAGCAGTGGTATCACCCCTGGTTCAAGCAGTATCTGGACGATGGATACAGGATCGTGGCCATAGACTACAGGCTCGGCCTCAAAGGCATCGACATGAAGTTCGACGTATTCCACCTCTTCCAGAGCTGCCGGCTCACCAAAAAGGCCGTGGACATGGGCGTGGAGGACGTGTTTTCCGCCGTCAAATTCCTCATCGACAATAAGAAGGCCGATGCCGACAACATTGTCGTCATGGGCAATTCGGCGGGAGCCATGATAAGCCTCTCCTCGGAGCTGGAGGCCTGCAACGGATGGAGCGGAACGGGCACCATGGTTGAAGGGAAAACCCTCGCCCAGGCGGCCGGATTGCCGGAAGGTTTCCATTTCAAGGGTGTGATGTCTTTTGCCGGGGCCGTGATGACCGTCTCCGGCGTGCCCTCATATTCGCGCACTCCCGCTCCCCAGCTGCTTATTCACGGAGACAGGGACGGTGCCGTAACCTATGGCAAAACGGCTTTCGGCAAGTTCGGAATGTACGGCAGCAGCGCCATGGTCAAGGATGTCTTTGCCAAAAACGGCTACATATACCACTTCTACCGCTACCTTGGCCACAGCCACGACATGGCGGCAAATATGGTATTCTGCATGAAGGAACAGTTCCGCTTCCTAGAAGAAGAGGTAATGCTCGGCCGCGGCCGCGTGATAGACGTTTCCGTGAACGACCCGGCAATGCCCGTGGGAATAGATATCAATCTTGATACAATCTACGGCTAGCAGTACATCCCCCCGTCCTAAATGCCCGGTTCATCCACGTTTTGGGCCGTATTCGTGGACGAGTTGGCGAATTCCGGGGTTTCGTCCGTAATTCAGGCCCTGGGAGCATAAAAAAGCACCGTCGAAACGGTGCTTTTTGTGTGCCCGGAGCGGGGGCACTAACTATTAGGAGGAAATAATTAATAATCATACGCAAAGGAAGGGAAAGCCTTGAACATGGTCAAAAGAGAGATCAGTTCGTCTTTGAGACCATGCCGCACAAAGTTCTTCATCTCGCCTTCGGTGAGCTCACCCAAACCGCTAATCAAACTCTTTTCCGAGATATCCCGGACACTTGCGATGCATTTGTCCAGGTATTCTTCTATGGGCATTCCCATGCGGGATTCCACGATTTCTTTATTGATGGATGTCCTTTCTTTCAGGAAGAACCAACAGTCGAACACGTCTCGGCTGGTGATCTCGGTCCGGTCCAAGAGGGCGCACAACTTGTGGGCGAAAATGTCTTCCTTCACCATGACGCGCATCTGGAGACCAAGATAGTTCCGGATTTCATAGTGATTGTCGAAAAGCCGATGGGATATCTCTATCTTGAGTTTCCGCTCGCCGATACCATAATCAAGCACGATGATGATTCCATAGTGTTTAATGGCTTCGTCGTGAATCTTGCCGTATTTTAGGACAATCTTACGGACGCGCTCATAGACCTCGGTCTCCTTTTCCGGCTCCAGCAGGTTGAAGTCCAGGTCCGTCGAGAAGCGAGGCAGATTGTGAAAGAACATGGTGGCGGTACCGCCCTTGAAGGCCAGTACAGATGAAAGCAGCGCATCGGAGAAGATTTCCTTCAGCAACAGCAGCATGAAGAATTTATGTTTGTTCGTATCCATTATCCGAATATTTTTGAAACCCGCTGCTCGAGCGTTTTGCTATTGTAGATGGGAAGGAGAGAAAGCACCTTCTGTTTGTTCAGGGAGGAGGGATTGTCGAAATAGTAATTGCTGTCCAGGTACAAAGTATCCAGGAAGGCTCTTTCCGGAGAAGCGATATTGACATTGCCTTCGCGGATGATGCCTGTCGTATCAATTAGGATTTCACCTTTGATTTTCCGGTACCGGTACACCCGCCCGTCGATGTCAACGCTCCTCGACAGATTCCCCACAGAGGAAATCTCATCGCTGTACTGGAAGACAATCCCGGCCCGCTGCAGCACATATTCCAGGGAGATGTAGGACGGGGTATAGAGCAGGCAGGCCAGTTCCTTCTCATCATAACCAGGCTTGGCATAAATTCCCTTCCGGGGATTGAGGATTACGCCCTTCTTAACATAGCCAATCATACGGTTCTTCACAGTATTCCGCTCCAGCCCCTGGCCATAAGCCATAGCGATTCCCTTCATGGTGAAAACACTTGCTTTGTCCTTGTAAAGATCCAGGAGGAGTTGATTTTGTAAACCCATAGTACCGTTTTATATTACTTTCAGTTCACAAAAATATGAAAAGATGTTGAAAGCTCCAAATATTTTTGCTCTACTAAAACAAAAAAACCTCCCGTGAGGGAGGCTTGTGCCCCTAACCGTGGTATTCTCGAACCTTTTGTTGGAGGGGATTGTCGGACAAGACACAATAGAGCGCACTGCAAGGCCGATTCCAATTCGTATAGCGGGCTAAAAGCATCGAATTTTGATGTTTTTAGCCCATTATCCGATATATTTCAGTATATTTGCATCAAGTAAAGTTCGTCTATATGAAAATCATTGGTCGCGACGCAGAAAACGCAAAACTCAAGTCCTGGTACAGATCCGGCAAAGCCGAATTCATCGCCATTTACGGCAGACGCCGTGTAGGAAAAACGTACCTGGTGAATACCTTCTTCGACAACCAGTTCACCTTTGACGCCACAGGCATCATCGGCGGCACCCGCACCGAAGAACTCGACGCCTTCTACTCCGCCCTTGTCGAGTACGGTTATTCCGGCCCCAAGCCCAAGAAGTGGATGGAGGCCTTTGAATCCCTGAAAGGCCTGCTGAAAGAGAAGATCGTGAAAGGGAAACGCGCTGTGGTCTTCATCGACGAACTCCCGTGCATGGCCACGCCCAAATCAGACCTGGTCAAAGCCTTGGACTACTTCTGGAACAAATGGGGCTCCCGCCAGCAGGAACTGATGCTCATCGTCTGTGGCTCCGCCACCTCCTGGATTGTCCGCAACATCATCGACAACAAAGGCGGCCTCCACAACCGTATCACGCACGAAATGCACCTCTTCCCGTTCCACCTCAAAGAAACCAAGGAATTCCTGCAGGCGAACAAATTCAAGTGGAACGACATCACCGTCCTCCAGGCCTATATGATTCTGGGCGGCATACCGTACTATCTGGGCCTACTGGATTCCGGAATGTCCCTTGCCGACAACATCGACGCCCTTTTCTTCGCCGAAGGTGCCCAGCTTCGCGGTGAGTATGAGCGCCTCTACAAGTCTCTCTTCAAGACCCCGGAGCGCTACAAAGCCATCATCAAACTCCTTTCCGACACCAAGAAAGGCCTCACCCGCAAGGAGATTGCCGAGAAACTCAAGGTCCCCAACAACGGCCACCTCAGCGACATGCTGGAAGACCTCGTCAACTGCGACTTCATCCGGCACTACAACGTCCTTGGCAAGAGCGTCCGTTCCAGCGGCGGCCTCTACCAGCTCGTGGACTTCTTCTCCCTCTTCCACGCCTCCTTCATCAAGAGCAAGAATACCGACCCCCACTACTGGCAGCACACGCTGAACACCGCCACCCAGAACAACTGGTACGGACTCAGCTACGAGAAAGTGGCTATGGCCCACATCCCGCAAATCCTTCGCGCCATCGGCATGGACCGCATCCTCACCGAATACTACTCTTGGCGCAGCCAGTCCTCAGACCCGGGTGCCCAGATCGACCTCATCATCGACCGGGCCGACGGTTTCCTGAATCTATGCGAAGTCAAATACTCTAAAGGTGACTATGCTCTCACCAAATCCGAAGCCGACAAAATAGACAACCGAGTCAGCGCATTCCAGCAAGAAACCGGCACCGACAAGAACATCCTCGTAACCCTCATCACCGTCAAACCGGTCAAAGAAAACGCCTGGAGCGACACCGTCAGCAGCTTCGTTTTCCTCCAAGACCTCCTCGTATAACGGGCTAAAAACCTCCTTTTTTCACCTTTTTAGCCCGCTATACGTAGCATATTC
>JAILDI010000005.1 GCA_024689525.1 Bacteroidales bacterium
GCGGGGAAGAAACCGAAGCGGTGGCCGGGGGCGAAGTTCTCCGAGCCGTTGTAACCCATGTTCACTTCCGCAAAGTAGCGGTCCTTGAACGCATAGGTTGCACGGGCCGCAACACCCTGGTTCTTGTAAGGGAGCGATGTGGTCTTGTCCCCGCCGAGGGTATTGCGCTTGATGGAGTGGTTGTACAGGAACATCGCACCCACGCGGTGCACCCTGTCGAACACTCTGTTGTAATTGAGGGAAGCCTCCAGATATGTATTCATCGAGGAGGAACCGCCTGCCGAATAGGACAGCGAGGAGGAACCTTCGACGATGGGATCGCCGTACACCAGATTGCCTTCGTCGTCCCTTCCCTGCGCATGGTACTGGCGGGGAGTCTTGGTGCGGCCCTGGCTCTGGTAGTTCCATGCATCCCAGGAGAACTTGAGGTTTGCGGTAAGGCCAGTGAGAGGCTCATACAGCTTGCCGAAGTCCTGGTTGATGCCGATTACCGACTGGGCCGAGTTGGTGAACGACTCATAGTAACCGGTGTGCACCAGAAGGTTCCAGGGGTTCTCATTGGTACCGGAAGGCCTGGAGATTGTTCCGTCGGAATACTCGTAGGGAACGGCATTGGGCGATGTGGAGAAGGCCCAGCTCCAGATGTTTCCGGAAGACGTGCCGGGCGACACCCTGGTTTCGTAAATATTTGCGAGGTTCAGGCTCAGCACCGTGGACTCTGTGAGGTTGATGTCCACGTTAGCGCGGAAGTTGAACTTGTCGTAACTGATGGACGAGTCGTAGTCGTACACGTTGCCCGCGTTCTTGAAAATGGAGGACTCCGTGTAGTAACTGCCCGAAACGAAGTAGCGCACAACGTCCGAACCGCCGGATACCGACACGTTCACCCTCTGGTTGGATGCCGCCTTGCGGTACATCTGCTTCATCCAGTCCACGTCCGGGTAAAGGTCCGGATCCGTGTGGTTGCGGTACTTCGCAATGTCGTCATCGGTATAGTAGGTTTTTCCGTTGACCGATTCGTAGGCCCAGTTGTACATCGTGGCGAACTGCTCCGAATTCACGAAGCTGGGCATAATCAGCGGCTGGGTGATACCTGTCTCACTGCGCACGTTCACCTTGGGACGGCCCACATCACCCTTCTTGGTGGTGATGAGGATAACGCCGTTAGCGCCCCTCACACCGTACACGGCCGATGCCGATGCATCCTTGAGGATGGAGAAGGAGGCGATGTCGTCGGTATCCACAAGGTCGATGTCGCGTTCAACGCCGTCCACCAGCACAAGCGGGGTGACTGTGCCCTGGAAGGAGGATACGCCGCGGATATAGAAGTCGGCCGACGAGGAACCGGGCTGACCGGTTTTCTGCACGGCCACGACACCGGCCAGCTGACCGGCAAGACCGGTTGACAGCTGTGCCGACGGCACCTTCAGGTTTGCGGCGTCCACCGTGGCGATTGAACCCACAACGGATTCACGTTTCTGGGTACCGTAACCCACAACCACGACTTCTTCCAGTTCGTTGGAGAACAATTCCATCTGAACATTGATCTCGGTGCGTCCGTTAACGGCTATTTCCTGGTCGTTGTATCCCAGCGAGGAGAAGACCAGAATACCGCCGCCGCCAACCGCATCGACCGTGATGGTGTAATGGCCATCCAGGTCGGTGACCACGCCGATGACAGTGTTCTTCAAGAGAACGCCTGCGCCGATCATCGGATCGCCCGCTTCATCCACCACGGTACCCGTAATGGTGAGCTTTCCGCTTTGAGCATAGGCGTCCGCAGGGATTAAGGCCGCGTATATGAACAGCATTGCCAATCCCGTTAGGAACGTCTTGAAAATGATTTTCATTAGCTTTAGTGTTAGAAATATGTATAATGAGTGCAATATAGATAAAAATCCTTAACTTTGCAAGGAGCAACACTAAAATTTATGAAAAAAACCGCCGCCATTCTTGCGTGTTTATGCCTTACCCTGGCAGCATTTGCACAAGACAATACGATAACCCTTAAGGACGGTTCCAAGCTGTTTCTTGAGTTTTATGCCGACAATATCGTGCGCCTGTTCCACAGCGAAGACGGCCTTGGGCCACGCGATCCGGTGGCAGATCCGCCTGCGGAGATCATAGTCCCGGGAGCGAAACTTCAGGTTGGCGACGTTTCGCGCACGATGGCTGTCATTGAGTCTATTATGGACGATGCCACCATTGTTCACAAGGACGGAAAGACGACGTTTACGTTAGCGTTCGGCGCGGGATTCGACTTCTACGGCGGCGGCGTGCAGAACGGACGCTTCAATCATACGGGTCAGACCATCGCCATCGAGAACCAGAACAGCTGGACCGACGGCGGAGTGTGCTCCCCCGCCCCGTGGTTCTGGAGCACGGCGGGCTACGGTTTGCTCTGGAACACTTTCACCAAAGGCTCATACCAGTTTGGAGACGATGAGATCGTACTCACTCACGAGACTCCCCTGCTGGATGTTTTCATCATGCTTGACGATGAGCCCGCGGATCTGCTCCGGGACTATTATCAGCTCACGGGAGCGCCGGTGCTTCTTCCCAAATTCGGCTTCTACGAAGGCCACCTGAACGCCTACAACCGAGATTACTGGCTGGAGTCCCAGGACGGGATCCTGTTCGAGGACGGCAAGCGATACGTGGAGAGCCAGAAAGACAATGGCGGCATCCACGAGTCGCTCAACGGCGAGCTGCCAGGGAATTATCAGTTCAGCGCGCGGGCCGTCATCGACCGTTATGAGGCGGGTGATATGCCCCTGGGATGGATACTCCCCAACGACGGTTACGGCGCGGGATATGGCCAGACGGAGACACTGGACGGGAACATCGACAATCTGCGCGTCTTCGGCGAGTACGCCCATTCCAAGGGCGTAGAGATCGGCCTCTGGACTCAGAGCGACCTGCATCCCATCGACACGATTCCGGCCCTGCTTCAGCGCGACATCGACAAGGAGGTTGGCGTTGCCGGGGTGAGGGTTCTGAAGACCGATGTGGCCTGGGTGTACCGGGGCTACAGTTTCGGCCTCAACGGTATAGCCGATGCCGCCGCCATAATGCATCCGCACGCGCGTCCTTTCATCATCACCCTGGACGGATGGGCCGGCACGCAGCGCTACGGAGGCATCTGGACGGGCGACCAGAGCGGCGGACAGTGGGAGTACATCCGCTTCCACATCCCTACGTACATCGGCTCAGGGCTGGCGGGTCAGCCCAATATCGGCTCGGATATGGACGGCATTTTCGGCGGCGGGAATGAAATCGTGAATATCCGCGACTTCCAGTGGAAGACCTTCACGCCGATGGAGCTGAACATGGACGGCTGGGGCTGGAATCCCAAGTACCCGCAGGCTCTGGGCTCCAGGGCGGCCGATATCAACAGGCGCTACCTCAAGCTCAAGTCCGAGCTTATGCCTTATACATACTCGATTGCATGGGAAGCCACCCGCGGCCTGCCCATGGTCCGCGCGATGTTCCTGGAGGAGCCCAACGCCTTCACTTACGGTACCGACACGCAGTATCAGTTTATGTACGGCCCCTGGTTCCTTGTGGCGCCGATTTATCAGGACACTGCGGCCGATGCCCAGGGCAACGACATCCGCGACAACATCTACCTGCCAGAGGGAGAATGGATCGACTGGTTCACGGGCGAGGCCTACAAGGGTGGCCAGGTGCTGTGCAACTTCCCTGCGCCCATCGACAAACTGCCAGTCTTCGTCAAGCGCGGGGCGATCATTCCCATGACCGATCCGAACAACAATCCCTCGCAGATAAATACCGGCAAGAGGATTTACGAGATCTTCCCTTATGGCTCCACCAGCTTCACGGAATATGACGACGACGGCCGCACGGATGCATACCTTCAGGGCGAATACTCAACCACCCTTGTCGAGTGCTCTCAGAAGGGCACCGGCGTAACCGTCACCGTACATCCTGCCGAGGGATCATTCAAGGGGATGGTTCGCAATAAAACCACGGTATTCCGCATCCACACATCGGCCCGCGGAATGGTGCGCGTCTGGGCTGGCAAGTCTAGGATAAAGGCTGAATCTTCCTATGCCGATGGCGTCCTCACGGTCACAGTGCCTTCCGTCGACATTACATCGGCCCCCGTAAAAGTCAAGCTCTGCGGCTTCAAGGCTCCGTCGAACGCAATGCCCAAATCGGTGGTATTCGAAAGCCCCGAGCCGTCGGTAATGGCCGATGCCAATTCCCTGGAGCTGCACTGGAACGCTCCGGCCAACGATGGAAACTATCGGGAAGTCATGTTCCACGGTATGGTGTACACAGGCATTCGCGGCGACTCTTTCAAACTGGATGGGTTGTCTTCAGACACTGCATATTCCGTCCTGTACCGTGAAGGCGGCCAGTGGAAGACCATAGACGGGCGCACATCCAAAGACCCGTACGAGTTCGCCATCAAGGGCATCACGGGCATTTGCACATCTCCCGCACAGGGCGGGCAGGAGATTGAAAAGCTGTTCGACGGCAGCGCCGACTCCGATGTGTGGCACACTCAGTGGTACCAGAACGCGGTGCCCTTCGACATCACGGCCGACCTGGGCGCCGTGTACACACTGGACAAACTGGAGTACGTGCCCCGTTCGGATGCCGGCAACGGCACCCTGCTCAGCGGCAGCGTGAGCACTTCCCTGGACGGCCATAACTGGAGCGCCCCCGTCCCGTTCAGTTGGGAAAGGAGCGCCAAATCAAAGGAACTGCCTCTTGGAGGCGTGCAGGCCGCCTTCGTCCGCATTCACGTGGATTCCGCCACTGGTGGCTTCGGCTCCGGCCGCGAACTCTACATCTTCCGAGTTCCCGGAACTGCCGCCTTCCGCAAAGGCGTGTTCAACGACAAGGGCCAAGCCGTGGAGAGAGTGGATTAAAAAATCGGGCCCCGGTCGGGAGCCCGATTTTTTTATGCAAGCCTCTTTTCCAGGCGGGCGCGGATCTCCTGCAGGAACTGCAGCGAGGTGAGGCCCTTGGGGGTGATGCCCTCGGAGAGGTTCACCAGGTCCTTGGTCTCGAGGCCCTCGTTCAGGGTGTCGAAGCAGGCCGCCTCCAGCTGGTTGGCGTAGTTCACGAGCTCCGGCAGGTTGTCCAGTTCTCCCCTCTTGCGGAATGCGCCGCTCCAGGCGAAGATGGTGGCCATAGGATTGGTCGATGTTTCCTCGCCCTTGAGGTACTTGTAGTAGTGGCGCGTCACGGTACCGTGAGCGGCCTCGTACTCGTACTTGCCGTCCGGGCTCACGAGAACGGAGGTCATCATCGCCAGGGAACCGAATGCGGTCGAAACCATATCGGACATAACGTCACCGTCGTAGTTCTTGCAGGCCCAGATGAAGCCGCCCTCAGAACGCATTACGCGTGCAACGGCGTCGTCGATAAGGGTGTAGAAGTACTCGATGCCGGCTTTTTCGAAGGCTTCCTTATAATCGGACTCGTACACTTCCTCGAAGATGGCCTTGAATCGGCCGTCGTACTTCTTGGAGATGGTGTCCTTGGTGGCGAACCACAGCGTCTGCTTGGTGTCCAGCGCATATTTGAAGCAGGAGTGGGCGAAGCTGCGGATGGAGGCGTCGGTGTTGTGCATACCCTCGATGACGCCGGGGCCGGAGAACTCGTGGATGACTTCCTCGATGCGCTCGCCGGAGGCACCCTCGAACACGAGTTTCGCCACGCCGGGCTCGTGGGTCTGGATTTCAACGTCGCGGTACACGTCGCCATAGGCGTGACGGGCGATGGTGATGGGTTTCTTCCAGAACTTCACTGCGGGGTGGATCGAGGGGATAGTGATGGGTGTGCGGAACACGGTGCCGTCCAGCATTGCGCGGATGGTGCCGTTGGGGCTCTTCCACATCTGGTGCAGGTTGTATTCGCTCATACGCTGCACGTTGGGGGTGATGGTTGCGCACTTCACGGCCACGCCGTATTTCTTGGTGGCGTTGGCGGAGTCGATGGTAACCTGGTCCGATGTCTTGTCGCGGTACGGCAGGCCAAGGTCGTAGTATTCGGTTTTCAGGTCCACGAAGGGAAGGATGAGCTCATCCTTGATCATCTTCCAAAGGATCCTGGTCATTTCGTCGCCGTCCATTTCGACCAGCGGCGTCGTCATTTTGATCTTCTTCATTATTTGTGGTTTTTGTAGTAATTCATAAGGCAGCCGTCGGCGAGGATTTCGCGCTCATCGGCAGTTAGACTCTTGAAATAGAGGTGGATGGGGTGGCATTTGCCGCTGCGGGTGATCACCTGCGCATCGGCCTCTTCTGCGCCGCCCAGGATGGCTTTTCGAATGCCGGGGACGAAGACATAGTCGCCGGCTTCGTAGTCGAACGGAGTTTCCGGGTCGATGGTGAACGGGACGATGCCCCAGTTGATGCAGTTCGAGCGATAGCGCTTGGTGGCGTACTCGTAGCAGATGTTGGCGTCGCCGCCCAGCACCTTCTGGCACGATGCGGCCTGCTCGCGGGCGCTGCCGTCACCGGGCTTGCGTGCGAACACGCAGGAGCCCAGCGATGTATTGGAGGCCGATGCCCCCGCAATCTCCAGCGCCTTTGCAAGGCCCTCGGAGATGACGCCTGCGCGGCGGTCCCTGTCCTCCGCCTGGATCCTCTTGCTGCGGCCCACGTATTCGGGGACGCGGCGGCTGAGGGCGAACTCGGAGAGCTTCAGCGGGTTGGAACGGTAGCTGGAGGTCTCGCCCGAAGGGATGAGTTCGTCGGTCGTGGTCACGGGATCGTGGATCACGGCCGCCAGTTCCAGCATCATATTTTCGCTCATTGCGGGCATAACGGGCCAGTCCTTGATATTGGGGCCGTAGCGGAGCTCCACGGAAGGATCGGCCTTGCCGAATCCCTGGAAGACACGCTTCTCGTAGATGCGTCCGTCGAACACATAAGGCTTGTGGTCGTCGGTATAGTCGATGTCGGTAGCCGCGGTGATTACGCCGCCGTTTGCCGCCGTTGCGGCAATGCTGCGGGCGTCCATCAGCGCCACCATCGAAATCTGTCCCTGGCCGGGCTTGGAGCCTTCGCGGTTGGGGAAGTTGCGGGTGGTGTGGCGGATGGAGAGACCGTTGTTCGAAGGAACGTCGCCGGCGCCGAAGCAGGGGCCGCAGAATGCGGGTTTGATCACCACGCCGGCCTCGAGGAGTTCCTCGGCGATGTGGGCGCGGGTCGTAGCCAGATACACGGGAGTGCTCTGGGGATATGCGCTCATGGTAAAGTAGTCATTGCCGATGGATTTGCCCTTGAGGATGGATGCAGCCTCGCTCAGGTTGTCGTACGTGCCGCCGGAGCAGCCTGCGATGATGCCCTGATCGGCATACACCTTTCCGTCGCGGATCTTGGACAGAAGGTCCGGATGAACCTTGTCGCCGAAGCGCTTTTTGGTGTCTTCCTCCACGGCCCTGAGCACCGCCTCCGGATTGGCCTGCAACTCGTGGATCGACACTGCATTGGAGGGATGGTAAGGGAGGGCGATCATCGACTCCTGTTTGGACAGGTCGATGGTTATCATGGAGTCGTACCACGCTACCTCGCCGGGTTTGAGCTCCTTGTAGGCCTCCGGGCGTCCGTGCATCCGGAAGTACTCCTTCACCTTTTCGTCGGTGATCCAGATGGAGCTCAGGCAGGTGGTCTCAGTTGTCATGACGTCGATTCCGTTGCGGAAATCGATGGGCAGGTCCTTGACGCCGGGGCCGGCGAACTCCAGGACCTTATTCTTTACGAAGCCGCTCTCGAAAACGGCTTTTACGAGGCTGATTGCAACATCGTGGGGGCCGATGCCCTTGCGCGGCTTACCCTCCAGCCATACCAGCACCACCTCGGGCGCATTAATGTCCCAGGTGTTCTTCAGGAGCTGTTTCACCAGCTCGCCGCCGCCTTCGCCCACGCCCATATTGCCGAGGGAGCCGTAGCGGGTGTGGCTGTCCGAGCCAAGGATCATGTTGCCGCAGGCGGTGAGCGCCTCGCGTGCATACTGGTGGATGACAGCCTGGTTTGCGGGCACATAGATGCCGCCGTACTTCTTTGCGGCGGACAGGCCGAACACGTGGTCGTCCTCGTTGATCGTGCCGCCCACTGCGCAGAGCGAGTTGTGGCAGTTTGTCATAGCATACGGCAGCGGGAACTCGGTGAGTCCGCTGGCGCGTGCAGTCTGAATGATGCCGACATAAGTGATGTCGTGAGAAACCATCGCGTCGAAGCGGATGCGCATCTTGTCGCCTTTGCCGCCGTCGACATCGTGGGAGCGGAGGATTCCGTAGGTGATGGTGTTTTCGCGGGCCTCGTCTTTCGACGGCAAGTTCTCTCCGCCTTCGACGACCTTGCTGCCGCCGAGGAGATACACACCGTGAGGAATCAATTTAACCATAACAGTTACTTTAATTGGTTTTAGTTAATAGTTTGTCGGCCAGCACCGTCAGGGCGAGCATATCCGCACTACCACCGGGAGATACACGCGCGGCGTCCAGCCTTTCTTTCATTTCCTGCAATTCTTTTTCGCCAAAATGCTGCAGCAGGTATGCGGCATCGGCCTTTATCTCTTTGGCGCGCTGCTCCCCTGCCCTGTGAATTATGCAGGTATCGTCCAGCGTGCCCATAATCTTCAAAAGTGTCTTCTGCATGCGGAAGGTGTCCCCCTCCAGGCTGCGGTAATAGGGCAGCCACTCCTCAAAGAGTTCGCGGTACCCGCCCTGCGCCATCTTCAAAGCGCCCTTCGCGCCCTTAGCATCCGCCCCGTGCGTTCCTTCCGGCTGTCTGAGCGTGGCGGCTAACTCGCTGATTATCAGCGACATCCTTCCGCTCCCCTGGTTATTTTGCACCAGGGGACTTTCAGCAACCCGCTCTGTATCAAGCAGTTGCGCGGCACGGCACATCAGCCCGAGCGCGAAGATGGCGCCGCGGTGGGTGTTCACACCGCCGGTTGCCGCGAGGGCATCGGCCTCCATAGCCTTGCCCAGGGCCGCGAGGTCCGGCAGAAGGCCGATGTGCGCGGCGAAGCTGCGGCGAACCGCCGCCGCCCCGCGCCTCATCAGGGCATAGTCCATATCGACATGCGCCCCATTGCCGTCCGGCCCCACAAGGCCGGGCTTGAGCGGCGTATCGAGCTCCGCCACCAGCGCCTTTTCCATAAGCCTGGCCAGCAGATACGGGTGTGTCGATGCCGGCGTCAGAGCCGCCGCCTCCGGGTATTTTGCGCTGCGAACCTTCGATGCCGACACGCCCTTCAGGCGCTCGACCTCCTCCACCGGTATCGGCAGCAATTCTTTCATCAGGGCATTATAACGAGCCGTGAGCTTGTCATCCGGCTCCGTTCCCACGAAGCGCACATCGGCCTTCAATGCCGGCACGATATGCCTCCCGAACAGGTCCAGATCCAGCCTCATCTGCGTTTCCGCCGCCTGGCTCAGATCCTTGAGGAAATACGTAGGGAACGTGAGGGCCGATATACTGTAATCACTCCCCTCCACCACCGTCACCGGCAACCCCTCGCACCCCTTTTCAATCATCTCCCTGCGCTCCTCATACGTAAACTCCTGATTCTCTTTCACGGGAATAATCACCAGCGATTCAACCTTCTCCAACGCCTTCTCCACCAAATACCTGTGCCCCTTAGTGAACGGATTCGCATTCATCACGATAACACCACACCTCCGAACACTCAGACTCCTGCAATAATCTTCCAAACCCCTGCCGTTCTCCAGGAGGATAGCCCCGGGGGCTTCTGCCAGGAGGCGGAAGCCAAGGTCTTCGAAGAGGGCGCGGTACTCCGGCTTGGTGAAGACGCGGAGGTTTTCTCCCTGGTGGAGGGATATGATATGCGAGATGAGTTTCGGGAGGAGGCCTTCGCCGCGATGTCTGTCCGCCACTGCAACGCATTTGATGGTGTTGCCCTGGATGCCGGCGCCGGCGATGATGCTGCCGTCATCGGCCTGAATGGAATACCACTCGTCCACCGCCTCCAGGCGAATGCCGCACGAGGAGAGGAAGGTCTCCGCCATCCCTCTGAAATGAGGCGAACTCATCGGCAGTGAACTGATCTCCTCCATCCCTAGAACGTTAGCGAAAAAGCCATCCCGGCCGCCCCCGGAGCCGCATACGGCACCAATACAACCGTGGGCTCCTGGTCAAGGACGCTATTGTGGTCCCCCGGCAGGCAGATCGAATCCCAGCCGAAGAGTTTACGCTCCAGCGGCAGCAGCCAATACGCAGCCTGTGCACTCAGTATGCCGATGCCAGCGCCGGTGAGGACATCCCCCACCCAGTGCTTGTTGTTGTATATGCGCATCAGCGCCGTTGCCGTGGCCACAGAATATGCGCCCAGACCCCACCAGGGGCCGTATTCGATGCGCACCAGTTCTGCGCCCATAAAAGCCGTGGAGCTATGGTTCGATGGGAACGAGTGGTCGTTGGAGCCGTCCGGACGAACCACGTCCAGCGCATGCTTCAGGCTCCTTACCACGCCCATCTGGATTGCAGTGGCCGTGGCCAGGGTGGCGAAACGCTCCTTTCCAGTATGCGCGCTGGCGACGCCCATCCAGTTAAGCCCCATATGAGCCGCAGCAGGGATGCAGGCAGTAACGTGATCCACCCATGTAGAAGGAAGGTTTGAGTCCACCACAAAATCCCTTATGGGAAGGCTTATGTTCACCTCGCACCAAGGGTTGTAAGTGATCGCGACACCGCTTCCTATCAGAATGGAAGGCGCAATTAACTGTGAAATGCGGAACTGCTCGTCCCGGCATCTGCCGAGCGAGTCCGCCTCCTGCGCCCTCACGGGCAGAACAGCAACACAAAGAGATATGAGTGCTACAATTATGCGCATCTTCAAAGCGGGTACAAATATAATCAAAAAAGACTATATTTGTACTCCAATCCGGTATTATGGACATAAAAGAAAAACTGCATGAATTGAAGGCCTCGTTGCCGCCGCAGGTAAAGCTTGTGGCGGTGTCCAAATTCCACCCAGTGGAGCGCCTCATGGAGGCGTATAACGCCGGCCAAAGGCTCTTCGGAGAAAACCGTCCGCAGGAGCTTGCAGCCAAGGTTCCGCAGATGCCTGCCGATGTGCAGTGGCACTTCATCGGCCACCTCCAGACCAACAAGCTGAAGCTTGTCCTCCCCTATGTGTCGATGGTGGAATCCGTCGACTCCCTCCGCCTCCTCGAGGCTATCGACACCTGGGCCGCCGCCAACAACCGCACCGTCCCCATCCTCCTGGAACTGCACCTTGGGGCCGAGGAAACCAAGCACGGCTTCAGCGAGGAAGAGATATTCGAGATTCTTCGCGCCAGGGCTGTGCCATCCGTCTCCCTCGGACCTGCGGTCCTCATCCCTCCCAAGCAAGCTTGGGCCCCAGAAGGGTTGGGTTTCGGGGCCCCCGAAAATCTGTCGATTTTTGGGGTGGATCAGCCACGGGCGGCTAAGTCGACGGAGGGCACAGCCCTGCCGTCATTGAAGAATATCGAGGTGCGTGGGCTTATGGGTATGGCTACGAATACTGACGATGAGGCTGTTGTGGAGGCGGATTTCACTCGCATCGAAGCATTGTTCAACCGGATTCGGGAGGAATTCCCGGAGTTGCGGGATACGTTCACAGAGCTCAGTATCGGGATGTCCGGGGACTGGCCGCTGGCTGTCAGGCACGGGGCTACGATAGTGCGCATCGGCACAGATATTTTCGGCGAAAGGGAGTATTAGCGATATGGGCAAGCCTGTACAGAAAACAAATGCGGCAAGGCTGCTGGACGCGGCCGGAATCCCCTACGAACTCATCCCCTACGAAGTGGACGACAACAACCTTGACGCAGGTCACGTGGCACTTCAGCTGGGCGAGCCCATCGAAATGGTATTCAAGACGTTAGTCCTGCGTGGCGACCGCACCGGTCTCTTCGTCTGCGTGATGCCCGGCGATATGGAAATCGACCTGAAAGTTGCAGCCCGCATCTCCGGCAACAAGTCCTGCGCAATGATCCACGTGAAGGAGCTCCTGCCGGAGACCGGCTACATCCGCGGCGGATGCTCCCCCATCGGCATGAAGAAGCCCCTCCCCACCTTCATCTACGAGAGCGCCTTCCTCTACGACTACATCTACGTCTCCGCCGGCCTCCGCGGCCTCCAGCTCCGCATCGCCCCCCAAACCCTCATCGACTTCATCGGCGCCGGCATCTATCCCCTCTAAGGCTATTGCCCGTAAAGTGGATGTCGTTGATAATCAACGTTTTACAAAAAGTAAATGCGGCATTTTGCCGCATTTAAAAACAGTAAGTCGCTGAAAATCAGCCACTTCCACTTTACGCTAAAAGACGGTCAATAGCGGCAAGGAGTTCCTCAGGGCTATGGGAGCGGGCGCGCATGCAGTAGCGGGCAGGCTGGGAGCAGATGAGGCATCGCCTTTCGGGGGCGCCGACAGCAGAGCGTGAAACCGGGCCATCGGCAGTAATCACGTCAATATCCATAAGGCGCCCCAGGGGGTGTTCGTCTTCTATGCCGATGGCGGCGCGCTTGGCATCGAGCGGCTCAAGGGGCACGACGAAATACCCTTCGAAGCCCGTCGGCAGATCCCGCAACAACTCGAAGGAGCGCTCCGGAAACATCTCCCGCAGCGCCTCCACCGCAGCTTCCGCCACGCGCAGAGACCTCTCGTCCCGCTTTACCTCCCCCGGCAACTGAACCGTGAGGCACAGCAGCGTCCCCTCCGGATGCTCCCGTAAAAACGACTGCTGCAGAGCCGCCCTCTCGTCGCGGCTCCGCAGCAATTCCTCTAAAGTGATTGCCATTATCTGCGCTTATTCTGCTGTTGCTGCATCTGGCGCTGCATCTTCTGCGCTTCTTCCAGACGCTGCTGCCACTTGCTCTTCGGCGCCGGTTTGTTCTCCGCCGCCTTCACTTTGGCGATGATCTCCTCCGGGTGCACGAACCACTTCTTGATGATCCAGGTCTCGATCATAGTGATGATATTGGACAGCAAGTAGTAGTAGCTGAGTGCCGACGACAGATTGTTACAGACGAAGAACATCATAATGGGCATCATATAGAGACTCATCACGCGCATCATCTTGGCGTTGGGATCGTCGCCCGTGTTCTGGTTCTGCATCGTGATCTTCGTATAGAAGAACATCGACAGGGCCATAAGAAGCGCGAACAGCGAGATGTGGTCCATTCCCAGCACCGAGAATCCCCAGTGGATGACATCGTCATATGCACTCAGGTCCTCCGCCCACAGGAAGCCCTGCTGGCGAAGCTCGATGGATGCCGGGAAGAAGCGGAACATAGCCCACAGGATAGGCAGCTGGAACAGCATCGGGAGGCATCCTCCCATCATATTCACCCCCGCCTTCTTGTACAGGTCCATCGTCTCCTGCTGCTTCTTCATCGCATCCTCCTGCTTGGGGTACTTGGCGTTGATCTTGTCGATGAACGGCTTCAGCGCCTGCATCTTGGCCGATGAAGAATAGCTCTTGAACGCAAACGGCAGCACCACGATCTTGATGAAGATGGTCATCAGAAGGATGATGAGACCGAAGTTCGATATGAACTTGTGCAGCCAGTCGAAAAGAGGGATGATAACCCACTTTGTGATAAGGCCGATAACCTGTCCGCCCAGCGGGATAACCTTCTCGTACTTATGCTTATAGGCCTTCAGCCCCTTATAGGAGTTCGGCCCGAAATAGAACTCGAACGGCACCTCCACGCGCTCTCGACCCGTTTCGATATCGGCCCTCATCTGGGCCTTGCAGGACATAAGCTGATGGTCCGGATTGTCCTTGCCCATGAACTCCACGGCGAAATCCCCGTAAGTGAAGTTCTGCGGAGCGCGCATAATCGCGCTGAAGAACTGCTGCTGGAAGGCGAACCATTCCACCTTGTTGGAAAAGCGCTTTGAGCCCTTCCTGCCGTTGCCGATGTTGGCCGGCTTCTTGTCGTCCGGGAAATAATAGTTCAGGCGGGAGTACTGGCTCTCGTTTTTGTAGCCCTTTTCAAGGCGGGGAATCATTGCCGAGAAATCCACGTCGATGCTGCCCGCGTTGTAGGGAATGTTCATTCCCACGAACGCCAGCGTCTCCTTCACCGAATAGCTGTCCGGCTCGAGCACGTACTTCTGCTCCACATATCCGCCGGCCGATATGGGCAGGCGCATCACCAGAGTAGTGTCATTGCTCTCCTCCGGAACCGCAGTGAAATTGAACAGGCGGGTATCCAGCGCCATGGGTGCGTACACCACGAAGCCAAGCTCCGAAGCGCCTTCCGGAATCAGGAACAAAGGCTCCTTGTCGTAAGTAAGGAAATCCTTCACCTGCACCGAATAAGGCTGTGCGCCCCTGGAGGTGAACTTGATCGCCAGTTTCGAATTCTCCAGCGTATAAAAACTTTCTTCTGCCGATGAGGCCGCGTTCAGCAGCGAATCGCTGAACACCACGGCCTTCGGAGCCGCCGCAGGCGCATCGGCCACCGCCGGAATCTCTCCGCCGGCGAGCACGAGCGAATCCTCCGGATGCTCGGCCAGATATGCGGCCCTGATGCTGTCCTGACGCGCTGTTTCAAGGGAATCCTGGTACTGCTGCCAGGCCATCATTCGCTTGTTCTGATTGCTCTGGTAAAAGAAGAATCCTCCCATCACCAGGGCTATCAGCACGAAGCCGATAATCGAATTTTTGTCCATTATTCTTCCTCGCTGCTATTCTCCTTCTGTTCGATACCGCGGATCTTCTCCATAAGGGCACGGAGGTTATCCTTAGCGGCGTTGATCTTTTCCTGCATCTGAGCCTTCAGGCTCTCTGCACCCTTGGAAAGGCCGAAGAAGCCGATATTGTTTTCGTAGGTCTGAATCTCCTGCTGGAGCTGGTTGTATTCCTGCATCAGGCGGTCCTTCTCGGTAAGAGGAGCGGCTGCGCGCCTTTCACCGCGGCCTTCCCTGCGCTGGCCTCCGCGTGCGCCGAAGCCGGGGAACTTGGCCTGCATGGCCTCCTTGTAAGCGCCCTGCACGGCCTCCTTCTCCTTGAAAGGAACGAAGCCGATGGCATTCCACTTCTCTGCAAAGGCCGATGCCGCCGCACGTGCCTCCTCCGCATTCTCCGGCACCTCGAAGGCGTTGATCTCGGCGATCAGGGCCTTCTTGGCGGAGAGGTTTGCGCGGAAGTCATTCTTGGGACGGTCCTCGCTCTTGTCGCGGGCCTCGAAGAAGGTGTCGCAGGCGGCGCGGAAGCGCTTCCACAGCTGCTCGCTCTTCTTGCGGGGAACTGCGCCGATCTCCTTCCACATCTTCTGGAGTTCGATGAGACGGTCGCCAGTGGCCTTCCAGTCCGTGCTGTCCTTGAGGGATTCAGCCTCCTCGATGATGGCCATCTTGCGCTCCATATTGCCGGACATATTCTCCTTGAACTCGTTGTAGTACTCCCTCTTGCGGGCGAAGAACGCGTCGCAGGCTGCGCGGAAGCGGTCATAGATCTTCTGATTGTCCTTGCGGGTTGCGAAGCCGATCTTGCGCCATTCCGCCTGGATGTCCTCAATCTCCTTGGACAGGCTGTTCCACTGGTTGGAAGAGGTGATTTCGCGGGCTGCGATTTCCTCCACCTTCTCGCACAGTGCGGTCTTGGCCTGCAGGTTGGCCACCTGCTGGTCCTTGAGGCCTTCGAAGTGGGCCTGATACTTCTTATTGATAACGGCCGTTGCCGCACGGAACCTCTCCCAGATGGCATCCCTGTACTCCTTGGCCACGGGGCCGAATTCCTTCCACTGCTCGTGCAGTTTCTGCAGCTCCTTGAAGGATTCCACGGGATTCTCGTCTTCAGCAAGCTTTTCCGCCTGCTCGCAGAACTGGGTCTTGGCCTCAAGATTCTTCTTGAAGTCCAGGTCGCGGAGTTCGCGGTTAATCTGGACGATGTCGTAGAACTTCTCCACGTTCACCTGATAGGTGTCGTTGACGTCGCGGAAACGGTTCTGCGGCACGGGGCCGGTTTCCCTCCAGCGGTTCTGGATATCGCGGAACTTGGGGAAGGTGTCCTTCATCTCGCCGCCCTCTTCGATAAGAGCCTTGAGCTCCTCGATGAGGCCGAGCTTCACCTGAAGGTTCTCCTCCTTCTTGGCGTCCTGCTCCTTGTTGTAGGCGGCCCTTTCCGCCCTGTACTTATTATATATGGCTTTGAAACCCTCCTCGATTGCCACGAACGGGCTCTTGCTCACCGCGGGCTCTTCCTCCGCGGGAACCTCTGCCAGAGCAGCAGGCTGTGCCACTGCCTCTTCCGCAGTCTGGTCGTCCACTGCCGGCGGTTCCTCAATCGGCGACTCCTCACCGGCTTCCGCCTTCTCACGGCCGAGCCTCTTGTAGAATGCCGACTTAATGGCCTCCGCCTCCTTGGAGCGTTTCATTCTGTCTACGCTTTCCGACAATTCCTGGAACATAGCCGACAGCTCCGCGAGAGTTCTCTCCCCGAAGTTCACCACGGTCTCCTTCACGTCATCGGCCTTGTCGGCCACCTGGTCCGACAATTTCTCCTTCACTTCAATCGCCTTCTCTTTCAGGTCCTTGAACTTCTCGGTAATCTTGGCGCCAACGGCTTCCGTGAGGGCTTCAACTTTCTCTGCGACGTCGGTCGCTGCCTGTTTCACTGTAACGGTTTCCTGTTCCTGTGCTACATCTGGGGTCTCCGGCTGGATGGCCTCAGGCTTCAATTCTTCACTCATAATTATGAATTACAAAGTTTAACAAAATGTACAACTTGCAAATATAAGCATTTTTTTCGATTTTTGCAGTCTAAAACGTTCGTGCGATGAGAATAGACATACTGTCGGTTGTACCCGAACTGCTTGAGAGTCCCCTCGCCCATTCGATTCCCGGCCGCGCCGTGAAGAAGGGCCTGGTGGAAATCCACGTGCACAACCTCCGCAAATACGGCCTTGGCCCCCGCCTCACTGTCGATGACTACTGCTACGGCGGTGACGCCGGAATGGTGATGATGGTGGAACCCGTCTTCAAGATGATTGAGGAACTCACTGCGGAGCGCCACTACGACGAAATCATCTATATGGCCCCTGACGGCGATATCTTCGACCAGGGCATGGCCAACGCACTGTCCCTCAAGGAGAACATAATCATCCTCTGCGGCCACTACAAAGGCATCGACGAACG
>JAILDI010000015.1 GCA_024689525.1 Bacteroidales bacterium
GAATATGCGGCCGACCAGCCCGTCGCCTATGCCGTGGAAGGCTCGGATCCCGTAATCCGCCCCACTTTCAAAGGAAGCTACCTGATAGAAGTCAAATAATCAATTATTTATAGCCTTATGTTCAAAAAATTACTGGCAATCATCCTGATTCTTCCCCTGCTCGCTTTCTGCGACAAGAAGGAAAAAGTAACCCCAACAGTTACTATTAGCGGCGAGAAAGAGTTCTCAATCCCCTGCGAAGGAGGCTCGGTTTCGTTCACATTCACGTGTAATACGGAATGGGAGGTAACCGCCGACGAATCCTGGATATCATTGGCGCCCGCTAGCGGTTCAGCATCCGACAATCCCGTCACGGTTACCTTCACTTGCGACCAGACGACCCAAAAGTTATTAAGGACTGCCACCATTACGATTCAGGGTAAAGGCGCTGGTGATTTCATTTATATCACCCAGGCCGGCGATCCCTGGGCAGGAGCCGGCGAGGAACTCCATAGCGGTGATGTCCTCCCGGCCACAAACCCCCTGGTGGAGAAATTCCTCACGGAGGTAACCTATCCGGACAAGACTTATAATGACTACACCAAGATCTTCGATTATTACGGCGGCTTCGGCTGCAATTTGGAACCGACCACCACGCAGCCGGTCCTCACTTGGGACAACTGGGGCAAGGAATGGCCTGACGGCGACATTCCGCCGCAGTACAGTATCCGCTGGACAAAAGAGGACCTGGAAGACGGCGCTATGACCCTTCATCTCGAAGACGGACTGGGCTGGAGCGGAGACTTGGAAATCGCAGCTGGTGCCTTGTACGTCAACGTTACCAACCTGGTTCCCAATGACAGTTACAGTTACAAAGTTACGACGGCCAGTGGAAAAGTGTTGGCACAAGGCACTTTCACCACAATCGGAACACTGCACCAGTGCTACTTCCTTGGAAATCCCCAGGCGCCCAACACCAAGGGCGGCGGCGGTCGCAACTGCCGTGACTTCGGCGGCTGGAAAACCACCGACGGCAAGACCATCAAGTATCGTATGGTATACCGCGGCGGACGTCTGAACGAGAAGTGGAGTCCATATCCCCTGAATGCACAGGGAGAGAAGGAGGTCCTCTTCGAGGGCATCGGCGCTGAACTCGACCTGCGCGGCAAGGACGACGTTATGTTCACTCCCGCAGTCGAGGGCATTGACCACTGCGCTCCCGTAATCGAACAGGGCGGAAAGACCATGCTGGTGGATGACGCCGCAAAGACCAAGGAATGCTTCGAATTCGTGGTGAACAGCCTCCGAAAGGGCAAACCCGTCCATTTCCACTGCTCGCTGGGCCGCGACCGCACCGGTACCCTAGGCATCCTGCTGTTCGGAATTCTTGGCGTTCCGGAGGGCGACATCTCCAAGGAATATGAACTCACTTATTTCGCACCTGTCGGCTATAGTGTTTCTTCTTCCGACAAAAAAACCAATACCAAGCCCATATTCCATAACACGCGTATGACGTGGGTATATAAAGACGTTGCTCCATACTTCTGGGAACTTGCCGGAGAAGGCGGCACTTTCAAACAGGGCGTGGAGAAGTATCTCCTTGAAGTTGCCGGCGTGTCCCAGCAGGACATCGACGATTTCCGCAGTATGATGCTGGAATAATATTATGAAAAGAGTTATCGCAATACTTTCAGCCGCGGCGGTGATTACCGCCGTGGCTTTCTCCTGCGCCCCGAAGGCCAGTGAGTACGGCTATGTCATAAAAGACAACAAGATTGTCTACAATACTCCCCCGCGTCCGGCCGACCAGCAGTCGATGCTCGGATTCGCGGCCGAACCCATCGAGCACGTGCGCGTGGGCATCGTGGGCCTTGGGGACCGCGGCAGCGATGCCGTGAGGCGCTTCCCTTACCTTGAGGACGCCTCTGTAATAGCTCTCTGCGACCTTCTCCCGGAAAGGGTGGAAAGGGCCCAGAAGATGCTGGAAAACGCCGGTGCACCGCGTGCGATTCATGAATTCTCCGGCGAGGAAGGCTACAAGCAGCTCTGCGAACTGGAAGACCTGGATCTCGTATATCTGGCCGTTCCCTGGCAGCTGCATACTCCCATCGCGGTTTATGCAATGGAGCACGGCAAGCACGTCGCAATCGAGGTGCCCGCCGCAACCAGCATCGATGAATGCTGGCAGCTGGTGAACACTTCCGAGCGCACGCGCAAGCATTGCATGATGCTGGAGAACTGCTGCTACGACTTCTTCGAGATCACCTGCCTGAACATGGCCCAGCACGGCCTCTTCGGCGAGGTCGTTCACGCAGAAGGCTCATATTGCCATAATCTGGATCCCTGGTGGGACGGATATCAGGGCGACTGGCGCATGACCTACAACAAGGACCATCACGGCGACGTATATCCCACCCACGGCATCGGCCCCGTCTGCCAGGTGCTGAACATCCACCGCGGCGACAAGATGGATGTCCTCGTGTCGATGGACACTGACTCCTGGGCCGGCCAGGCCAAGGCCGATGAGCGCTACGGCGAGGGCGTCGTCCCCCACTATGCCAACGGCGACAATACATCGACCCTCATCCGCACCCACAACGGCAAGACCATCCTGGTGGAACACAGCGTGGTAACACCCCAGCCCTACAGCCGCATGTATCAGCTCCAGGGCACAAAGGGCTATGCCAACAAGTATCCCAACGAGGGTATCGCCATTGGCGGCGCAAACCTCAAGGAAGGCCTGTCCTATGACGATCTTGACGCAGAAGAGTATCTCTCAGATGCGGAGCGCGATGCCATCATGGAGGCCTACAAGGTTCCTTTCGTGGCCGATATCGAAGAACTCGCCCTCAAGGTGGGCGGCCACGGCGGAATGGACTTCATCATGGACTACAGGTTGATTTACTGCCTCCACAACGGCCTTCCTCTGGACCAGGACGTTTACGACGCTGCCGAATGGAGCTCCCTTGTGGAACTCACCGAGGTTTCCATCAACCACGGCTCCATGCCGGTTGTCATGCCTGACTTCACCCGCGGCGAATGGAACAAACTGGACGGCCTGAAAATGGCGGAATAATCACTGCATCAAAAAAAAAATAAAGCCGGACCACAGGGCCCGGCTTTCTTATTGACATATCGTCCTAGAGAGTTACTGCTAGCATTGCACCACCGGTGGTGGGAGCAAAACCAACCTGAGTGTGCTCTCCCTTCCATTGAGATTCGGAATCGACATATTGCAGATTGATTTCCGTTGCCAGATAAACCGTTTCTGCCGCCATGCAAGGCTTATGGCTGCGAGAGATGGAGAATTCGTATTTTACGATATCCCCGCTCGCGTCGGTCTTCCCGTTGAAGCCTGTAGCCCAGCAGGAAAGCGCGGGCACACCTGCGGTGACAGTCCAGACGTCGATGTGTGCATCGTACTTGGTGGTCCACATCCACGCGGATGAGCCTTCATCGTCACCATTGCTCACATAGAGGTTGCACAGGTTGTAATACTGTGCATCGCCTCCCAGGGTAAGGCTGGCTTTTTTAACCTCCATATAGACATACAGATTATCGGCATCCAAACCAGCCTTCAGAGCCACGATTCCATCGTATGGAGCATCAGTCCTGCCTGCAACGCCTTCTACGTCTTTCCATTCATCGAAGTTGCCGTCGATTACGAATGAAGCAGCAGCGGGAACTTCCTTGATATCGGTTGCTACGACATTCAAATACTTGCCGCTGGACAGACCGTTGTAGTAACCTGTTACAATGACATCCTTGCCATTGAGACTGGCTGCGTTGAGTGCGTCAATGGGCTGTGAGAGCGAGCCCTGCCTTGCAGTTACGCCATCGAAGATGACATTGTAGTAGTTGCCGGATACGGACAGCTTGCCGGTGAAAGAAATGAATTCAGCGACAGAGGCCGTATAAGTCGTCACTTCAGCTGTGATATCCTTGGCTGTGGGATATGTTACGGTATTGCCACCGGAAACCTTGGTGACATCAGTAAGATCGGTAAGTTCAGGAACACCGTTGAAAGTGGTCTTCTTGGCTTTCATGGTAACCTTGTCGCCGATTGCAAGGGCGGCTGCGCTGTTGCCATAAGCATAGATGGCATTTGTTCCGTCTGAAACCACGGCACCCTTCTTGGTAAGACCGACGACGAGGGATTCCTTGAGTTCGACCTGGGAATTATCGGCAAGAGCGATGGCCTCGGTCACGGTTTTACCGTTGTCCGCAGCAGCACCTTCTTCAGTGAGGATAATATCCTTGATGTATACGGTCGTGTTGGCAGGGTTGCAGCCAAAGTCGAACACAAAGACAACATTCTTTGCTTCTACACCAGTGATACCTGTTTTCTCCATTACCACAGTCTGGCCAGCAGTAAAGTGGATATTGGTAGGATCCGGATCACCGGATTTGTCGGGTTCCCAAATAGCAGCGCCTTCGTGCTTGGGACCTGCATCAATGTAAGCGGAGAACTTCATGAATGCAGGGAAGGTTCCGGTGGAGGTGAGGGAAAGCTTCAGGTTATACGTCTTCGCAGGATTGAGAGCCACGAAATTAGCCTCTGCACCAGGGAAGATGTAGAACTGGTTCTGCCAACGTGCGTCCGTATAAGGTTCGAACTTGATTTCGTAGGTGGAGTTGGTCTTGGTAAGACCATCGAAAGAAGCGGCCTCGGTGTCACCGATGACAGGAATCTCTGCCCAGCCCGGGTTGAAATAACGGAAGAACTTAGCTGCATTGGCATCGTCAACCTGCTTCCACAGGTTGGTGCTGGCGCTGTACTCTGCGCTGGGTGTGTAGTCGAACGTATCACCACCGGACTGGCCCTTCTCGTGAGAGACGTAGATACCGCCACAGAGCTCGATAAGGCCGCTGTAGGTATCCTTGTAACCGATGGAGGTGAGGACGTCGCCGACCTCGATGCCTTGCGCCTTTACAAAGCCCTTCCTGGCATCGCCGCTTGCACCCCAACCGGCATACAGACCATAGAGATAAATCTCATTGGTGCCGTCTGAGATGTACAGGTTGCCATAGTCATTGTCCTGACCCTTATTGTTCTTGAGGGAGGTAATGGTGCCGGTGACCTTGTAATAAGTACCAACGTGATTATCGGCGGGCTTGTCATCGGGTTTGGTGATGAAATCAGCGATGGTAACCGTGGTAACAGGAATATGAGATTCGTATACGCCGCTCACCATCTGCTTCGTCTCGCCATATGCGCCTCTCTTACCTACGACGGTGATGATGTCATCCACCTTTGCGCCGCTGGCCTTGTAGTCATTCAGACGATAGACAAGGACTTCGCCGGACCAGTCACGGATTGTGAAGCTCTGACCCTGCTTGTCGGCTGCATATTCGCTGATGATAAGACCGGTAAGACGATACTGAGTGTCGCCCACTTCGGCTGCCAGGAATTCTGCGATGGAGACCTCGAGGATTGCACCCTTCTGGGTGAGTACCTGCGAGCAGTTGTAGGTCTTGCCGTCCTTCTCGGTGGAGAAGCCTACTTCCACGTCACGGTCGCCACCGGTGTTGGCATCGGCATGGAGAGTGACATAGTCGCTTCCGAAGTCCTCGATGTGGAGCCAGCTCTTGGCAGCGGCAGGGATATCCACGTGGAAACCATTGCCTTTCACCTTGAGGGTAACCTTGATGTCACCGCCTTCGAGAGGGAATTCAGTGCTTGCAACGGGCTCTTCACCGCCAAGGAGTTCAACTGAACCCACACCGATGAGGGACTTGGAGATCGAGACCACGAATGCGGCCTTCTCCTTTGTTTCGGGAGTTCCCTTATAGTCCATCAGCTGGCCTTCGATGACAAGCTCATCACCGATTGCAAACTCATCACCGCTGGTGAAATTGGAACCGTTCAGCCACAGGCCACGGTAAACCTGGATCCAGTTACAGTCGTTCTTATCCTTACCGGAATAGGAACCGTCGTCGGACAGGTAATATGTAGCATTACCGTAAGAGGGGCTGATTTCGGTGATTTTGCAAACAATACCCTTCACCCTGTATGTTCCGGGAGCCACAGCGCCAGACTCAAGGGGCTTGATAATGTCAAGGGCGTCCTTGACAGAAAGAGTAGCGGGTTCCACTTTTTCCGTCATCTGGATGACCTTGATAGTCTGCGACTTGTTCAAGCAGTTAAGGCTCACGCTGGCCTCACGGGTTTCCGTTGCGGCACCGGCGCTGAATTTGACCGTTGCTTCGCCGGCCTGGCCGGAAGCAGGGTTCACTGTGAGCCAATCGGGGGCCCCTTCAATTGCCCAGTCGCCCTGAGCATTGACGGTTATCTCAACATTGCCGCCCTCTGCAGGGAAAGCAACGTAGGAAGAAGAAACCTGAACCTCTTTGAGGAAAGTATCCGCCTCTTCTGTGCAGCTGATGGCCATAAGGCCGAGGGCTGCGATGAGGGATGTGAAAATATATTTAAGTTTCATATACTCCTGTTGTTATTAGTTGAACAGGTATTTGATACCGATGGATGCATACCAGCACTGGCTGAGGGCGTGGTAGGGAACGAAGGTCTCCGTGGAGCCGCTGATGGCCTTGGGAGTTGAGAATGTGGCATAGCCTTCGGCGTCAACGCCCTCATACTTAAGGATGCGGGCCTCGCTGCCAATTTCAGGGTTGAGGTACTTGCTCACGCCCCAGCTGCTGTTGAACAGGTTCATCAGGTTCTTGATGTCGAAGTTCAGCTGGAGAACGTTGGTGGTCTGTGCAACCTTGATGCGGAAGTCATGCTTGTAGCTGAGGTCGATGCGGTGGACCCAAGGGCTGTACACGCTGTAGGCTTCGGCATACTGGCCCTGGTGCTTGCTCAGATAAGCATCCTTGTGGACATAGGCCATGAAGCGGTCTGCGTCGTCCTGGGAAACGAAACGGAAGTCTCCGTCCTCAACCTGCTTGTCAGTGGGAACATAAATGGCGTCGTATGCGTAGGTATCGCCGTTCATGTCGTTGGTGAGCATGTAAGAGTAGTTGTAACCGCCGCGCCAGGCTTCATAGATGAGGCTGTAGTGGTTGCCGCTCTTGTCGTGATGGGTGAGGGATGCGACCAGACGGTCCGGAGTCACATACTGCGAGTTGTGCAGCTTGATGTAGTTGGGGCCTTCGCTGGTGGGCACATAGGTGAATGCACTTTCAGCAGCGCTGCCGGGCATACCGGTGACTTCCTTGTTCACGGTGTGGGTGTAGGCCACCATCAGGTCGAGGCCGTCCACGGGAGAAGCGTTGAGGGTGGAACTGAAGGACCAGCCATAACCCTTGTCGGTGTTCTCAAGTACGAATGCCTTGGTGCCGGTGCGGAAATCCGAAGGATAGATGGGACGGTTGTCGGCACCGTTGAAGCGTGCGAAGCCGCCTGCATCCTTCATGCTCCAGTCGGAGATGGACACGGCATTGATGGTCTTGTTGAAGATACCCTCGACGGTGAGAGACATCGGGAAGGAAGTGGGGAATGCATAGTCAAAGGCCAGTGAGGTCTTCCATACCTGAGGCATACGGAAGTTGGGATCCACTGCGCTGATGGAGGAAGGAACGCTGCCGTCCTCGGGAGTCACTGTGGTGGGATAACCCATACTTGCAAGTTTATCCTGAAGGGCCTGGGCTGTGGTCACAGGACCGCCGGCGAACTGACCCATATCAATGTACTTGTTGCCGCTAGCATCGGTAGTGACTGCACCGGTGTACCAAGGGAGTTTTAAAGCGTCTTTCTTTGCGTCATAGACCAGTGTCTTGCCACTCAGCTGTGCCTGATACTGTACCAGGCCGCCGTTGGTGGGCATATTGGTGAAGAACACCAGAGGCAGACGGCCGCTGAACAGGCCGGTACCGCCACGGACCTTAAGGCTCTTGTCGCCGTAAACGTCCCAGTTGAAACCTACGCGGGGTGAAAGGGTGAGCTTGGAAGTGGGCCACTTACCCGTGTCGATGTGGGTTTCTTCGTAGTTGTATTTCTTAGGATAGTATTTGAGGGCGAGGATACCTTTGTTCTTGGAAGGATCGTTCTCGTCATAGACACCGTTGGTCATAAGGTCGCCGTTGTCGAAGAACAGGCCGTCGATACGGATGCCGTAGTTCAGTTTGAACCTGTCGTTCACGCTCCATTCGTCCTGTGCATAAGCGCCAAGCTTGTGGAACTGTACGCGGGCTGCAGGAGCGGCTTCGCCGTCATATCCGTAGGTGAGGCAGACAACCTCAGGAGTGGAGTTGAACAACTTTGCTGCATCGAGCTTGCCGGAAGCGTCATACATATATTTCGGATCGTCGGGATCATCGATGATGTTGTAACGATAGTAACCGGTACCGTTACGCATGTACTGGTTGTCCGCCATCTGATACTCATAGGTGAGACCGCCGGTGATACGGTGGGAACCCATATAATAGGTAATGTCGTCCCTTACGTTGGCAACGCGGTTGTGAACGGCGTTGTTCCAGGTGAAGAGCTCATAACCCAGGGCCATGTAGTTGTTGTCGCCCTTGGTGATGTCGATGAAGGGGAACTCCTTGGAGTTGGAACCGCGGACATCGTCGAGGATGGAATAGGTGGCCAGGAACTGGTTGGACAGTTCGTCGCTGAGGCGGCTGTTCAGGTCGAGTGCCCATGTGTTCACAATATTCTGCATGCTGTACATGGAGTTTGCGAAGGACATGGAATACTGGCTCATACGGGCACCGGACATACGGGTACCGCCGTCCATCGACGTTGCGTTGGGGCTGGACCAGTAGTTGTTGATGGTGTAGTTGTAGCGCAGTGCCAGGTGGTGCTTGCTGCTCACGTTCCAGTCGATGCGGGCAAGGATCTTCTTGTTGTCCTCGTTGGCGGGGAAGTCCGTCCAGGAACCCGTATCGTATTTGTATTTGTCGGCCACGTATTTGCTCACGGCCTCAAGGTCGGCGAGGGTGGTGCGGGAAACGTAGTTGTCAGGATCCGCAACGCCGTCCTCCGAGCCCCTCCAGCGGTTTACCACCGAAGGAATCACGGACATTTCAGCGTTTACGAAGAAGAACAGCTTGTTCTTGATGATGGGGCCGCCCAGGGTGAGGCCGTATGTGGTCTTACGGTCGATGGCGCGGGCGCCGGCGATTTCGTCGCCGCAAACCGCGTTACCCTGCATATTCTCATTCTGATGATAGATGTATGCAGTACCCTTGAACTTGTTGGTACCGGACTTGGTGATTGCGTTCACACCGCCGCCGATGAAGTTGGTCTGACGTACGTCGTAAGGGGAAATGACAACCTGCAGTTCCTCGATGGCGTCGATGGAGATAGGGTTGCCGCCGCCGGGGAGATTGTCGGACAGACCGAAGTTGTTGTTGAAGTTTGCACCGTCAACGGTGAAGTTCGCAAGACGGCCGTCGCTGCCGGCGAAGCTCATGCCGTTACCGCCGTAAGGAGACAGACGGGTTACGTCCGTGATTGAACGGCTGACGGTAGGGATCGTTGCAATCTGTGCGCCGGTGATGTTGGTCACGGCACCGGTTTTCTCGATTGCGAACTTTGAAGCGGCCTGGGCCACGACAACGGTTCCCTCAAGCATTTCGGAATCTTCAGCGAGCTGTGCGTTGAGGCTGAAAGTCTCTGCCAGCTGGAGGACTACACCGGTGTAATCCCTGTTCTGGTATCCGAGGCTGGAAACCTGGATGTCGTAAGGACCGCCGGGACGCATACCCTGGATGGTATAACGGCCGTCGGTGTTGGTAACGCCGCCATAGACGGTACCGGAAGGCACGTGGGTGGCCAGCACGGCAGCGCCGATGACTGCTTCGCCGTTTGTGTCAGTCACGCGGCCGGAGAGAGCCGACGTTGTGACCTGGGCAAAGGCTACAGTGCCCGCAATCAACATAGTGAAAGCGAGCAAAAGGCTTTTGAAAGCTGTTTTCATAGGGTTTAAGAAAAATGAATAAATATTGATACAGTATAATATCTCAATTTTCCGAGTGCGAAGTTACTGCTTTTTGTCGACATATCAAAACGAAAAAGCCTCCCGACGGGAGGTTTTTTCGTCTACTTTATGCCGAAAGCGTTTCTTACTGTTTCTACCATATCCAGAAGTTCCCAGCCAAAGAACTGTACTTCCTTCTCCACGCCTTGAACCAGGACCTTTGCCTTGTAGGGGGTGCGGCCCATATGTCCATAAGCCGCTGTAGGACTGTAGATTGGATTTTTCAGGCCAAAGCGTTTGATAATCGCGGCGGGACGCAGGTCGAAGATTTCGCATATCTTGTCGGCGATTTCGCTGTCGCTCAGATTCACGTGGGCCGATTTGTTCGTGTCCACGTAAACGCTCACAGGACGGGCCACGCCGATGGCGTAGGCCAGCTGCACCAGGCATTCGTCGGCCACGCCTGCCGCCACAATGTTCTTGGCGATGTGGCGGGCGGCGTATGCCGCGCTGCGGTCCACCTTGGACGGATCCTTTCCGGAGAAGGCGCCGCCGCCATGGGCGCCGCGGCCGCCGTAGGTATCGACAATGATCTTGCGTCCGGTGAGGCCGGTGTCGCCGTCCGGGCCGCCGATCACGAACTTGCCGGTGGGGTTCACCAGGAGCTCATAATCGTGGATGAGGGCAGCGGTTTCCGGGGCCAGGGCCGCCTTGAAACGGGGGATGAGGATGTTTTCAACATCTTCCCGGATCTTGCGCTGCATGGCTTCGTCGGTATCGAACTGGTCGTGCTGGGTGCTTATCACGATGGTGTGCACTTTCACGGGCTTGTGGGTTTCGCCGTCGTATTCAACAGTGAACTGGCTCTTTGCATCCGGGCGGAGATAAGGCATCACCGTGGGCTCGTTGTGGCGGATTTCGGAGAGAATCTTCAGGATCCTGTGGCTCAGGTACAGGGGCAGGGGCATATAGTCCTCAGTCTCACGGCAGGCATAGCCGAACATCATTCCCTGGTCGCCGGCGCCCTGGTCCTCCCTGGACACTCCCCTGTCGATGTCGTCGCTCTGACCGTGAAGTGCGGAAAGCACGCCGCAGCCGTCGGCATCGAACCTGTAGTCGCTCTTGGTATAGCCGATATTGCGGATGGTGTTGCGGGCGATGGTTTCCACATCCACGCGGATGTCGGAACGCACCTCGCCCATCACCACCACCATACCGGTGGTGCAGAAACTCTCGCAGGCCACTTTGGCTTCCGGGTCCCTGGACAGGAATGCGTCAAGGACGGCGTCGCTTATCTGGTCCGCAACTTTGTCGGGATGTCCTTCGGACACCGATTCCGACGTGAAAAGATAATTCTTTCCCATAAAGTATAAAAAAAATAGCCCCGGCTATATATGCGTGAGGCTAAAATACAAAACACTGATATGAAAGCATTTTAGCATTTTTTTAAGTGGTTGCAAGCTGGCCAAATCTTTCCACTTCGCATTTATGTGACCGCAAAGGTACTGCATTTTTTTCGATATTGCAAGCAATTTTTCGGGTATTATTCTTTCGGCAGTACCAGGCGTCTGATGTTGCATCCGGCGTAGTTGCCGAGGAAGATCATCGGGTAGTACCAGAGGAGGTCAGGGCTCCATTTCCAGGCGGCCACGATGTACACCACGTCGGCGATGGAGTGGTAGAAACCGCAGAGGATGAACAGGGGCACGCCGAACAGCACGGGGAGGATGCTTTTGAAGCTGCGGTACATCCATACGGCTATGTCGATGATGAGGCCGCAGCCCACGGCGCGCAGGAAGCTGCGCCAGGGGCCCTGCGCCAATCGACCCGCCACCACCGTCTGTGCACGCTCAACAGGCTCGCCGCCAAGGGACATCATCAGAAGGCCCAGCAGCACGCAGCCCAGCACGTTGAACAGCCATATCATCACAAGGCTGCCCGTCTGCTTAACGGGCATGACGCCTGCACGGCCGGTGTACAGCGGCACTCCGGAGAGCACAACGCCGATGAGGCCGAATGCGAAGATGATTGCTCCGGGAATGCCTCCCAGGGCCAGGAAACCGCAGGCACCAAGGCCGATGAGCAGGCCTGCAAAAAGGGAACGTCTATTCTCTGCCATATTGTTTATGCTTTTTCTATCATTTTCTTGTACGGGGCTATCATCCCCTCGTTCATCTTGTTACCCATCTTGGCCTTAAGCTTCTTGTTTCGCATAAGGCCACCGACCAGGTACATCGACATAGAAGTGCGCCACTTCTTCTGCGGGAAATCGTACTGGCCGTGGGACTTGAAGAACTTGTGGTCGGCCCTCATAAGGCCGCGCATCATATATATAAGGTCACGGAAAATCTTCATTCCGCCAACGCCCAGGAAGTTCCGGGGAGGGCAATACTGATGCTCCAGGGCATACGTGAGGGTTTTTGCCAGCAGGTCGATGTTAGCACGGGCATCGCCCTCGTCGCTGGCCACGCCCGCCAGGAAGTTTCCGCCCACCTGGGCCCGGGCCTCCAGCAGAAGGCGCAGATTTTCCTCCTTGGAGTACTCCCCTTCCACGATGTAGCCGAAAGGCGTGCCCATCGTCACGGTGCGGTGGCCGTTGCAGAACTGGCGGTCATCGTACATCTTGAAGAGGGAGCCCATCGAGTGGTCCTGGATGCGGAAAGCGTACAGGATTGCATCGTGCTTATGGATTGTGTTGCGGAGGAAATCGTCAAAGCCGTCCTTGTACGCACACTTACCGTCCCCGGCGCAGCTGAAACAGCTTATACAGCCGCCCTGGAAAGGAAATTCGCGGATGTTCACCACGTCGCACTCATAAGGGAACACTTTCAGGAATGTGTCGATCATCCCCTTGAGTGTCTCGTCCTCCGGCGCCAGATCTGCCACGATAACGGCTCGGCGACTTGCCCTTTCGGGCGGAGCCGAGAAATCCGCCATCTGCCACATCACGAACTCAAACCAGTCACTCGCCTGTTTCTGCCCAGTCGGCTTCAGAATATCGTCCATATCGGCACTCAAACCATCCAGGCATCTCATACCCATATCGGCACAATTGTCCTTGATGAAGCGGTGCGCGGTGATGTCATAGAAATGCTTGGAGGTGCTCACCTGCGTTGCGGCCTTGGAGGAGAAATCCTCCCCGGACGCTTTCATCAGTTCGATGAAACGGTGCAGCTGCGATGGCACAAGGAAGGTATACACCGGGTAGCAGAACACTATGAGCTCCGCCTTGCGCAGAGCCTCCAGCGCCGGGGTGAAATCCTTCTCGAATGCACGTATCTTCCGCCCCGCATCCAGATACGAAAAATGGTGCTGGGGATACTTCTTTTCCAGATACAGGCAGGTGTGCAGGGTTATCGAGTACGGCCCCTTGGGGCTGCCGTTGATTACAAGTATTTCCATATGCGGTTGTGATTCCGTCGGGATTCGAACCCGAGACCCACAGCTTAGAAGGCTGTTGCTCTATCCAGCTGAGCTACGGAACCATCAT
>JAILDI010000018.1 GCA_024689525.1 Bacteroidales bacterium
ACGCAGCACGCGCGTAGCGGTTACGTGCCTGATGAGGCGGCAATAGGCATCGGCACGGGAAACGACCCTGGGATAACTCTGGAGCCGGTTTTCGGCGGGCTGAGGCTGGCGTTTGAAAGGAACGACGTGTATGCCGTAACCTTCCGCGGGGCGGAGAATGAACGCATCGCCGGAGAGGTGGCGTACAATCCCGCAACCGGCCTGCTGGAGACAAGGCAATCCGTCTATGAGATAAGGCTGGAGACATCGGCCGGAGTGATGGAAAGCAGCGGGCAGTGGTACATCGGCCTGCCTCCGGTGGATTTCCGCGGCGGCTTTATCTTAAGTGTCGATGCCGTGGAGGGCAGTTACGATTATACCCATCCGGAGCCGATTTCCATACGCAAGGGCGCTTTCCAAACCGTTCAGATTCCGGACGGAATCGAGTCCGTTCCGGATGTCCTGCCAATTCCTGATGCTAAATTCAAGGCCTATCTGCTGGGCATCTGTGACTCCAATGCCGACGGGGAAATAAGCCCAACTGAGGCGACTACGGTGACATCGATAGAAGTGGGTACCCAGGAAATCTCCTCCCTGGAGGGCATCCGCTATTTCACTAATCTTGAGAGTCTTACGGCAAACGGCTCCAGGGCGGCGGACAGGACCATTCTGGGGCAGCTCACTGAACTGGACCTCACCGGCCTGGACAAACTGAAGAGCCTGCAATGCCGTCACAACCATATCGTCACTCTCACTCTGTCCGGCAACACGGCTCTTACGAACATTGTCTGTTACGGCAACTCTCTGGAAGCGCTGGACCTCAGCGGTGCGCCGATGATCGAAACCATCGACGCCGGGGATTGCAGCATCCGTTCAGTGAACGTGCACGAAAACACGTTCCTGAAGACCTTGTACGTGCACAACAACAAGCTCACAGCCATCGACCTGGAAGGAAATCCCACCATCACGGCCCTTCGCTGCGACCAGAACCTAATCACCCAGCTGGATGTATCCAAATGCACCTCGCTCAGCAGCCTGGACTGCGCCCCTATGGACAATGCAGCAGGCCAGAACGTGCTCACGAAACTCATCCTCAGCACCGGGATGTCCATCAATCTGGTCACCGAGAACCGCAGTTCGTCCAATATCCCGGACGGCACCGAAATAGTTTATGTCGATGCGCCCGTGAAGCCCACCCTGAACACCGGCCTGCGCACGATGTACATCACCACTCCCGGGGGCGCAGGCATCTACAGCAAGGATTATTGGACCGACGGCTGCACCGTGAAACTGATGGACGATGCCGGAAACGTGTATTACGACAATTCCAATGTGAGCGTCAAGGGCCGCGGAAACTCCACCTGGGGCTATCCCAAGAAGCCTTATGCCCTCAAGCTCCCGGAGAAGGCCAACCTCATAGGCACCGGAGAAGACAAGCGATGGGTGCTGCTGGCCAACTGGATGGACCGCACCCTGCTCCGTAACGACGTCACGTTTGAAATAGCCCGCCGCACCTCCCTGGAATGGACTCCGTCCGGCGAGTTCATCGAACTGTACCTGAACGGGAAGCACCAGGGCAACTACTGGCTTGGCGAGAAGGTTAAAACCGGCACAGCACGCCTGAAGGCCGATTACCTCATAGAAATGGACGTCAACTACGACGAGACCTGGCGCTACTACAGCACATATGGCCGAAGGGTGAACCAGGGAGCCAACGGCCTGCCGATAAACGTCAAGGAACCGGACGCCGACAAGATGACCGACGCCGCCTTCAGTGCCCTGAAGAACCTTGTTTCCGGCGTGGAGAACTCGCTGTACAACAATACCGGAGACTATAAGCAGTTAATGAACGTAAACAGTTTCATCGACTGGTACATCGTGCACGAAATAACCTACAACGGCGAGCCCAACCACCCCAAGAGCTGTTTCTTCTATTTCCGCGACGGAATAATGTACGCCGGCCCGGTGTGGGACTTCGACTGGTTCACCTTCCAGCTCTACACCAGCGGCCTGTTCATCCCGGACAGCATCTACTTCACCAAGCTGCTTGCCGATGCCTCCTTCAAGGCCGCCCTCAAGGCCCGCTGGGCGGAGCTCAAGCCCAAGTTCCAGAGCGTGAGCTCCTACATCGACCAGAAGGCCGATGAAATCCGCGCCTCCGAAGCCATCAACTGGTCGATGTGGCCCTGCACCTCCTCCTCCGTAAACGGCGACGAACGCCTCTCCTTCCAGCAATCCGTCGACCGCATGAAGACCGCCCTGGCCAACCGCATCACCGCGCTTGACACCGCCATTGCAAATCTGTAAATAATTGCGTCCGCGGCCTTTGATATGCCGTGAATTATCAGTATATTTGCAGAAAGGAAATACTTTAGAAACATTCAAAACTAAACACAAAAACCGTTATGAAAAAGAAATTCAGATGCCTGGTTTGCGGATACGTCTATGAAGGCGAGAATCCGCCGGAGGAGTGCCCTGTTTGCCACGCCAAGGCAAAGGCCTTCAAGGAAGTTGTGGAAGAAGAGGGCAAGTGGGCCTGCGAGCACGAGCTTGGCGTTGCCAAGGGTGTTGACGCAGAGGTTCTTGCCGGTCTCAGGGACCATTTCACCGGGGAATGCTCGGAAGTGGGCATGTACCTTGCAATGAGCCGCCAGGCGGAGCGCGAGGGCTATCCGGAGGTTGCCGATGCCTTCAAACGCTACGCTTATGAGGAGGCGGATCACGCCGCCCGCATCGCAGAAATGCTGGGAGAGGTTGTATGGGACACCAAGACAAACCTCAAGAAACGCTATGAGGCGGAAGCCGGTGCCTGCGAAGGCAAACTGGCCATCGCCACCCGCGCAAAGCAGCTGGGCTACGACGCAATCCACGATTCCATTCACGAGATGGCAAAGGACGAGGCCCGTCACGGTGCCGGTTTCCTTGGCCTGTACAAAAGATTCTTTGAGAAATAGGCATTGGAACCATTCTTACAACAAGTAGCATCACATTATTATAAGGAGGGTATCACAAATACCCTCTTTATCTTCCCTAACCGTCGCAGCGCATCGTTCTTCAGGAAGTACCTTGGCGCGGAGATTAAGGGAAAACCCGTCCTTGCCCCGGGGATGCTCACCATCAACGACTTCTTCTATAAGGTATACGGTGTGGGCACCAGCCACAGGGTAAGGCTTCTGGTGGAACTGTACGATGTGTACAAAGGGCTGTACCCCAACGCGGAGTCCCTGGACGAGTTCATCTTCTGGGGCAACACCCTGCTGCAGGACTTCGACGACGTTGACAAATACCTGGTTAACGCCAAGGGCCTCTTTGCCAACGTGTCGGACTTCAAGGCCATACAGGACAGCTACAGCTACTTGAGCGAGGGGCAGCAGAAGGCCATAGAGAACTTCCTGAAGCACTTCAGGGACGGCTCCGGCCGTCTCACGGTGAAGATTGACGGCGGGGAGGGCGTAAAATCCCGCTTCCTGCAGATCTGGAACATCCTCTTCCCGCTCTACACCGGCTTCCGTGAGGCATTGCGCGCAAAAGGCCTTGCCTACGAAGGCATGGTGTACAGGGACCTTGCCGAAAGGATCAAAGGGGACACTCCCCTGGCCGATATCCTCAAGGCCCGCTTCCCGGAAACGGAGAAATACGTTTTCGTAGGCCTCAACGCACTGAACGAGTGCGAAAAGGCCGTGCTGGGAAGGATGCGTGACGCCGGCCTTGCGGAGTTCGTATGGGACTGGGTGACTCCCATGATAAAACACCCGCTGAACAAATCGTCCTTCTTCATGAAGGACAACCTGGCCGCGTTCCCCCAGGCATTCCCCATTACTGCCGGAACAACGCCGGAAGTGCATGTGATGCGCGTGCCCTCTGCCGTGGGCCAGGCAAAACTCCTCCCGGGAATCCTTGCCCAGCGCACGCCCGGGGACCTTGTGGAAACCGCCGTCGTCCTCCCGGACGAGAATATGCTCATGCCCGTCCTGAACACCATCCCCCCGGATGTGGAGGACATCAACGTGACGATGGGCAACCCCCTCAAGGGTGGCGGCATCTATACCCTGGTGATGGCCATAGCCGGGATGCAGCTGCATCTGAGGCCGTACAAGGGCGGCCTGTGGTTCTATCACAGAGACGTACGCGCCGTGATGTCCTGCAGCGTATTCAAGCGCATACTCACCCCTGCGGAGGAGGAAATCGTAAGGAAAGTCAAGGAGGACGCCAAGTACTACATTCCGGAGGAAGACCTTCACGGCGGTCCTCTGCTGGATTTGATATTCAAGCCCGTGGTGACTGACCCCAAGGCCGCAGGGGCAGAGCAGATTCAGGCCCTGCAGGAGTATCTGCGGGCTATTGTGAGTTTTCTGGGCTGGAGCCTGCGTGAGCACGAGGAAATGCTTCTGGAGCTGGACTACGCAAAAAGCATGAACATGGTGCTCAACGTGCTGTCCGGCATTTCCCTGGAGGTGAAGCCCGCCACCTGGCTGCGCCTGCTGGACCAGATCCTGGACGGCGAATCCGTCCCCTTCGAGGGCGAGCCTCTCAGGGGCCTGCAGATCATGGGCCCGCTTGAGACCCGAGCCCTGGACTTCTCCAATCTGGTAATCCTCTCCTGCAACGAGGGCGTGTTCCCCCGCAGGAGCGTATCGTCGTCCTTCATTCCGCCGGAGCTGCGCAAAGGCTTCGGCATGCCCACGTACGAGTATCAGGATGCCGTTTGGGCATACTATTTCTACAGACTTTTGCAGAGGGCGTCCAAGGTGTGGCTGGTCTATGACAGCCGCACGGAAGGCCTCCGCAACGGCGAGGAAAGCCGCTATATCAAGCAGCTGCGCTATCATTTCGGCGTAAAGCTGGTGATGGAAGCCGCCTCCGGAGAAATGCATCCCGCGGAGAGCGAAAAGACCATCGAAAAGACGGAGGCCGATGTTGCCGTGATCAAGGCGAAGGAGCTGTCGGCATCGGCCCTCAGAAACTACCTCAACTGCGAGGCCAAGTTCTATTATGCCACCGTGAAGGGCCTCAAGGCGGAGGACGAGGTGGAGGAATCCCTCACCGCCAATATGCTGGGCAACGTGTTCCACAAGACAATGCAGGACCTGTATTCCGGCAGGCCCACGGTGGATTCGGCATACCTGAATTCGACCCTGGCCGATGAGGACAGGATCAAGGGCCTGATCCGCACGCACATCCTTGAGGAAATGCACTCCATCGAGGTGAGCGGCAGGAATCTGGTTGTGGAAGAGGTTATCCTGGACTATGTGAAGGAGGCCCTGAAGCACGACGTCAATCTGCTGAATAATCCCAAGGCCTCGCCAAAAGGATTCAGCATCATCGGCCTGGAAAAGGAGATGAGGTATAAGGACTTCCACGGCTTCAATTTCCACGGCTTCGTTGACAGGATCGACTCGTACATTCCCGGAGAGGTGAGAATTGTCGATTACAAGACCGGCAAGGTGGAGGACAAGGACCTGAACATCACCGACGAGAATGCGGCCGACGTGGTGGACAAACTCTTCGGGGAATCCAACAAGGGCCGCCCGGAGATTGCCCTGCAGCTGTTCCTGTACGGGCTTTTCGCCTCCGTCGACCCTGAAATCAAGGGGAATACCCTTGTGAATTCCATCTATGCCACCACCCGGCTTTACAAGGAGCCGCTTCAGGACAAGGCTCAGAGCCCGGAGTTCCTGCGGCTCACCAGACAGCGCCTGGAGCAGATGCTGGACGAAATGGTGGATCTCAGCCGTCCCTTCCGCCGCACGGAGGAAGAGGACACCTGCCAGTGGTGTGACTTCAAAAACATTTGCGGACGATGATACAGATAGTGAAAGCATCCGCAGGAAGCGGAAAGACATACACCCTGGCGCGCGAGTACATAAAACTCCTGCTCAAGAGCACGGAAGCGGCGGCGTACAGGCACATTCTGGCCGTAACCTTCACCAACAAGGCCACGGACGAGATGAAGCGCCGTATCCTGGACGAACTTTTCCTGCTGTCCACGGATCCGGAGAAGTCGCCTTATTACAACTACTTCATGGTGGAGGAAAAGCTGTGCGCCAGCGCTGCTGAGCTGCAGAAACGCTGCCAGCAGCAGCTGTACGGCATCCTTCACGACTATTCCGCCTTCGCAGTATCCACCATCGACAAGTTCTTCCAGCAGACGCTGCGCGCATTCTCCCGCGAAATAGGACAGTTCAGCGCATATCAGGTGAGCCTGGACAAGGAGGCCCTGGTGGAGGAAAGCGTGGACAGGGTGCTGAGCTCCCTCACCCCGGAGAACAAGGACCTTGTGGACTGGCTTGTGGGAGGCGTCAAGGAGAACCTCCAGCGCAGTTCCAAATTCCGCCTGGACGACACTCTGCGCGATATTGCCACCAGCCTGCGGAGCGAGGACTACGCCCAGGCGGCGGAGCGTTACGGCATGAACGAAGACAGGCTCTGGAACAAGGAGAATCTCAAGACTCTGCGCGAGAGCCTGGAAAAGGATATCGAAAGCTTCGAGACACAGGTGCCGCCTGCGGCATCGGCAGTCCTGGACTGCCTGAAGGAGCTTAAAGTTGATCCCGCTGAGTCAAACCGCGGTTTTCTGAAGGCACTTTACAATTATCAGGAAGAAGCGCCCATTGAGAAGCCGCTTACGCCTGCATTCATGCGCAATGCAGCGGACTCCCAGCTTTGGTTCGCCAAGAGCAAGGACAAGTTGCGTCTCCGCTGCGAAGGCGTGCTGGACGGCCCCCTGAACGCGTTCCTGGAGCTTTTCGGGCAGCCGTACAGGATCTACAACACGGCAAAGATTATCCACAAACAACTGTACAGCCTTGGCGTTGCCGGGGAGCTGCGCAAGGCGTTTGCGGAGATTCAGCAGGAGAAGAACATCCTGTCCATCGACGATTCCAACTCCATCCTGAAGGGCATCATCGACGGAACGGACACGCCGTTCATCTACGAAAAGACGGGCGTGCGATACGACAGCTTCCTCCTGGACGAGTTCCAGGACACTTCCGACATCCAGTGGGACAATTTCCGTCCCCTGCTGGAAAACTCGGAGGCCGCCGGTGCGGAAAACCTCATCGTGGGCGACGTGAAGCAGAGCATCTACCGCTGGAGGGGCTCGGACTGGAACCTGCTTGGCAGCGGCGTGCAGGAGTCGTTCCCGGATAGCAGCGTGCGCAGCCTTAAGCAGAACCACCGCACATGCGGGGAAATCGTGAACTTCAACTACGAGTTCTTCAGATTTGCCTCCGACTCCCTGGAGCTTTCCGACCTGTATGCCGATGTGGAGCAGGAAGTGAAGTTCCGCGACAAAGCCCCGGGCGGCGTTGACATAGTGTTCTGCGACGAGCAGGACCAGGAGATGGAGGAAATCGTGAGCACTCTCACCGACCTTCACGGCAACGGCTGCCACTGGAGCGACATGGCCATCCTTGTGCGGTACAACGACGACGGCAGCGCCATAGCCGCCCGCCTCGTTCAGGAAGGCATCCCCGTGGTGTCGGACGATTCACTCTTCGTGAAAACCTCCGTCACCGTGCGCCGCGCCGTGTCCCAGCTCTCGCTCGTGGACTCCCCCATATCGGCAGGGAAAAACAAGGTGAACTCCTTCCTTGCCACCAGCATGAATGTCGATATCCCCGACACATACCACTCGCTCTCCGACCTTGCCGAGGAGATTCTCCGCGACCTGCGCGATGCAAATCAGGATGTGTTTAACGCCGAAGTGCCTTACATCCAGTCGTTTATGGATTATATCCAGGACTGGGTGTCACTCAACGGCAACAACCTCGCCGGCTTCCTGCGGGACTGGGAAGAGGCGGATCCCAAGATTGCCTCGCCCGACGGCGGTGATGCCGTGCGCATCATTACGGTGCACAAGGCAAAGGGTCTGGAATACCCCTACGTGATAGTCCCCTATGCGGAAAAGATTAACTTGTACAGGGGCTCGGAGTACTGGTGCAAACCGGCCGTGGAAGGCACTCCCCTGGAGGGCAAGGCCGAGGGCATCTTCCCCGTATTCCTGGGCAGCGGCACGGAGCAGAGCCTGTTCAGCGAGGACTACAGGCGGGAACTGCGGATGCAGATGGTGGATAATATCAACGTGTTCTACGTTGCACTCACACGCCCCAAGTACGGGCTGAAGATTATCGCCCAGGACCCTGGCAAGAATGTGGACAGGGCCGACTGGAAGCACTTCGGGCACATCCTGTACTCATTTACGGGAGGTGTCGATTACCACCGCGGAGTACCGTATGATTTCAACGCCCTCGAGCGCAAAAAGGCTGCTGAGACGCCCGTGTATCCGGGATATCCGTCCTGGGCGGAGCGCGGCCGCCTGCGCTTCAGCGAAGACGCTTACGACTATTTCGGCCCGGACGGCAGCGTTGGCGCGCACGCATCCGCCCGCCGCAGGGGCCTGGTGCTGCACAAGATTCTCTCCGGCGTCATCGACCCGGAAGACCTGCCCCGCGCGGTGGATGCCGCTGTTATGAGCGGCGAGCTGGAGGCATCGGACCGGGATGGCACTCTGGACTTCCTCAAGGCGGAGATGGAGGGCGTGAAGCAGTACGGCTGGTTCACGGACGCATCGGCCAGGATTCTCAATGAATCGGCAATCCTTGCCCCCGGAGGGTCGATGTCAAGGCCCGACAGGGTGATTCTCCGGAGCGACGGTTCGGTGGATATCGTCGACTATAAATTCGGTCAGGTTCAGGAGAAATACCAGCGCCAGCTGGCCCGGTATGCGCGTCTGTTCAGGGAGATGGGCCATTCGCCCGTACGCACCTTTATATGGTATATACGCGAAGGTGAAGACGATGAGATTGTGAAAAATTGATTATCTTTGCAAACTATCTATAAATTCACAGCCAATGGAAGCAAGTGAACACAGCATAAAACTATACTACAATACCGAAGTGGAGAAGCTGGCTATGCCGGAGTACGGCCGCAATGTGCTCAAGATGGTGGAGCAGGTGAAGGAGATTCCGGACAGGGCCAAGCGCAGCGAGCAGGCACGCGCCGTGGTGAAGGTGATGGAGAGCCTCAACCCCCAGGTGCATCAGCAGGAGAACTACGAGCAGAAGCTCTGGGACCACCTGTACATGATTGCCGGGTACGACCTTGACATCGACTCGCCCTATCCCGCACCGCTTCCGGAGGCCGCCGCAGTGCCACCGGAGAGGATTCCGCTGAACACCAGGCCCATCAAGGCCCGCCACTACGGACGCAATATCGAGAGCATCATCGACCTTATCGCAAGCGAGCCGGAAGGCGAGATCAAGACCGCGATGATCCGTTCCCTGGCCATCTATATGAGGCAGCAGTACCTCATCTGGAACAAGGATACGGTGGCCGATGCAACCATATTCCAGGACATCGAGCGCCTTTCCGACGGCCGAGTGAAGGTTCCTGAAGGCCTGGAGCTGAGCAAGATTTCGCAGGACCAGACCTTCTCCAGGCCCGGCCTGAATATGAACAACCAGTTCAAGAAGAACAAATACCACCGCAACAAGGGAGGCAAGAAGAAATAATGAAGCTGATTTCCTACTTCAAGGATATGGACGATGAATCCAGGGCACGCTGGCGCTTTGCCGCCGGCGCGCTTGTGGTTGCGATTGCAGTATTCACCACCATTTCCGTGGTGTCCTATTTCTTCACCTGGAAGCTGGACGCTTCATCGCTGGCCGCAGGAGTTACCGCGGGCACGGAAGTGAGCAACAGCGGTGCGTCCCTGGGCGCTCGCTGGGCGGATTTCCTTGTGCACAAGAGTTTCGGCCTGGGAGTCATTCCCCTGCTGGCGCTCATGTGGGCGGCATCGGCCTGGCTCCTGATCAAGAAGGCGCATTCCCTGCGCATCCTGAAATGGCTTTCCGGGTGCCTCAGCGCCGCTTTCCTGCTGTCGTGGATATGCGGGTTCGTGGGTTCGTTCGTTGGGGCGGATACCGTGTTCCAGAGCGGCCTCGGCGGCAGCGCGGGCATTGCAGTGGTGAACTGGATGATGAGCCTCGTGGGCGTGTGGATGACCGGCTTCCTGCTGGTGCTGTTCGCCGTCCTGTGGGGCTTCTGTATGAGCAAGCGCTTCTCGGACATCCTCACCGGCCGCAAACGCGAGAAAGAGGCGCCGGAGGAGGATCCGTATGACGAGCCGTTTGAGAATACGATAGTAGAAGAAGAACCGGAGGAGGAAGAAGTTGTACCTCCTGTAGTTATCCCTGCTGCTCCTGTTGTTTCCAAGCCCGTCAGGCCTGCGGTTCAGGTTTCGACACCTGACCAGCCGGAGGAGGCGCCTGTGGCAGAGGAGGAAGAGGGCGGGCTCACCGTTCTCACGGACGATACCCTGGAGAAGGAAGTCAAGAAGCCTCTCCCCCGCATCGACAACCGTCTGGACCCGGACAACGGCGGACTCCCCCGCTTCAAATTCCCTCCCCTGGACATTCTGGGCGACTATGCATCGTCGCGCCACGACGTTTCACAGGAGGAACTCAGCCGCAACAACAACAAGATTCGCGCAACCCTGGCCAGCTACAAGATACAGGTGAAGGATGTGACCGCCATCGTCGGCCCCACCGTAACCTTGTACAAGGTGTATCCGGCCCCGGGCGTGAAGATATCGGCCATCCGCCAGCTCCAGGACGACATCGCCATTTCGCTCAACGCCAAGGGCGTGCGTATCGTCACCCTGTCGGATTCGGTGGGCATCGAGGTGGCCAACGACGCCCCTTCCATCGTCCCGCTGAAACAGCTCCTGAACGACGAAGCCTTCCGCAACAGCAAGGCGGAACTGCCTGTGGCTCTGGGATATACGATTTCGCAGAAGGTGAAGGTGTTCGACCTGGCAGATGCTCCCCACGTGCTTGTGGCAGGTGCCACCAAGCAGGGTAAGTCGGTGGGTCTGAACGTCATCGTTTCCTCGCTGCTGTACGCCAAGCACCCCTCCGAGCTCAAGTTCGTGTTCATCGACCCGAAGATGGTGGAATTCTCGGCCTATGGCAGGCTCATCAACCACTATCTGGCAGTGCTGCCCACGGCCGGAGACGAGGAGGAGGAGCGCGATATGGCCATCGTCAAGAATGCAAAGAGCGCCGCGGCCGTGCTGCAGTCGCTCTGCATCGAGATGGATTCCCGCTATGAGCTGCTCAACAAGGCGGTGGTGAACAAGATCAGCGCCTACAACGACAAATTCCTGGACCGCAAGCTGAACCCTATGGAGGGCCACCGCTTCCTTCCTTATATAGTTGTTGTAATCGATGAGTATGCCGACCTTACCATGTCGGTTGGCGCAGGCCCGGAATCCAAGGCAACTGCCCGCAGCATCACCACGTCGGTCATCCGCCTGGCACAGAAGGGTCGTGCGGCCGGCCTGCACGTGATCCTGGCCACACAGCGTCCTACGGTGGATGTCATCACCGGCCTCATCAAGGCCAACTTCCCTATGCGAATCGCGTTCAGGGTCACTTCCCGCATCGACTCGTCCACCATCCTGGACCAGCCCGGAGCGGAGAAACTCATCGGCCGTGGCGATATGCTGTTCTACAGCGGCGTGAATATGGAGCGCCTGCAGTGCGCGTTCATCGACAATGACGAGATTGTGAATCTCACTTCCTTCGTGGGAGACCAGCGCGGCTACCAGAAGTCCTACAACACCCCGTTCTACCTGCCGGAGCCCGCACCCGAAGAGGGCGATGAAGGCGGTGGCGGAATGGTGGATATGAAGGCCCTGGACGAGCGCTTCGAGGAAGCCGCACGCCTGATTGTGATGAGCCAGAGAGGCTCCACATCGGATCTTCAGCGCCGCCTGGGTATGGGTTATGCCAAGGCCGGCCGCGTTATGGACCAGCTGGAGGCCGCCGGAATCGTCGGCCCTCAGAACGGCTCCAAGGCCCGCGAGGTGCTTGTGAAGGATTTCAACGAACTCGAACCCATTCTGGCCCGCTTCTTGGAGAAGTAACGGGTATGAAAAGAATTCTTTGCATCGTTTTGTCGCTTGTCCCGCTCCTCGCATATGCGCAGGGGCGCGGAATTGCGTTATTGGATAAAGCCGCCGGCAAGAGGGTCTCGTTCGACTATGTCTATAGCCTGGACCAGGGCGAAGGCATGAAGGAAGTTACCAAGGGCAGCGTCGTCGCGCAGGGCAACTGCTTCGTCGTCTCCGGCCTCGGCCTCAAGAACTACAGCGACGGTTCCGCCTTGTGGATGATGGACGAAAGCGCGGGAGAAGTTGTCATCGACTCAGTTGCAAACGACGACGTCTTCTCCAACCCCGCCCTTCTAATAAGCTCTTACAGGAATTATCTCGATATCATCAAGGTGAACCGCGAGGGCTCCGATTCTCTGGACCTCACCATCACCCTCGACGAAGACACCCGGGTGCGCTTCAAGCTCACCTCCGTCCGCTTCGCCGATCCCTCCTCCGACACATCGGACTTCATCCTTGATGTATCGGCCCTCCCCTCCTCCTACGTGGTCACGGATTTGCGCTAGTTTGTCCCCGAAATCGTATCGGCAATCTTGCGCGGTTTACACCAGGTCGCAGATAAGTGTGGCACTGGTAGTGTCTTTTACTCGGACGCGGGCATAGTCGCCCACCTTAAGGTTTCCGGCGGGGAAGACGCACATTTTATTTGTCGATGCGCGCCCGCATAACTGTCCGGGATCGCGCTTGGATGTACCCTCGACAAGCACTTCCAGTTCTTTGCCGATGTCCCGGCGATAGCTCTCCAGCCCCTTGCGGTTCTGTAGTTCGATTATCTCGTTCAGACGGCGCGTCTTCTCCTCCGGCGGTACATCGTCCGGGTAATTGCGTGCGGCCAGTGTGCCGGGGCGCTCCGAGTAGGCAAACATGAAGGCCCAGTCGAAACCCACCTGGTCCATCAGCGACAGTGTGTCTCGATGGTCTTCCTCGGTTTCCGAGCAGAAACCGGCGATGACGTCGGTGGTGAGGCCGCAGTCAGGGATGATGCTGCGGATCTTGGCGACCCGCTCCAAATACCACTCGCGGCTGTATTTGCGGCGCATCTTCTCCAGCAGGCGGGTGCTGCCGCTCTGCACGGGAAGGTGAATGTGCTTGCAGATGTTGGGGTAGGCGGCCATCGTCTCGATAACCTCGTCGGAAATGTCCTTGGGGTGCGACGTGGAGAACCGCACGCGCAACGACGGGTCGATTTCCGCCACCATACGCAGCAGAGCGGCGAAATTCACGGTTTCATCGGCGCTCTTCCACAGGTAGCTGTCCACGTTCTGGCCAAGCAGGGTCACCTCCTTATAGCCGCGCTGAAACATGTCGCAAGCCTCGCGCACGATGGAGTGCGCATCCCTGGAGCGCTCCGCCCCACGGGTATAAGGCACAACGCAGTATGAGCACACGTTGTTGCAGCCGCGCATAATCGAAATGAAAGCCGACACCCCGTTGCGGTCCGTCCGCACCGGCGTGATATCGGCATATGTCTCATCGCGGGAAAGCAGCACATCGATCTGCGGGCTATTGGGGCTGATTGCCTCCAGCAGGCGTGGCAGCGAACGATAAGCATCCGGGCCCACCACCAAATCGACCTTATGGGTCTCCAGCAGGGCGTCCTTCAGGCGCTCCGCCATACAGCCCACAATACCCACAAGCGTCCCGGGCCTCTTTTTGCGCTGGATATTGAACTGCTCGATACGGCCCCAGATGCGCTGCTCCGCATTATCCCGCACCGAACATGTATTGGCCATAATCAAATCGGCCTCCTCCATTTCCAGCGTCCTGACGTATCCTGCCTTCTCCAGAATCGCGAAAATGACTTCAGTGTCATTCACGTTCATCTGGCACCCGTATGTCTCGATATATACTTTTTTCATAATCAATCCTCGTCATCATCCACGCTGAAGTCGATGGCATCCCACATGTGCTCGATTTCGCGGCGGTCTTTCTTCGTGGGCCGGCCGGCTCCGCGGTCGCGGGAGATGAAGAACGTCTCAACCGGGGCGCGGAGTTTCTGCATCTCGGATTCGGGGGTGAGGTTTTCCGCAAAGTCGGGTACCAGTTTGGCGCCCACACGGTTATCCACGGGTCTTATCACTTTGTATGTGAACATCACGGCGCCTTTGCGCACTTGAATAACATCTCCCGCAGATACGGCACGGGAGGGTTTGGCGTTCGCGTTTCCAACCTTCACGCGGCCGCCTTTGCAGGCTTCAGTTGCGTCACTGCGGGTTTTGAAAACCCTTATCGCCCACAGGTATTTGTCTATTCTGCAGTCGTCCATGGCTGTTCCTCCGGAATTTTGTCCACCGTTACTTCAAGTGCTTCTGCTCCGTCGGCCCCTGGCGTAAGATGCCAGGAGAGCACATCGGCCGGAACCAGAACCGCGCCGCCCTCGCCCACTTTGCAGCCGTCCACATCCAGCGAGCCCTTCAGGCACACATACAGCCGGAAGCTGTCCCCGTCCGGGGCTTCCACGCCCGAGGGCACTGTGATATCCAGCTTGCGCACGCGCATCTGCGGCACCGTCACCGGGAACTGCGTTTCCAGGGAACCCGCAGCATGGAAGTCAATGATGTCGAAGGCTTCCTCCAGGTGGATTTCCCTGTCCGACGGTTCCCACTCATGCAGGCGGAACCACAGTTCCGATGCCTCTGCTATCTCAAGGAGTTTTACATTTGCAGCTGCGTGAACCGTGCCGGGAGGAATCAGGAACACCTGTCCCGGGTGGGGTTTCACCTCGCGGAGAAGTCCCTCCACTTCGCCGGTGCCGCACTTCTCATAGAACTCAGCAGCCGATACGTCGCGGCGGAAGCCAAGGTACAGGCGCGAGTCCTTATCGGCCTCCAGAACATACCAGAGGGCGGTTTTTCCAAGCGAGTCGTAGCGCTCCAGGCCGGTTACATCATCGGCATTCACATGCAGGGAGGTACGGCCCTTCACGTCCAGGCGCTTCACCATCACGGGGAACTGGGTGCCATACGCGTCAAACGCATTCTCCCCGGAGATGCGCTCCAGGTAGGTTTCCATCAGCTCGCTTATGGTGTTGCCTCCCAGGATGCCTTCCGCGGCAAGGGAGTCCACGAAGCCAAGATCGGCCAGGACATATTCTGCGCTGCCCCAGGGCATATCCACCCTGTCCGGCAGAAAACGCAGCGGTTCAAGTTTTATTTCGTCGTAGTCCATTGAAGAATCGGGTTTCGGAAGCCTAGAGCTTGTCGCCGTAGGCAAGGTCGCCGGCATCGCCCAGGCCGGGGACGATGTAGCTATGGCCGGTGAGTTCCTCGTCGATGGCGCCTACCCAGAGGGTCACTTCGTCGCCAAGGCGCTGGCCAAGATAGTCCACCGCGTAATGGCTGGCTATGGGCGTGGCGATGTGGATGTGGGCGGGTTCGCCGCCGTCCTCGCGCAGTTTGCGGATTACCACCTCCACGGAAGCGCCGCTGGCAATCATCGTGTCCGCCAGAATGAGCTGACGGCCCTCGATTGCGGTTGTGGTGCAGTAGTCCACGTGCATATCGAACCAGTCCCCTTTGCCGTACTTACGGAACACGGCAAGGAACGCGGAGCCCGCCTTATCGAAGAAGTTGAGCATACCCTGATGCAAGGGCACGCCGGCACGCAAAATCGTGGCCAGAACCACCTGACTGTCGCAAGTTGACACTTCTGCGATGCCCAGCGGAGTCGTAACCTTTTTCTCGGAATAGTCCAGCACTTTGGAAATTTCGTAAGCGAAAATCTCGCCCACCCTTTCCAGATTGTTTCTGAAACGCAGGCTGTCCTTCTGGATGCGTATGTCGCGCATTTCGGCGATGAAGTTATTGAGCACTGAGTTGTGCTCACCAAGGTTGACGACTTTCATTTTCAGGATTATTTAGGTTCCAAAAACAAATATAGTCATTTTCCACGTAAATCAAAGAATTTTCCTTCCCGCCCTGTCGAATGCACTGTCCTCCGTGAAGGAGAAGAACCCTTCATCGGCAATTACAATATGGTCCAGAAGCTTGATACTGAACGACTTGGTGGCCAGCTGGAGCCGCCTTGTCTCTTCGATGTCGGCCTTCGACGGGATGCAGTCGCCGCAGGGATGGTTATGGACGATGATGATGGCCGACGCCTGCTTGTCCAGCGCCTTTTTCAGGATTTGCCTTGTGTCGATGACGGTGGAATTCCCTCCCCCCGAAGTGACCTTCTCCATACCGATGCAACGGCCGTTCTTGTTCAGCATCACCAGCCAGCATTCCTCGTGGTCCAGCCCCTTGAGCCGCGGCACCAGCGCCTCGTACACCTGGATGGGGGTCGATATCATCGAACCGGGACCCGTTGCCTCCGAAAACGCCCTCCTGCCAAGTTCCATCGCCGCCGCAATAGTGATGGCCTTCGCTTTGCCGATGCCGGAAAACCGTTCCAGTTCCTCCACGCTCTTGGACCATAGGGCCGATGTCTTCCCCTCGCAGTGGGCCAGCAACTCCTGCCCCACGTCCACGGCATTCCGTCCGCGCGTGCCCGTACGCAATAGTATTGCAAGGAGTTCCGCGGAGCTGATCGCCTCCGCCCCGCGCTTCATCATTTTCTCCCGGGGCCTTTCCTCCGGGTATAATTCCTTCATTTTCATACCCGAAAGATATGGCATAAAAACAAAAAAACAGGCCTCCGGGGAGCGGAGACCTGCAGATTTTTATGTTTTTTATGTCTTTTTCTGTTTTTTAATAACTTTTCTTTATAAAAGCTATTGCAGGAGGGCTACGATCTCACCCTTCTCCACTTCGTCGCCCTGTTTTGCGGTGACGGCTACGATGCGTCCGTCAACTGCGGCGGGCATCTCTTCCATACCGTAGCGGGTCTGGACGTAGCCAACTGCGTCGCCAGCCTTGAAGGCGGTGCCAACAGTGGGGGCGGTGGAGGGGCCGTCCACATCGACCTGCCAGAGCATCTGGCCCTTTGCAGGGGCCTGGACGGGCGTTGCCTTGGGATATTTCTGCATAAGGGCGTCGATATCGAACTTGGGCATCTCCACCACGGGCCTCTTCACCACGATGGGGGCGCCGGCCTTGGCCTTCATCTCTTCCAGGTCCTTGTTGAAACGCTCCTTGGCGATGCCGCTGCGATAATCGCGGTACTGGCGCTCGAACATTGCCATATTCAGCAGTTCCTCGTCGTCCTCGCCACAGTCCCAGCCTTCGTCCTTCATCATCTGACGGAACTTGGGAAGTTCGTTAGGATACATATCTTGAGGGTTGCCGGTGTAGAACTCCATTCCGTTCTTCTTTGCCAGGTCCACGATCTCCGGAGCCAGTTCGCCGGGGAGTTTGCCCATCTTGCCCAGGATCATACCCCAGGTGTCCTTGTCGATGGTGGTCCAGCGGGGCTTGTCGTTGAGCATATTGAACAGGTTCATAAGGGCGGTGTTCTTCACATACTGGCTGAACGGGGTCACGAGCGGCGGGTAGCCGAGGCGGGGCCATACGTATTCCACCTCTTCGAACAGTTTCACCATCAGGGTGTCCAGGCTCATCTCAGGACGGCCGTGGGCGCGCTGGGCGGCGTTGATTGCGCCCTGGAAGCCGCGCAGGTCGGCCATCATTGACCCCATCATACCGCCGGGAAGGCCGCAGCCCACCAGCAGGGAGGTCATCTGGGAGTTGGACGGGAGAATCCAGTAGCCCAGGAAGTCGTCGATGAATTCCTGAGTGAGGCGGCGCACCTCCATATAGGCGTCCATGTTGATGTCTTTCACCTGGAATCCGTCGGCCTTCATCATCTGCTGGATGGTGATTACGTCCGGGTGGACCTTACCCCATGAAAGGGGTTCGACGGCCACGTCCAGATAGTCGGCTCCGGCACGGGCCACTTCCAGCATCGATGCAGGAGAGAAGCCGGGGCCTGTATGTCCGTGGTACTGGACCTTGATTTCCGGATGGGCCTTCTTGATGCCGGCCACAATCTGTCCCAGTTCGGTGGGACGGCCGACGCCGGCCATATCCTTAAGGCAGATTTCCTCCGTGCCGTACTCCACAAGTTTGTCCACCAGGTTGAGATAATATTCAACCGTGTGCACGGGAGAATGGGTGATGGAAAGGGCCGCCTGGGAAATCATTCCCGCCTTCTTCGCATACTCGATGGAAAGTTTGAGGTTGCGGTGGTCGTTCAGGCCGCAGAAGGACCTGGCTATATCCGTGCCCTGCTTTTTCTTCACCTTGAACATAAGTTCGCGCACGTCCGCGGGAACGGGGTTCATGCGGATGGCGTTAAGGCCGCGTTCAAGCATATGGGTCTGGATTCCCGCCTTGCGGAGGGGGGCCGTCCACTTACGGACCGACACGTTGGGATTCTCTCCGTACAGCAGGTTCACCTGCTCGAAAGCGCCGCCGTTTGTTTCCACACGGTCGAAGCATCCCATATCCACGATTGCGGGCGCAACCCTCACCAACTGGTCTACGCGGGGTTGATATCTGCCAGAACTTTGCCACATATCCCTGTACACCAGGGAGAACTTAATTTCTCTTTTAGCCATAGCCTTAATGATATATCATGCAAATATACTGAATTTGTATTTCATCTGCAAGGAGAGGACAAAGGATGGCACAGGATTTTCACATTAGAGAAAAAAAGACTATCTTTGTGAATCAAAGATGAAGAGATTTTTGCACATATTGCTCCGGATGGTGCTTGCGGTCGGCGTGGCTGCAAGCGTGTGCAGCTGCGATCTGTGCAAGATCAAGAACATCGATGTCAGCTCGTTCGGCATCAAGTATATCGTCCCCACTTCGGTCAATTCCCTCAGCGGAGTTCTCCTCCTGGGGGTCGATAATCCGTCGATGTCCTTCACCCTGTCGAACCTGGACGGGGTGATCAAGTGCGACGGAAAACCCATCCTGTACGTCACCGCCACGGAGCTTCCCGTCCAGCGGCACACGGTACAGGTCTATGAACTGCCCTGCACCGTAACTCTGGTGGAGGGCGTGTCGTACCTGGACATCGTCAAGATCGTGGCCAGGAGGGCATCGACCCTTGAAGGGCTCACGGCGGATGCCGACCTGCACGTAAAACTGAAAACAGGAAAGGGCAGGACCATAACCATTAAGGACCTGGACCTTTCACAATTCTCATAGACGGTTATGAAAAGAATCATCATACTGGCTGTTGCACTGGTTCTGGGCTGCGTTTCGCTCAAGGCCCAGGAGATAGTGACGGAGGAAGAGCGCACGGATTCCCTGAATACTCTCTCCACCGTCGTGGACACGGTACTTCTGGGCAAGGACATCCTCACCGTCATCGGCCCCGGAGTAACCATCATCCAGTCGGAGGCTCTCAAGGAGGCCTTTGCGAAATACATCCGCACGAACGCTTCAAAGCCTATGATGGGCTACAGGATCAGGGTGTTTTTCGACAGCGGCCAGAATGCGCGCTCAAAATCGTCCCAGGTGGTCTACCAACTGCGCAAGGCCTATCCGGAAATGGGCGTGTACCAGAATTTCGACAGCCCCAACTACATTGTCTTCCTCGGGGACTTCCGCACAAGGCACGAAGCCATGCGCACCTACAATGAGGTGAAGACAATGTACCCCACGGCTATGATAATGAGGCAGAACATCAATTACGCCAGGTAGCTATGGACATCAAGCAGGGACTCGAACAAAAACTTCAGCAGAAGCTCTCACCGCTCCAGATCCAGACCATCAAGCTGATCGAGATGCCGGTGCAGGCCCTGGAGCAGCACGTGCGCGAGGTGATGAACGACAATCCCGTGCTTGACGATACCGCCCCCTCCGGCGGCGACGACGACGGTCCCAAGGATATGTCCATCTCCGAGATGGAGGACCGCGAGAACAGCGGCGGGTCCATGGAGGAGAACTACACCCCCTATCAGGACGACGACCCCACCCCCTATTACAACCGCAGCATCAACAACTGGGGCAAGGATCCCAGGCCTGAATACAACACCTTCTCCGTAAAGCAGAGCTTCACCCAGAGCCTGATGGAGCAGCTGGGATATCGACACCTGAACGAGCACCAGCGCACCGTCGCCTCCTTCATCATCGGCTCCCTGGACGATGACGGCTATCTGCGCAGGGACGTCGAAGCCCTTGTGGACGACCTTGCCTTCCGCGCCAACGTGGAAAGCACCCCGGAGGAAGTGGAGGCGATGCTGCAGATCATCCAGCAGTTCGAGCCCTCCGGCGTGGGCGCCCGCGACCTTCGCGAATGCCTCATCATCCAGCTCGAGGACAAGAAACAGAGCGACAACGTGCGCGTTGCCCTGCGCATCCTGAAGGACAGTTTCGACGACTTCAAGAACCGCCACTTCCAGAAGATAATGAACCGCTATCATCTGAGTGCCGATCAGCTGAAAGCCGCGATGGAGGAGATCCGCAAGCTGAATCCCTCCCCCGGCGGACAGATCGACGACAGCTACTCGGACCAGGCGCAGCAGATCATCCCTGATTTCCAGCTGGACTACGAAAACGGCCGCTTCACCCTCACGATGCCACGCTTCTCCATCCCCGAACTCCACATCAACCACAAGTATGCGGAGATTATGGAAAACGGCAAGTACACGCAGGACCGCGCACAGAAGGAGGCAGCCATCTTCGTGAAGCAGAAACTGGACTCGGCAAAGTGGTTCATCGAAGCCCTCCGCCAGCGCCAGAACACGCTGGAAAGCACGATGAAAGCCATCATCGAGTACCAGGAAGAGTACTTCAAGGACGGTGACGAATCCTCCCTCAAACCCATGGTGCTCAAGGACATAGCCGAAAAGACCGGCTTCGACATCAGCACCATCTCCCGCGTGGTGAACTCCAAGTGGATCGAAACCCACTTCGGCATCTTCCCCCTCAAGTACTTCTTCTCCGAAGGCCTTGAAAACAAGGACGGCGAGGAAGTGAGCACCCGCGAAATCAAAAAAGTTCTCAGGGAGCTTGTGGATAACGAAGACAAACACCAGCCCCTCACCGACGACGAACTCGTGGACGAACTTGGCAAGCGCGGCTACAAAGTGGCCCGCCGCACCATCGCCAAATACCGCTCCCAACTCGACATCGCCAAAGCCCGCCTCCGCCGCGAACTCTAAACTCCATTTAAAGACACTTGATGCCCCGGTCAAATGGCCGGGGGTTTTTATGCCATGTAGGGCCGTGGAGAGGGGGTGTTGAAAAAGTTGTGGAAAATTTTGGGAGAATATGGAATAAAATGGAAAATTTTGCGTACCTTTGCACTTGCGTGAAAGTTAAACTTAAGTTCAAAGAAATCTATGGTCAGATTCTACGGTAATGCTGCCGCGAAGGTGGATGACAAGGGACGAATCGTGTTCCCTGCCATCTACCGTGACGCGATGGCACGTAGCGGAGAATCTGACCTTACACTCATCGTCAAAAAAAGCGTCCAGGGCAATTGCCTGAACCTGTACACCCTCGAAGAGTGGGCCCGCAGGAGCGACAAGGTGCTCGAAAACATCGACCCCGAACTTAATCCGCTTCACGCTTCGTTCTGGAGCAAGTTCAACGAGGACGTTTTCTATGTCGTTCCCGACGGAAAACTGGGCCGCCTGAACATCCCCTCCGAACTACTAAAGGCTGTAGGAATTAACAAGGAAGTGGTGTTTGCGGGTAACGGGTACAAAATCGAAGTCTGGGCGAAGGAGAGTCGCGAGGCCTCTCTGATGTCGGACGATGAGTTCCACAGGACCGCAGCAGCCATCTCCTCTAAGTAACGGAGGGAGATAGCGGTGTCAGAGTATCATACCCCCGTAATGCTCCAGGAGAGCATTTCCAGCCTCGTAACCAATCCCAACGGAACATACGCCGATGTCACATTCGGAGGCGGTGGCCACACCGCCGGAATACTTTCACGCATAAACGATGGCGGCAGCGTCATCGCCTTCGACCGTGACTTGGATGCAATAAACGGAGCCTTCAAGGACAGCAGGCTCACCCTTGTCCACAACAATTTCCGCTACATCGAGAACTATGCGGCGCTGTACAATGTGCAGTTCGACGGAATTCTGGCCGATCTGGGCGTGTCGTCCCATCAGTTCGACACGCCGGAGCGCGGTTTTTCCTTCCGCTACGATGCGCCACTTGATATGAGGATGAACGAAAAGGGCGCCGTAACGGCTGCCGATATCCTCAACACGCGCGAGCCGGAGGAGATTGAGAACATTCTCAAGCTCTACGGCGAGGTGGACGGCGCACGCAGGATGGCACAGCTCATAGCGGAAGCCCGCAAACAAGCCCCCATCCTCACGAGCGGCGATCTGGACAAGGCCATCGAAAAGATGCTCCCCAGGGGAGCCGAACATAAGGTGCTGGCCAAAGTGTACCAGGCCCTGCGCATCGAGGTGAACGGTGAACTCCGTTCGCTGGAGAAATTCCTCGACGGCGCGGCACGCTCGCTCAAACCCGGCGGGCGCCTGGTGGTTATCACCTATCACAGCCTGGAAGACAGGATGGTGAAGAACTTCATCAAATGCGGGAATGTGGAAGGAATCGAGGAGAAGGATATGTTCGGACGCACCGTAGCTCCCCTTGAGGCGGTGAACCGCAAGCCCATCGTCCCCGCAGAGAGTGAAATATCATCAAACACACGCGCACGCAGTGCAAAACTGCGCGTCGCAGAAAGGAGGGCCGCGGAATGATGGACTGGAGCGAAATAGGAAAAGGCTTCATGGAGGCCCTGAAGGCCATCTGGAAAGGAGAGCTGGTACTGCGTCTTAGGGCCGACAAACTCTTCATCCACATCCTTTACCTTTTCCTCATCATCGGCCTGAGCATTTACGTCAGTCTGATGGTGGACAAGACCCTCACCCAGGTGGAGAAGAACAAAGAGACGATCAAGGAGCTGGAAGTTGTCCACGCCCAGAAAACCGGAGAGCTGGTGAAACTCCACAGCATCTCCACCACCCTCCAGGGACTTGATGAACTGGATTCCCAGGTTGGAATGCCTGAGAAACCCGCATATACGATTAAGGCAAAATGAGCAGGAAGAACACAAATAACACCGGAAAGAAGAAAGACCTGGTAGGACCTTTCCTCACCGGCATATATATGGTCTTTCTGATCGTATCGGTGGCCATTTTCGTCAAGACCGTCATCATCCAGGTGAAGCCTCTGGTGAAGGAAGACTACGCACAGTACTTCCATCCCAGGGAGGTGAAGAAGGACATCGTCCCCACCCGCGGGCGCATCCTCACCTGTGACGGACGCCCTCTGGCCATCACCGTTCCTTATTATGACATATATATGGACTGCACCGTGCGAAAGCAGGAGTTCATAGAGATGGACGAGAAGGAGACCGAACAGCGCAAGGCGGCGGAAGCTAAAGGCAAGCCCATAGCCACACCCCGCAAGGACGCCGGAGCCAAGGCCGAAGTGCTTTGGTGCAGTAAGGCCGATACCCTCTCCCGCGAGCTGGCCGCACTCTTTGGCAACCGCACGGCCGATGAATACTATCAGCTGATAATGAAGGGCCGTGAGGGCTGGCACAGGGCCGACGGCCGATGGGTTGGTGAAACCAACCTTCTGATAATGAAGAATGTCGACCTTCAGACCCTCGACACCCTCAAGACCTTCCATCTGTTCAACGAGCATAAGTACAAGGGCGGCCTCAAAGTGGTTGAGCACGACGAGCGCATATATCCTTACGACACGCTCGCGCGCCGCACCATCGGCACGATGAAAGATAACAGCCAGAGGGGCCTGGAATACAGTTTCGACAAATTCCTCCACGGCAAGGACGGATACGAGGAGCTTCGGATCTCGGAGCACAACCAGTATGTCCACGACTATGCCAAGAAGTGGGAGCCGGCGGAGGACGGGCTTGACGTGCGCACTACCCTGAACATCGACTTCCAGGGCATTGCCGACAGGGCTCTGAGGAGACAGATCGACCAGGATCCCGGCATCCGCGGAGGCATTGCTGTTATCCTTGAGGTGGAAACCGGCGCCGTGCGCGCAATGGTGAACCTGGTGCGCGACACCATCCCCGGCAGCCCCCTGCGCGAAAGGGACAATCTGGTTCTCAGGCAGCGCGGCGAGCAGGGCTCGGTGATGAAGACCGTCACCCTCACATCCCTTGTGGAAGACGGCCTGGTGACCCTGGACCAGAGGATCGAGACCCACGGCGGACGCATCCCCGGAGTGCCCAGCATCCCCTACGACGACCACGTGGCCCGGATGAAGGACATTTCCATCATCCACGGACTGGAGATCTCATCGAACTATGTATTCGCGCGCCTGGCCCAGCTGTACTACAGCGACAATCCACAGCGCTACTACGACCATCTGTTCGCATATGGCCTTGGCACCGCATTCGATTTCGACATCGAAGGCCTGGCCAAGCCGGAAGTGCACACCCCGGGAAGCAAACTCTACTCCGGAAGCACACTGCTCACCAACGCCTACGGATACGGCCTCTCCATCACTCCCATGCACCTGGCGATGTTCTACAACGCAATCGCCAACAAGGGACGGATGATGAAGCCATACCTGGTGGAAGACCTGGAGAAAGACGGCCGGGTGGTGAAGAAATACGGTCCCGCGTTTATGAACAACATCTGTTCTGAAGCTACGGCCGATACTGTTACGCGCGCTCTGAGGGCCGTGGTAACCCACGGTACCGGCGCCACCCACCTGTCCAAGGCCAGGCTCCACATTGCCGGCAAGACGGGAACCGCCCGCGCCGTGCTTATGAGGGACGAGAACCCCAACCCCAAGGACCCGTACGTGGACAAATACGGACGCCACAAATTCCAGGGCACCTTCGTGGGATTCTTCCCGGTGGAACAGCCCAAATATACGCTGCTCATCACAGTGTACTCATACCCGTCCCACGCCAACTACTACGGCGGCGACAAACCCGCCCGCGCGTACCGTGAGATCGTGGACCAGATATACGCCATTGACGAAGGCTGGAGCGAGAACGTTCCCCACATCGCGGAAGTTCCCGTTATGGATATGCCGGAAAGGGACGAAGAACAGGGCCGCATCCCCAACCTTAAGGGCCTGGGGCTCAGCGACGCACTGTGGGAGGCGGAAAGCCGCGGACTCCGCTGCACATACACCGGATCCGGTCACGTCAGCAGCCAGAAACCCGCCGCGGGAACAGTGGCAAAAGAAGGAGACATTATAGAAATTACGTTAAAATGATACTGTCGGAAATAATTGAGAACATCGGCGTGCTTGGCACGTGGGGACAGCTGGACAAGAGCATCAGCGCCATCTGCAGCGACTCCCGCAAGGTTTCTCCCGGAACCGTATTCTTCGCAGTGAAGGGTTTCGAGAGCGACGGCCACGCCTACATCCTCCAGGCAATGGAGCGCGGTGCAACAGCCGTGGTGTATGAGAGTGAAGAGGCAGGCGCCTTGAGGGACAAGCCCGCCGCGAAGGATGTAACCTTCGTGCAGGTGAGCAACAGCCGCCACGCAGTAGCGATTGCGGCCGATAACTTCTACGAGCACCCGTCATCCAAGTTGCAGCTGGTTGGAATTACCGGAACTAACGGCAAGACCACTACCGTCACGCTGCTGTACAAGCTCTTTATGAGCCTTGGATACAACTGCGGCCTGCTTTCCACGATTGCCAATTACGTGGGCAACGAGAGGCTGGAAACCGCAAACACAACGGCAGACCCCATAACCATCAATTCCCTTATGCACAGGATGGTGCAGGAAGGCTGCGCCTACTGCTTTATGGAGGTGAGCTCCATCGGCGTGGAACAGGAAAGGGTGTCCGGGCTTCACTTTGCAGCCGGCATCTTCTCCAACCTCACCCACGACCATCTGGACTATCACAAGACATTCGCCGAGTACCTCCGTTGCAAGAAACTCTTTTTCGACAACCTGCCGGAGACGGCTTATGCAATAGTGAATGCCGATGACCGCAACGGCCTGGTAATGGTGCAGAACACCAGGGCGAAGATTGTCACCTATTCCTGCCGCAGTATGGCCGACCACACCGCCCAGATCCAGGAACAGGGCTTCGAGGGGATGCTCCTGAAAATCGACGGCACAGAGGCCTGGACAAGGCTCATCGGCGAGCACAATGCATACAACGTCCTTGCAATCTACACCACGGCAATCTGCCTTGGCGCGCAGAAGGACGAGGTCCTGCTGGCCCTCTCCCGCCTGGAGAGCGTAGCCGGAAGGCTGGAGAATCTCAGGGGCCCGAAAGGCCTTTCCGTAGTGATCGACTATGCCCACACTCCCGATGCAATGCGCAGCGTGCTCAAGACCCTCCGCGACATCGCCCCGGAGCGCCAGCTCATCTGCCTGTTCGGCTGCGGCGGCGACCGTGACAAGACGAAGCGTCCGGAGATGGCCCAGGTGGCCGAGGCAATGGCCGACCGAATCATCGTCACCTCCGACAACTGCCGCACGGAAGACCCGGAAGCCATCATCAACGACATTCGCGCGGGGCTCAGCTGGGAAGGCATCGCCAAGAGCATTTTCATTGTCGACCGCAAGGAGGCCATCCGCACAGCCATTATGACTGCGCCCGCCGGCGCCACCATCCTGCTGGCCGGCAAGGGACACGAAGACTATCAGATCATTGGCACGGTTAAACACCATTTCGACGAAAAGGAGATCGTTGCCGAAACCTTTAAAATGATAATGAAATGATTTACCATCTGTTCAGATACCTGGAAAACCTGGGCTGGGACATTCCCGGCATGGGCCTTATGCACTACCTGTCGGTAAGGGCTATGCTCGCCAGCGTTACCGCTATGCTGTTCTCGCTGGTGGTGGGCAAACGCATAATCCGCCTGCTCCAGAAGAAGCAGATTGGTGAAACCGTGCGCGACCTGGGTCTGGAAGGCCAGATCCAGAAGAAGGGAACCCCCACAATGGGCGGCATTATCATTATCCTGGGCATCCTCGTGGGCGTGCTCCTGTTCTGTGACCTCACCAACATCTACGTGATCCTGCTCGTCTTCAGCACCATCTGGTGCGGCGCCCTGGGATTCACCGACGACTATATAAAGGTGTTCCGTCACAAGAAGGAAGGCCTTTCGGAGAAAGCCAAGCTCCTGGGACAGATTATCCTTGGATTCATCGTAGGCCTTACAGTGTGGTGGAGCCCCGATATCGTTGTACGTGAAAAGGTACCCGTGAACGAATTCGAGCCCGTGGCAGTGGAGCGCACCCTGGACAACGACCCTGCCGTCACCAGTGGAAAATACGTGGAAGAGAACGTTGTGAAGAGCACAAAGACCACAATCCCCTTCGTGAAGAACCACGAGTTCGACTACAAATGGCTCTCCCCCTTCAAGGGCGCCTGGGGCTGGTATGCGAAATGGGCCATCTACGTGCTTATGATCGTGGTCGTGATCACCGCCTGCTCCAACGGCACCAACCTCACCGACGGCCTGGACGGCCTGGCGGCGGGAACATCGGCCATAGTGGGTGTGGTCATCGGCATATTGGCCTGGCTCAGCGGCAACCTCATCGACTCGAATTACCTTAATATTATGTATATGCCGGGAACCGGCGAGGTGGCGGTGTTCATGTCGGCCTTCGTGGGCGCGCTCATCGGCTTCCTCTGGTTCAATTCCTTCCCCGCAATGGTGTTTATGGGCGATACGGGAAGCCTCACGATCGGCGGAATTATCGGCGTGAGCGCCGTCCTGCTCCGCAAGGAGCTCCTCATTCCCCTGCTGTGCGGCGTGTTCTTCGTGGAGAGCCTGAGCGTACTTATGCAGCGCACATGGTTCAAGATCACCAAGCGCCGCAGCGGAGAAGGCGTGAGGATATGGAGCATGACTCCCCTCCACCATCATTATCAGGACAAAAAGCAGCTTCCGGGAAAAGTCCTGTTCCCGAAACCCGTACCCCCTCATCACGAAGCGAAGATCACCGTCCGCTTCTGGATCGTGGGAATCATTTTAGCCGTTTCAACTTTAGCACTTTTGAAAATCAGATAAGATATGTCCAGATTAGTAGTTTTGGGTGGCGCCGAAAGCGGAGTGGGCGCCGCAGTGCTTGCAAAAGTAAAAGGATATAACGTATTTCTTTCCGACAAGGGAAAGATCGAGCAGCACTATGCCGATGTGCTCCGTCAGTGGGACATCCCCTTCGAAGAGGGTCATCACACGGAAGACCTTATAATGAATGCCGATGAGGTGGTGAAGTCGCCGGGCATCCCGGGGACTGTGCCGATGGTGCAGAAGCTCCGCGCCAACGGGACCCACATCATCTCCGAGATTGAATTCGCGGGCCGATATGACCATGCGAAAAAGATCTGCATCACCGGATCGAACGGAAAGACCACCACGACGTCGCTGATCTACTACCTGCTTCAGAACGCGGGCCTCAACGTGGGCCTGGGCGGCAATATCGGCAAGTCCTACGCCTATCAGGTGGCAACCGAGCACTTCGACTATTACGTGCTGGAGATCAGCAGCTTCCAGCTGGACGATGTGTACGAGTTCAAGCCGGACATCGCCATCATCACCAACATCACCCCGGACCATCTGGACCGCTACGACCACAAGATGGAGAACTACACCGCGGCGAAGTTCAACATCACCCGCAACCTCACCCCGGACGACTGCTTCATCTTCGACTCCGACGATGAAATCACCATCGGCCACCTTTCCAACATCGTGCTCCGCTGCAAGATGCTGCCCTTCTCCCAGCAGAAGGAGGTGGAACAGGGCGCATTCCTGCGCGACGACAAGATAATTCTCCGCTACGACAAGGAGGAGACCGACATTTATCTGAAAGAACTTGCACTGGGCGGCAAGCACAACATATACAACTCGATGGCTGCAGCGCTTGCCGCGAAGGCCACCGGAATCGATAATGAGATAATCCGCAACTCCCTGAAGACCTTCCAGCCCGTGGAGCACCGCCTGGAGCCCGTCCTTAGCATCAAGGACGTGCTTTACATCAACGACTCCAAGGCCACCAACGTGGATTCCGCCTGGTACGCACTCGAGTGCCAGAAGCGTCCCGTGGTGTGGATCGTGGGCGGCACCGACAAGGGCAATGACTACTCCGTGCTGAACGACCTGGTAAAGGAGAAAGTGAAAGCCATCGTGTGCCTGGGCGTGGACAATGCCAAGATTCACGCGGCATTCGGAGGCCTTGTGGAGAATATGGCCGATGCCCTGTCGGCCGAAGAGGCCGTGCGCAAGGCCGCAGCATTCGCCAGCTCCGGCGACGTGGTGCTGCTGAGCCCCTGCTGCGCCAGCTTCGACCTTTTCAAGAATTATGAAGACCGCGGCGCCCAGTTCAAGGCAGCCGTGAGGAACCTGTAGCGATATGGCGAAGAAACCGCGGAATAAAAAGAATATCTGGAATCTCACCGAGGGGTTCAAAGGCGACAAGATTATCCTTATGGTCGCCCTGCTCCTCATGCTGATTTCCATCATTGCGGTTTTCTCGTCCACCACCCTGCTTGCAAACCAGGGCGGCGACCGCGTGTCCATCGTGAGGGACCAGCTGGTTGCCGTGGGTATCGGCCTCGGAGTAATGGCATTCTGCTATTTCGTGATTAAGAAGACGGGCGTGTACCGATTCTTCTCACGTTTCGGCTTCATCATCGCCGCCGTGCTCCTGGTCATCCTGATGTTCCACATCAAGAATCCCATCTTCTCCTTCCCCAAAAAGGCCGTTGCCAACCGCGTACTGCTCTTCCACGGAATGCAGATACATGTGTTCGAGATAGTGAAAGTGTTTATGGTGATGTATATCGCCTGGGCCGTGAGTTCGTTCAAGGAAGGCAGGTTCACCTTCTTCAAGAAGTTCGCGGAGCAGAATCCCAGTTTCTCCTGGCTTGGCTCGGACCTGTTCCTGGAATGGTTCTACATCTTCATCCCGATGGCGGCAACCATCGGCCTGGTGATGATGGGCAGTAACTCCGCCGCGCTTCTTATCGCCGGAGTACTGATACTTATGTGCATCCTGGGAGGCATCAAGTTCAAGCATCTGCTCGGGTTCTTTGCTGTCCTGCTGGTAGGCGGCGGCATCCTGGTGGGCGTTATGCTGGCCACCAACAAGGGACGTGCTGCAACTGCCTGGAGCCGTATAACAAACAAGGACGAAGCCAACCTGGAAAAACTCTACGAGACCACTCCCGGCACGGCCGCTTTCTACGAGGTGATGGACAAGCTCAAACAGCCCATCAGCGCGGAGTATGCCATCAAGGAAGGCGGAGTGTTCGGAAAATTCATCGGCGGAAGCAGCCAGAAATACGTCACCGCGGCTATCTACGAGGACTATATGTACAGTTTCATCGTGGAAGAGACCGGGCTTCTGGGGGCCCTGCTGATAATAATGCTGTACCTGAGCCTGCTGGCCAGGGGCGTGATGATAGTGAAGGACTGCGGCGACAATCTGTTCGCCAAGCTCAGCGTGGCCGGGCTCATCCTGATGATATGCTCGCAGGCCTTCCTGCATATGGCCGTGAACGTGCACCTGCCTCTGGTGCCGCAGACGGGCCAGACGCTGCCGATGATAAGCCACGGCTCATCGGCCTTCATAATGTTCTGCCTGGCATTCGGAATAATCCTGTCCATCAGCCGCAACGTATGGCTGAAGATGCAGAAGAGAGAGGCCGATGCCGTCCCCATCATCGAACATAATGACGAGGTGCAGGCCGGACTGGACGAACTTGAACAATTAGAAACACTCGATAATGAAGAATTATAAGCCGATACGCGCCATAGTAAGTGGCGGAGGCACGGGAGGACACATCTTCCCGGCGATATCCATAGCCAACAAGCTGAAGGAAGTGCAGCCGGAAACGGAGATTCTCTTCGTGGGCGCCGAGGGCAAGATGGAGATGGAAAAGGTTCCCGCAGCCGGATACAAGATTGTGGGCCTGCCCATCGTTGGGATGCAGAGGCAGCTCAACCTGCACAACATCATCAACGACATCCAGGTGCCGTTCAAGGTGCTCAAGAGCATAAGTATGGCGCGCAGGATCCTGAAGGAGTTCAAGCCGGACGTGGTGATCGGCGTGGGCGGCTATGCCAGCGCTCCCCTGCTCTGGGCCGCGACGGGAATGAAGATTCCCGCCCTCATCCAGGAGCAGAACGGCTTTGCAGGCGTCACCAACAAACTGCTTGGAAAGCGCGTGCAGTCCATCTGCGTGGCTTATGAAGGGATGGAACGTTTCTTCCCGGCCGACAGGATTGTGCTTTCCGGCAACCCCATCCGCAAGGAAGTGTCCCTGCCCCCCACTCCGGAAATGAAGGAGGAGGCGGTGAAGCACTTCGGCCTGGACCCTGCCCGCAAGCATCTTTTCATAGTAGGCGGCAGCCTTGGAAGCGGCACGCTTAACAAGTCGATGAGGAAATGGATCGAGGACGGCTGCCCCGGAGGCGGCGACATCGACGTAATCTGGCAGTGCGGCAAGTACTACAAGGCCGGCGTGGATGCATTTATGGAGGAAAAGAAGCCGGAAGGCATCGGCCATTATGACTTCATCTCCAGAATGGACCTGGCCTATGCGGCGGCCGATGTGGTCATTTCCCGCAGCGGCGCCAGCAGCGTTTCCGAACTCTGCGCGATGGGCAAGCCCGTCGTGTTCGTGCCCTCCCCCAACGTGGCCGAGGACCATCAGACCCATAACGCTATGGCCCTGGTGCGGAAGGACGCGGCGATGATAGTGAAGGATGCCGATGCCGTGGAGAAGCTTCTCCCCACCGCCATCGGCCTGCTGCACGATGACGCGAAGCGCGAGACTCTTGGCAAGAATGCCCTGGGGATGGCCCTCCGCGATGCAGCACAGACAATTTGCGACGAAGTATACAGGATATTATGAAGCACGTTTATTTCATAGGCATTGGCGGAATCGGAATGAGCGCCATTGCGCGTTACTTCAAATTCAGGGGATTTGATGTGGCCGGTTACGACCGCACCCCGTCGGACCTCACCGCCCAACTGGAGGCGGAGGGCATCGCCGTTCACTATGAGGACAGGCCCGACCTTATCCCTGCCGATGTGGCCGAAACTTTGGTGGTTTACACCCCCGCCATTCCGGCCGAACTGGGCGAGATGCAACGTGCGTTCAGTGGCGGCTACAAGGTGGTGAAACGCTCCAGGATGCTGGGTGAAATCGCCCGCGGACAGCGCTGCCTGGCCGTTTCCGGCACTCACGGAAAGACCACCACTTCCACCCTGCTTGCACATATCCTCACCGAAAGCGGAAATGGCTGCTCGGCCTTCCTGGGCGGCATTTCCCGCAATTACGGCACAAACCTCCTTATGAGCAAGGGCGACACTGTTGTGGCAGAGGCCGATGAGTTCGACCGTTCCTTCCTGCAACTGTTCCCGGAGATTGCCGTGATAACCGCCGTGGACGCCGACCATCTGGACATTTACGGCGACTATGCCCACGTGGTGGAGGCCTTCAAGGCCTTTGCCTCGCAGGTGAGCGGGACGCTTATCTGCAAAAAAGGCGTTCCCGTGGGAGCTGCGGACACGAAAGCTAAGGTATATACCTATCATTATACGGATACCGGGGCCGATTTCCATCCGGAAGGCGCCCATCCCGGGCCGGACGGATGCTTCATCTACGATCTGGTGCACCCCTGGGGTGTATTGAAGGGCATCCGCGTTGGCACACCCGGCTGGGTGAACGCGGAGAACAGCGTGGCAGCTGCGGCGATGGCCCTGTGCTACGGCATCGACCCGGAAAAGATAAAGGCTGCCATAGGCACTTTCGGCGGAGTTAAGAGGCGTTTGGAGATGCACGTCAACAAGCCCGGAATGGCCTATGTGGACGATTATGCGCATCATCCGGCGGAGCTGGCATCGGCAATCAGCTCGCTGCGCGACATCTTCCCCGGAAGGAAGATCACCGCGATTTTCCAGCCGCACCTGTACACCCGTACGCGGGATTTCGCGCCCGAGTTCGCACAGTCGCTGAGCCTGGTGGACAAGCTTATACTGCTGGACATTTACCCTGCGCGCGAGGAGCCCATTCCCGGGGTTACGTCGGATATCATCTTCAACGACGTCACCGCTCCGGAGAAGGTGCTGCTGCGCAAGGAGGAACTTATGGATTACCTTAAGGATGAGCCCGTGGACGTCCTTGTGACGTTCGGGGCCGGAAATATCGACAGGTTCATACCGCTCATAACCGAAATGCTGGAGAAGAGATGAAACGCCGCGTCGTGGACATAATCTGCGCATCCGCCGTGGTGCTTGCGTCGGTGGCCATATGGCTGCTTGCTTCGGGTTCCTCTGCCCGCAGCAGGCATCTTATCACCTGCAAGGGCCTGGAGACCGTGATTCTGGACAGTATGGAGCGCAAATTCGTGAGTCCCGGCGACGTGGAGCATTTCCTGGAGGACTACGGTCCCTGGCGCGGGCAGCGGCTGGAGGAAGTCGACCTTGAGAAGATGGAGGAAATCCTGGACAACAAGGGCGCCATCCTCAAGAGCAATGCCTGGACGGGCGACGACGGCATCCTGCACGTGGAAATCAGCCAGAGGGCTCCGGTCGTCCGCTTCCAGATAGGGGCCGATGGCTGGTACGCCGATGCCTCCGGCTTCCTGTTCCCGCTTCAGGAGAGGTTCCCGGTGAGGGTTCCGGTGGTCGATGGCTCCGTTCCGCTAACGCTCACGAAGGGCTTCAAGGGATTCCCCCAGAGCGCCGCGGAGCAGGAATGGCTGCTGCGGATGACGGCCCTCGTCTCGCAGATGAACGGATTCTGGAGTACGCGCATAAGCCAGATCCACGTCATGGACGACGGCGAGCTGATTATGATACCCCGGCAGGGCGACGAACGCTTCCGCTTCGGCTCGCCCACCGCCGTGGCCGAAAAGTTCGGGAAGATGAAGATGTACTACGAGTGCGTCGCCCCTTCCCGTGAGACCCCTTACAAGGACGTGGACCTGCGTTTCCACGGACAGATAGTGTGCAGATAACAAATAAATACATATATATGGAAGAACGATACATAGCATCGATTGACCTGGGAACTTACAAGTTCGGGCTTTGCGTTGCCCGCGTCAAAGGGGATGACGTCCAGATCGTGTACTACAAGGAGACTCCGGCTGACGGAATACGCAACAGCCTTGTGCAGAATCCCCGGAAGGCGTCCGAGCAGGTGAGAAAGGCCGTCGAGGATGCCGAGGCCGAACTTATGATCAAGATCCTGCAGGTGGTTGTGGGTCTCCCCCGCATCGACGTAAAGCAGGAGATTGCCGAGTGCGAGCTGGACAGGCCCGACTCCGAGGAATTCATCTCCGAGGAGGAGGTATCGGACCTCAAGGCCCTGGCGCTGGAGACTTATCCGCTGGACAATTTCGACAAGCAGATAATGTACGGCGCTGTGGCTCAGTCTTTCGCCATCGACAATCAGATCCAGATGGTGGAGGACGATGTGGTCGGCGCTATTTCCAGCAAGATTGCCGGCACGTTCAAGGTGTTCATCGGCGACCGCCTCACCACTACGGCGATGGACAAGATCTTCAACACGCTGGGCATTGCGATAGCGAAGAAATACTTCCTTCCTGACGTCGTGGCCAAGGCCGTGCTCAACGAGGATGAGAAGCAGAACGGCGTTGCCCTGGTCGATATCGGCGCGGGAGTTACCTCCGTGAGCATCTACTCCAGGGGCATTATGCGGAGCTATGCCGCCATTCCTTTCGGCGGAAGGAACATCACCGGGGATATCCGCAGCGAATGCTCGATTTCCGAAGCCCTGGCTGAGAAGATCAAGATCCGCTTCGGCGCCTGCATCCCCTCCAAGCTTGGCACGCTCAGCGAGAAAGTGCTTCAGCTGCGCGTCACCGATCCCATCAAGGAAGTCAGCGTGAAGTACATTTCCGAGATTATCGACGCACGCAGCCGCGAAATTCTGAACGCAGTGCTCTACTACATCCAGGAGAGCGGCCTTCAGAACGACCTCCGCAGCGGTATCGTCCTCACCGGTGGCGGCGCCTGCCTCACTAATATCGGCAACTTGCTGAAGGATATGTCCGGCTACGAAATCCGTCCGGGATATCCCCTGCACAAGTTCTCCACTTCGGTGAACAACATCTACGAGCTCAGCTCCACCGCGGCTGTGGGTATGATTCTGGCGGCCAAGGACGACAGGCTGCCGGACTGCGCCACCCGTCCCGAGCCCGTGGAGGTTGTGGAAGAGAAGCCGGAGATGGAAATCGTGGAAGAGACTGCCACCGCGGATGGGGCCGACAATCTCCTGTTCCAGGACAAGGACCTTGGTCCCGTGCAGCCCAAGGAGAAGAAACCCAAGGAGAAGAAGATTAAGGTGAAGGCTCCCAAGAACGGACACCGTGAGGCCATCTGGACCAAGATCGGCGATGTTTTCAGCAATCTGTATAACCAAATGACTGAGGAATAATTATGGACTACGATATCAAGACAAATCTCACTCCCGTGGACTGGACCTACGGCGGCGACTCCATAATCAAGGTTATCGGTGTTGGCGGTGGCGGCTGCAATGCCGTCAACTACATGTACCGCAAGAACATCGAGGGCTGCAGCTTTGTGGTGTGCAACACCGATGCGATGGCCCTTTCAACAAGCGACGTGCCCGTGAAGATCCAGATGGGCGCGGGCCTGGGCGCAGGTACCGATCCCGTTGCCGGACGCAATGCAGCCCTGGAAGCCCAGGACGAAATTGCCGCCAAAGTGCTTGACAACGGCACCAAGATGCTCTTTGTCACCGCAGGTCTCGGCGGCGGAACCGGAACAGGCGCTGCTCCTGTTATTGCAAAGATGGCAAAGGACCGCGGCATCCTCACAGTTGCCGTTGTTACCATCCCCTTCAAGAACGAAGGCAACGAATCCCAGTCCAAGGCCGTCGACGGCATCCGCGAGCTGGAAAAGAACGTGGACAGCCTGCTCATCATCAACAATGAGAAACTGTACGACTTCTACGGCGACACCCTTATCCAGGAGGCTTTCCCCAAGGCCGATGAGGTGCTGGCAACTGCTGTTCGCGGCATTATTGAGGTTATCACAAAGCCCGGCTACATCAACGTGGACTTCCAGGATGTTTGCAAGATGATGCGCAACAGCGGAATGGCCCTGATGGGCAACGGTGAAGGCTCCGGCGAGGACCGCCTGGAGATGGCGGTGAAGGGCGCTTTCGAGAGCCCGCTGCTGAACGATTTCGACCTCAAGACCGCGAAGAACGTTCTCGTGAACATCACCGTGGGCAACAACGACCAGGGTGCCACGATGAGCGATATGCAGAAGGTCGATGAGATGATTGCCGAGTATACCGGCAACGCCAACCGCTTCAAGAAAGGCATCGTGTGGGACAACGATCCCGACTTCGGCGACAAGGTGAAGATTACCGCCATCGTCACCGGATTCGAGATGGGCAAGATCGGCGAGATCACCGATATGAACCTGGGGAATATCGTCGTCATCGACCATGGATTTGTCTGGGAAACCGGCAAGCACGGCGAGGAAGTTTCCCTGCCCGAGATCACTCCCATCAAGATTGGATTCAATTCCTCCGACAATGTGCGCCAGATGCACTTCTTCACTGACACCAAGCCCTGCCTGTGCGTGGAGCCCGGTGAGGACCGCAGCCAGCTGGAGAACGTTCCCGCAATCAGGCGCGCACATAAAGAGCAATAGACTATGGAAAGAAGGACAAGAGTAAGATTTGCGCCCTCCCCCACCGGACCGCTCCATATGGGCGGCGTGCGCACTGCACTGTATAACTACCTGTACGCTAAGCAGAAGAGAGGCGATTTCATTATCCGTATTGAAGACACCGACTCCCACCGTTTCGTTCCCGGTGCCGAGGCCTACATCATCGAGGCCCTGCGCTGGTGCGGCATCATTCCCGACGAAGGCGTGGATGCCGATGGAAAGGTGGTGGAAGTGGCTTCTGAAAAGCATCCCCACGCCCCCTATCGTCAGAGCCAGAGAAGGCCGATCTACCGCCAGTATGCCGAGCAGCTGGTTAACGCCGGCTGGGCTTATTATGCGTTCGACAGCGCTGAAGAGCTTGCTGCAAAGCGTTCGGAGGCGGAGGCTTCCGGCCAGACCTTTATGTATAATGCCGCGAGCCGCGGTGGCTTGCGCAATTCTCTGACGCTTCCTGCCGATGAGGTGGCGCGTCTGCTTGAGGAAACAACCGACTGGACCGTGCGCTTCAAGATGCCGGTCGACCGGGTTGTTAAGATGGACGACCTTATCCGCGGCCACGTGGAGGTGAATACCGACACTCTTGACGACAAGGTGCTGTGGAAGAGGGCCGATGAACTCCCCACCTACCACCTGGCAAACATTGTGGACGACCATCTGATGGAAATCACCGAGGTCATCCGCGGTGAGGAGTGGCTGCCTTCACTGCCTCTGCATTATCTTCTGTATGAGGCCTTTGGCTGGACTGATACTATGCCCCGCTTTGCACATCTGTCCCTGCTGCTGAAGCCGGACGGAAAGGGCAAATTGTCCAAGCGCGACGGCGACCGCCTTGGCTTCCCCGTGTTCCCCCTCCGCTGGGAGAACCCGGAAACCGGCGAAGTGTCCCGCGGCTACCGCGAGGACGGCTACTTCCCCGAGGCGTTCGTGAATCTCCTTGCCTTCCTGGGCTGGAACCCCGGCGGCGAAAGGGAACTGTATACTTTGGACGAACTGGTGCCCGTGTTCTCACTGGACCGCGTTATCAAATCCGGCGCCCGCTTCAATCTGGAAAAGGCAAAGTGGTACAACCGCGAATACCTGCGTATGAAGAGTTCTGCGGAACTGGCATCATTGCTCATTCCGCTTTTGGAGAGCAACGGCTTGAAGATTTCCGCCGATGCAGTTGTGCCTGACTTCATCAATGGCGTCTTCTCTCGCGAGTATGTGGAGAAGGTCGTGGACCTTGTGAAGGAGCGCGCCGTTTTCGTAGCCGATATGTGGGACATCGCCAAGGCCCTGTTCGTGGCTCCTACCGAGTATGTGCAGAAGGACGTGGAGAAGTTCTGGAAAGAGGACCACTACGAATACTGCTTCGAAGTATGCCAGTACGTAACCGGCGCCAACTTCGGCTTCGACGACCTGGATCCCTACATGGGCTCGATGGAAACTGAGGCGCTTGAAGTTGCGATGTGCGACTACATCAAGATGCGCGAGTATCCGATGGGCAAAGTGATGAACAGCCTGCGCCTGTGCCTCACCGGCGCCGCCAGCGGCCTTGGAATTGCCGCCATCATCTCCCTCATCGGCCGCCGCGAGTTCGCCCGCCGCATGGGCATCGCCCAAGACCGCCTGGGCAGAATCTAACGAGAAAGGGAAGAAAGGGCGTCGTCGAGGGAGAGGCAGTCGTCGATGCGGTAGGAACCGGAGCGGGAGCGCTGAAGGGCACTGAGGTGCGCGCCGGAGGAGAGGGCCTCGCCGAGGTCGCGGGCGAAGGCGCGGATGTAAGTGCCCTTGGAGCAGGCGATGCGGATCGTAGCCTCCGGAAGCCCGAGGGCCGATGTGTCAGCGACGTTGATTCGGTTCGATGCCGTTCCGGTTGTCATTTCGAGCGGAGCCGGAGGCGGAGTCGAGAAATCTGTAAATGACAACAACTCAAGCTCCGTGATTTCTATCGTGTTGCGCTGCAGCATCGAGAGCGAGAGCTCGTCGATTTTATCCGTTTCGCCGCGACGGTAGAGCTTGCGCGCCAGTTCGTAGGCGCGGACGCCGTCGACGGATTTGGCGCTGAATAGCGGAGCCACCTGCTCCTGCACGCCGATAAAGCCCTTTAGCGCTTCTGCAACAGCCTCTGCCGTAATATGCTCGTACGGGAAGGTGCGGTCTATGTCTTTCTCAAGGTCGTAGGACGGAGTTGTGGCGCCGAAGCGGATGCGGGCCACGTACTCCTTGGGGCTGTCCTGGAGCTGCTGGGCACGCTTGCAGGCGTCGCCGATGCACACCAGAAGGACGCCGGTGGCCAGGGGGTCCAGCGTACCGGCGTGACCCACCTTGAGATTTTTCTTGCCGAAGTGCTTTATAGCCGCGAACTTGAGTTTGCGGATAACATCGGCCGACGTCCAGCGGAACGGCTTGTCCACGGGGAGGACGATGCCGCCGGGATAATCGGCGATGTCGCGGGTGAAGGGCGTCATTTGCAGGGAATCTTGTCGATGCGCTTCTGGTGACGGCCGCCCTCGAAGGGAGTGTCCAGCCAGGTGCGAACGATAAGGGATGCGGTTCGATAAGGAATGAAGCGGGCCGGGAGTACAAGCACATTGGCGTTGTTGTGAGCCTTCACCAGTGCGCCGATTTCCTTGTTCCAGGCAAGCCCGGCGCGGATTCCGGCGTGCTTGTTAAGCGTAATCGCCATGCCGTTGCCGGTGCCGCAGATTGCAATGCCAAGATCCACTTTGCCGGATTCCACCGCAGATGCCAGGGCATGGGCATAATCCGGATAGTCCACGCTCGCGAGCGTGTCCGTGCCGAAGTTCTCCACTTCGATCCCGCGGGACTTGAGCAGGCGGATGATCTTGTTCTTGAAATCCACGCCTGCGTGGTCGTTGCAGATACCTATTATCATATTATAGCGTTTTTACATACTTCTACGGCTTCCCTGTCCGGCCTGCAGCGCAGCTGGAAGCATGGAATGTTCATCGCCACCCTTTCCACCGTTGGCACAAGCAGATCCATAACCTCGTGGCGCCAGCGGATTGTGGACACCGCTGCAATCACGCTCGCATACGCCTGAAGGGGTTTGAGACGGGATATTTCGTTCACGGGGGCCTGTTCCAGACGCACAAGAGCGTTCACGGGAGCTTGAACGTTCCTGTAGCAAAGCGTCTTACCGCTCCATGGCGAGCCATACACGGTGCACTCGCCGCCGGGGGCGAAACGTATGATGGGATTGTCGTCGTTCATAAGGTCGCTCTCCGGCACATATTCGTGCCACAGGCGGCTGTGGGTGCTCTTGCCGGTGCCGCTCACGCCGAAGAACAGATTTGCCTTCCCCTGGTAGCGCGTCACCGATGCGTGAAGCAGCAGGGTATCGTGCGGGGCCGATGCAAACGTGTACTGGATCATCAGCGAGGTATTCACCTGCAACGAAGTCACTCGCAGCGGCATACCCGGATAGGCATAATAGTGGCCATCGGTATAATCGGCATTCATTACAAACACGCCGGCGGAGATGTCCTTGGAGGGGAAATACTCGTATATGGTTTTGTCGCCCAGAGTGTAGCCGTAGTAGAACGGAGGCACCTCATCGACAGCCGTCACTTCCTTCCAGTCCTTCCGGGAGGCCTCGATCTCCCCGGGCACACCTTCGTGCACGGTCAAAGTGAAGAGGGGCTGTGCGGGGGCATCGGCCTCAAAAGGGGCATATTGCTGCATATCCAGCGTATGGCGGAAGGCGAAGCGCTCATCGGCCGATAAGGTATTCCACTTCTCGCGCGTCATTGCCTCCTTGCCCATAAGGGCGTCGTTCACCTGCAACTGCTCCAGCCGGTCTGCCGGCACCGACTCTATGCCGATGTCCTCCCCTGCCTTGAGCCTGCGCACAAGCTCTTTCTGCTGGGCAGTGAGTTCCGCAAAAGCCCACGGCTCCTCCAGAACCACCTTTACCGCATGCCCGCCTATGATATACGTCTTTTCATTCATGCTACTAATATACGAATTATTTTTGACAAGCGACTGGCAACCGCCCTATTCGCCCGTATACTGTGCCCAAAGGTGCTCCCGGGTGGACCTTTAGGAGCAAAAAAGGCCAAAAATGCGCCCAAAGGTGCCAGGCTATGGACCTTTGGGCGCACTGATCAGCTTTCGCAGCCGCTAGAACACGTCGGGTTCCTCGTGCTTGGGCTCTTCGTGGCGATGCTCCTCGTGACGGGGACGACGGTCTCCGTTATCGCGGCGCTCGGGACGGCCTTCACGGCGGTCACCGCCTTCGCGGCGAGGGCCACGGTCGCGGCCACCACGGTCGCCATCACGACGCTCCTTGCGGTCGCCACCTTCGCGACGAGGGCCGCGGTCGCGGGGCTTGGGCTCCACGTAGCCTTCCGGCTTCTCGGTGAGAGCGCGCATGGAAAGGCGCATCTTGCCGGTCTTTGCGTCGATCTCGAGGAGTTTCACGTCCACTTCCTGTCCAACCTTCAAAACGTCTTCCACCTTGTCGGTCTTGGTCCAGGCAATCTCGCTCACGTGGAGCAGGCCTTCCTTACCGGGGAGGATTTCGATGAAGGCGCCGAACTCAAGGATGGAAACCACCTTTCCGTGGTACACCTGGCCGACCTCGGGCACGGCGCATATACCCTTGATGCGCTCCAGAGTGGCATCCATGGCAGCCTTGTCGGTGCCGAAGATGTCCACGACACCCTTCGTGGTGCCGTCGCCATTGTCCACCTCTTCGATGGTGATGGTGGTGCCGAATTCCTTCTGCATGCCCTGGATGGTTTCACCACCCTTGCCGATGATTGCGCCGATGAACTCGGAAGCAACCTCCAGCTGGACCATACGGGGAACGAAGGGCTTGTAGTCTTCACGGGGCTCGGAGATGGTCTTGAGCATCTCGCCCATAATGTGGATACGGCCCTGGCGTGCCTGCTCGAGAGCTTTTTCAAGCACCTCGTAGCTGAGGCCATCGACCTTGATATCCATCTGGGTTGCGGTGATACCGTCCTTGGTGCCGGTGACCTTGAAGTCCATATCGCCGAGGTGGTCTTCATCGCCGAGGATGTCGGTGAGGATTGCATAGCGGTCGTTGGGGCGCTCCGCGTCAGTGATAAGGCCCATTGCAACACCTGCCACGGGCTTCTTGATCTTGACACCGGCGTCCATCAGTGCGAGGCAGCCGCCGCACACCGAAGCCATTGAAGATGAGCCGTTGGACTCGAGGATGTCGGATACCACACGCACTGCGTACGGGAACTCAGGAGCTGTGGGAACCACAGGCTTGAGGGCGCGCATTGCAAGGTTTCCGTGGCCGATTTCGCGACGGCCGGTGCTGCGCTGAGGCTTTGCCTCGCCCGTTGCGAACGGAGGGAAGTTGTAGTGCAGGACAAACTGCTGATCCTCCTGGATGAGCACCTCGTCCATTTCCTTCATATCCAGCTTGGTGCCCAGGGTGACGGTTGCCAGCGACTGGGTTTCACCGCGGGTGAAGATGGCGCTGCCGTGTGCGCAAGGCAGATAGTCGGTTTCGCACCAGATGGGGCGCACTTCGTCGGTGCGGCGGCCGTCAAGGCGCTTGCCTTCGTCCAGGACAAGGTTGCGCATGGCTTCCTTCTCCACGTCGTGATAGTAACGTGCCACCATTGCGGCCTTCTCTTCCTGCTCCTCTTCCGGGAGGGTTGCAAGGAATTCAGCCTGAATGGCCTCGAAGCCGTCTTCACGCTCGTGCTTGGGCTTGGCGCTGCCGGCGAGTGCATAGCACTTGTCATAGCAGAACTCGCGCACTGCGGCCTTGAGGGCCTCGTCTTCCTCGTCGTGAGGATAGTCGCGCTTGGGGCCGTCGGTACCCAGCTCGTGCATGAGCTCCTTCTGTACGCGGCAGTGCTTCTTGATTTCTTCGTGAGCGAACTTGATTGCCTCGAGCATATCGTGCTCGGACACTTCGTTCATTTCGCCTTCCACCATCATGATATTCTCTTCGGTGGCGGCAACCATAAGGTCCAGATCCGCCTTCTTGCCGGCCTCAAAGCCGGGGTTGATTACGAACTGTCCGTCGATGCGGGCAACTCTGACCTCGGACACAGGGCCTCCGAAAGGAAGGTCGCTGGTTGCAAGGGCGGCTGATGCTGCCAGTCCTGCGAGGGCATCCGGCTGGACATCCTTCTCCGCGGAAATGAGCATCACGTTCACAAAAACCTCCAGGTGGAAATCATCCGGCCACAGGGGGCGGATGGGGCGGTCCACCAGGCGGGCGATAAGAACCTCATAGTCCGAGGGACGGCTCTCCCTCTTGAGGAAGCCTCCGGGGAAACGCCCGGCGGCGTAATACTTCTCGCGATAATCTACTGTGAGGGGCATGAAGTCGGTTCCCTCTTTCACTTCTTTTGCGCAGGTTACGGTTGCAAGGAGCATTGTTCCTCCCATCTTCACCACTGCGCTGCCGGCGGCCTGCTTGGCCAGTTTGCCGGTTTCGATTTCGATGATCCTTCCGTCGGGAAGTTCGATCGTCTTTTTGATAATGTTCATCTGTTACGTCTATATTGCGTCTTTTGCCGGACCATCCGGCGTCTTGTCATTTCGAGCTTGTCGAGAAATCTTTTGAAAAAGGGGGCAGGATGCCTTGCATCCGCGCCCCCCTTGTTTCCTATTTTTTGCTTATCGGCGGAGACCAAGCTCCTTGACGATAGCCCTGTATCTCTCGATGTCCACCTTCTGAAGGTAGTTCAGAAGCTGACGACGTTTGCTCACGAGACGGAGAAGAGAGCGACGGGTTGAAACGTCTTTCTTGTTCTTCTTCACATGCTCTGTGAGGTGAGCGATACGGTAGGAAAATAAAGCGACCTGACTCTCCGGTGAGCCGGTGTCCTTATTGGACTTCCCGTACTTCGCGAAAATCTCCTGCTTTTTCTCTGGCTGTAAATATTCTGCCATTGTGCAATAGAGTTAAATTTGTTAAGGCTTGCGGGACCCTCCCGCAAAAAAGTCTGCAAATTTAGTCAAATTTTGCGAGAAAACAAATCTATCTTATTCAAGATAGTAGGGATTTGTCCAATATGTATTGATTTCCTTCTTCTTGTCGATGAGATGGAGGAACCGGCCCCCATAAAGCAGGGTGGGCGAATTGCCGGCGTCATAGTCCGGATCCCCGGCCAGAAGGCTGTTGATATGGGCCTTGCCGATGCAGTGGAGGAATCGGCCCCCTCCCAGATAGAACCCCACGTGGCGCACGCGCCCGGTATCCTTATTTCCAAAGAAGACGAGGTCTCCCCTTTCCAGTTTGTCGATGCCGTGTGACGTGTCGATGCGCTCCGTAACCGGAGCCTGCTGGCTGGCATCGCGCGGCATAATGATGCCGTGGAGCGCCAGCACTGTGCGCACGTAACCGCTGCAGTCGAAGCCCTTGGGCGATGTGCCGCCCCAGAGGTACGGGAAGCCCATCATCGACATAGCTGTCTCGATAATGGCATCCGCGTCCTGACGGACATTCTCGCGGAACTGCTCGTCCGGAATGGCGTCATCGGTGGAAATGTATCCCTCGCGTCCGCCGGGAAAACGGACGTGCCAATACCCCAGGACTCCGTCCAGAAGCATCAGGCGGCATCCGCCCACCACATCTGACACGGTTCCCGAATACTCGCACGGATTCTCCCGCACTATTGCAAACAGGGACGTCACCATAACCTTCGGAGCGGCATTCCACTCGTGATACTGCTCTTTGGTCATACGTTTGACGGCATCACGGTTCACATATCCGGTATATCCGTCCGGGGTTTGGATATGGGGCCAGCCCTTCTCCACGCCAAGGACGTGGACAGGGGTTCCAAGCAGCGCCTGGGTTACCAGTTCGGCAGAATATGTGGGGGTGCTGCGGATATTGCACACGGATAAATCCACAACTCCGTATTCGACGGCAAAAGCTTGAAAGCACAGGGCCACGCAGGCTAAAAGGGTCACAAAACGTTTCATACGATGCAAATATAAGCATAATATTTGCTTTTAACGGGATTATAACGTTTATTTGCACTGTAAAAACCACGGAACTATGAGACGGATTTTAGTAACCATCGCATGCCTGCTATTGTCGATAGGGGCATTCGCACAGTTCAACGATACTGAATTCAACGGCATCCTCGAACGCCACCACGGCGGCATGAGGATGGACGGGACCGACCTTACCCCGGACGAAATGGCAGTTATCCTGGCCGATGTCGCAGGTATCGACCGCACTGAAGAATGGTACAGCTACAAGCGCAAACGCGCCCTCGGCGAAGGCCTCATCATCGGTGGCTCCGCCACTGCAGCAGCCGGCGCAGTAGTCTTTGTCGGAACCGGCGTGGTGTGGCTCCTCGTCGCAGCACTGGGAGGCGGACTTGCCGCAGCCCTTGGCGGTGACGGTCAGGAAGCCGTGGACAATGTGAGCGAACAGTTCGAGCCCTGGTTCATCGGCAGCGGTGCCCTCACCGGCTTAGGCGCCGCAGCAGCAATATCCGGCATACCCATTATGGTATCGAACAACAAGAAACTCAACGGAATCGTGAACGACTGGAACGCAGCCAATAGCGCCACCGGTACTGAGGTATCCCTCAACTTCGGCGCAGCCCCTTCAGGCGTAGGCTTCACGCTTAATTTCTAAAAACGGACACACATAAAAAAATAGAGAGCCGATTGATTCGGTTCTCTATTTTTTTGTAGGGACGATCGGATTCGAACCGATGACCTCTTCAATGTGACTGAAGCGCTCTAAACCAGCTGAGCTACGCCCCTGTTTCCAAAATGGACTGCAAAGATATACCCTTTTTTCGAAATTACAAAAAAAACTTAATTCATCTCCAGGAGTTCGTCCATTATCTCACGGTTGTTGGCCAGGCGGGGTACCTTGTGCTGGCCGCCCAGTTTGCCGTGTTTCTGGAGCCAGTCGTTGAACAGGCCCTTGCGGGCGGGCACGAGCTCCAGGTGGGTCAGGACGATATCCTCGAAGCGCTTGGCGTCGTAGTCGGAATTCAAAGAACGCAGCGCGGTGTCCAGCTCCATGGTGAATTTCTCCATTGAATCCGGTTCGTGGGCAAATTCCACAAGCCACTGGTGGCGGGCCTTGCCGTGCTCGTCCATATAGATGGGCGCGGCGGTATACTCGCGCACCTTGGCTCCGGTGGCCTTGCAGGCTATGTCGATGCCCTTTTCGGCGTTCTCCACGATGAGTTCCTCGCCGTATGCGTTGATGAACTGGCGGGTACGGCCGGAAATCGTGAACTTATACGGATCCTTCTGGGTGAAGCGGATGGTATCCCCGATCAGATACCTCCACAGGCCACAGGAAGTGCTTATCACCATTGCGTAGTTCACACCAGTCTTCACCTCCCACAACGGGAGCACGGGTGCGTCCTTCTTGCCCAGCTGCGACAGGGGGATGAACTCGTAGAACACGTCATAATCCACCATCAGGGTCATCGCCGGGTCTGAAGGATCCGTCTGCACGCCGAAGAAACCCTCAGATGCATTGTAGGTTTCGATGTAGTGCATCTTGTCCGTGGGGATGATCTTGTGATAGAGATCCCTGTACGGGGTGAAGCCCACGCCTCCGTGGCAGAAGAGCTCCAGATTGGGCCACACCTGGTCCAGGGTCTCCTTTCCAGAGAGCTCCAGGACTCGGCTCAGCACCGACATCCACCACGACGGAACGCCGCTGAAGCTGGTCACATTTGTATTGAGCGCATAGTGGGCCAGTTTTTCCCTCTTCTCGCCAAAGTCGCTGATGGAGGCGATTTCCATAGGCGGGCCGAACTTCATCAGTTTGCGAAGGAAGGGATGTATGGACGATGTCATAATGGCGCTCACGTCTCCCGTGCGGGATGTAGGAGTATCAAGTGAAGGGTCGAAACTACCGGATAGAATCAGCGCGTGACCTTTGCTAATCCTGGATTTCTTGTTATAGCCGAGATATGTTGCTGTGGCATCGTGACCACCCATCATATGCAGACGGCGCAGGCCCTCCGAAGTCACGGGGATGAACTTGCTGCGGCCGGCGGTTGTGCCGGAAGACTTTGCGAAATACTTAACCTGTCCGGGCCATAGGATATCCCTTTCTCCCTGGCGCATACGTTCGATACGCTCCTGAAGATCGTCATAAGACGATACCGGGACGTGAGTAGTGAAGTCCCTGTACCCGTTGATCGTGCTGAACTTGTGCTCCTTTCCCCACTCAGTATCCATCGCACGGCGGATGAGCCTCATCAGCACCCTTTCCTGCATATCTCTGGACTCTGAGGCGTAACGGGCGATCGTCCTTCTGCGACCGCCAAGATAAATACTAACCAGGCTTGTTATAAAATCCATATTACTTTTCGCGGGCTTCAATGAACCTGTTGCCGGTCTTGCCCTCGACCGAAGCCAGAAGCCCAAGTTCAATTACATTTCCAAATTCGTCGTTTATCCCGCCGCCGAAATAGCGCATGTCCGGGAAAAGACGCATATATGAGTTCACGATGGGAGGGATCCTGGTGCCAAGTTCCTTAAGGCTGGCCTTCAGAATGCGGTAATCCGCATTGAAATCCTCCCCGTTGAAAATTGATTCATCCACATCTATGACCATCTGGTTCTTGGCGATGCCCGTCTGGCCGGGTTCCTCGTGAAAACGCCTGCGGAAGAAGGCCATCAGAAGGCCCAGCGCCTGTTTGGGATAGTCCGGATAGACCGTAACCTTGCCAAGATAGTACTTGGTGCCGAACTCCGGCATAAGGGCTCCCACACCGCGGAACAGCGCATCAAGGATAAAGATATTGCGCTTTGCGGCATCAGCCCCGGTTACCTGGAATTCAGTGGAAATGAAAGAACGGCTGAGCTCAATCGTCTCGGGGAACTCCTCCTTGAGGAATTTCTCACTGTAAGTGAAAAGGTGGGCCGATGGGATGAGCGGCTGGCCGTCGGCGCCGAATCGGCAGTCCCTGCCCAGTACAAACCTGTATCCGCCCAGGATCTCCGCTTTCTCCGGATCCCATGCCACGAGCTGTTTGAAGCAGTAGGAAGGGTCCAGGTCGAAGTGGTCCAGATCCGCCTCCATGCCCGTGCCGCCGCCATCCTTGCGGAAGGCCAGTTCGCGCACGCGGCCCATTTCCAGCATTACGTTGGGGGCGATGACATTATCCACCATATGGATTTCACAGCCCCCGTGCGGAGATTGGACGAACAACGTGTTCGAACCCAGCTCCGACCTTAGCAGGGACTTCTCAACAGGTTTAATTACGTCTTTCATGGTTCAGGTTTCCGGACAAATCCGATTGTACAAACTGCAAATTTACTTTGTCTTTATCTTAAATCCAAATATCAGCCACTTAAATTACATGCACGCGGCCACGCGCGCAGCGAGCCGTGCATTGTTCAGCACCAGCGCGATATTGGCCTCCAGCGAATCGCCTCCGGTAATATCCTTGATCCTGGCCAGGAGGAAGGGCGTGGTTTCCTTTCCCTTGATCCCCTTCTGCCGGCATTCGTCAATAGCCTGGTCGATGGCGGCGTCGATCACCGCCTTGTCCATCGAATACTCCTCCGGGATGGGATTCGTGACCAGCATTCCCCCGCCGAGCCCCATCTCCTGCTTTGCCCTGAAGGCGGCAGCAAGTTCTTCAGCTGTGTCGATGCGGTAATCCACCCTGAAACCGCTCTTCCGGGTGTAGAACGCAGGCAATTCCTCCGTACCATAGCCAATCACGGGCACTCCCTTGGTCTCCAGATACTCCAGCGTGAGGCCCAGATCCAGGATCGACTTGGCTCCGGCGCAGATAACCATCACCGGAGTGTGCGCCAGCTCCTCAAGGTCGGCCGATATGTCCATCGTGGTTTCCGCCCCGCGGTGAACGCCGCCGATACCGCCCGTTGCGAACACTTTTATGCCCGCCATCGCGGCAATTATCATAGTGGTGGTGACGGTTGTGGCTCCGTCTTCCCCGCGGGCAACCAGCACGGGCAAATCCCGCCTGGAAGCCTTTGTGACCGCGGTTCCCTTCTTGCCAAGATATTCGATTTCCTCCGGCGTGAGGCCCGCCTTAAGCTTACCGCCGATAACCGCGATGGTGGCGGGGACAGCCCCTGCCTCGCGTATCGCAGCCTCAACCCTCAACGCCGTTTCCACGTTCTGCGGATACGGCATCCCGTGGGATATGATCGTGGATTCCAACGCCACCACGGGCCTGCCCTGCGCGAGGGCTTCCGCCACGGGGGCCGATACAGAAAGATACTTGTTCATCGCTTTACCAGTTTACCCAAATCGGCATTTACCGCATCTTTACTCTCAATAGCGTATTTGGCGCACTGCAGGCCGAACTGCAATGCATCCTGGGCCGATGCGTGAGGCCCGGCGTGGATGATGCCCGCGAAAAGGGCATCCCCTGCGCCGGTGGCGTTCACCTTGTCGCAGGGCAGCGCGGGGAAGGCCCGGCCTATTCCGTCCTCGTACACCAGCGCCCCTTCCGGGCCCAGAGTCACATAGCGGCGGCCGATTCCCGGCACATTGGACAGCACTGCGTCTTCCAGGCGGTTGCACTTCACGGCGTGAACTCCCCCTCGGAACGACATCGTCATCGCATCGGCAATCCTGGAGGCCTTGGCAACCGACACCGCGTCCAGATACAGGGGCGGAAGGCAATTGTCGATGAGCCAGGCCAGGGAGGCGGCGGGGATATTGGCGTCGGCCACTACGGCATCGGCAGAATTGATATCCTCCAGACGGTCCTCCAGCCATGACGGGGTTATCAGCTCCGGGGCTTTCATATCGGACACTCCGCCGATCAGTTCCCCGTCCGGCGAATTCAGGCTGATGAAGCAGGAGCCGCTCACATCGGCCCTTGTCTCGGAAAGGCTCAGGTCGATTCCGGCTTTCTCACAGGCTTCGCGGCAAAGCGAGCCGAAGCCATCGACCCCGAAAATGCCTGCGAAAAGCACCTCGTCGCCCAGAAGGGCCAGATTATGCGCGATGTTTCTGGCTACTCCGCCGGGGGAAATCCTGATTCTGCCCGGATTGGAGTCCCCGGGCCTGAACTGCTGGGCCGATGTGGCCGTGATGTCGGTGTTTGCAGCGCCGATTACACAGATTCTCATACTATTCGAGAGCTAATTGTTTGAATTCGTCGATTTCCTGCTGGGATACGCCGATGGTGCGGAGATAATTCTCGCAGCACTCCTGGAAGGGCTTTTCCCTGCCGCCGTAGTTCTTGCGGATGTACCAGCAGGTGTTGCGTATGCCGTTGATGCGGGTCTTTCCGTACATACTGTAGCCCCTGGGGGCAAAATATGTGAGTTCATACTCCTTGCCGATGTCGCCTTCGCTCACGCCCAGCGTGCCCAGAAGCAGGGCCGACATCGTGCCGGTGCGGTCGCGCCCGGCGGAGCAGTGGAAGAAGACTCCCCTGCCCTCGCGGAGGCTTTTCACTATGAACTTGAAACTCTGGGCGACGCGCTCCTGATACTGCCCCAGCATCACGCTTCCGCCCAGTGGAAAGCCTGGCGAGCAGAAAGTCACGCCCGGGCCCAGGGGCGAATACGAAGGCATCGTGCCTTCATCCCTGAGATCCAGTTCCGCGCCGATACCCGCAGCACGGGCATCTTCACGGCCTTCTGCGTTAATGTATACGGATGTGCCGTCGTCGCCTATTATGCGGGCGCCACGGTATAGCTTACGATATGCAACGGTGCGGCCGTCGAGCGTTTTCCAGCCGCCAAGGTCACGCGCGTTGCGCACTCCTGGGCGGAGAAAAACGTGATGCAGCGTGCCTTCAGCGTAGAATCGGCCGTATTTTAAGGTATCTCCTTCTGTATTTAGGATGTAATACTCGTAATCCCTTTGAGGGACCAGATTGATAATGTCGATGCTGGAGGAGTCTGTTGGCACTTTGTAGTCCCAGCTCCAGCGGGTGGAATCCGGGCGGTTGCGCTCCTGTACGCGCACCACTGCGGCACTGTCCTGTTCCCAGCTAAGATGCACTGCCGGCGGGATGTCGGCCTCCCCGGGGCCGCCGCCAGGATACTTGAGGATGTGGCTCACGGAGTGGTCGTTGTCCGTGTATTCCACCTCGCTCATAAACAGGTCGATGTATTCGTTGGTGACACGTACGGTATCCGGCACCATTTCCGGCGCTCCGCGACGCCACCATCCCGTGCAGGCTACGGAAAGCAGGGCCGCAAGGGCTATTGCAAGCGCTGAATGATACCTTTTCATAACCCGTAAATATACGGATTATTTTTGGATTGCAGTAATAAAAATATTTATCTTTGCAGCTAAACAGTATGGAAAAGAACATCATATTCGATTTCGGGTGCGTGCTGCTGGACTGGAATCCGCATTACGTTTACGATAATTATTTCGGCAGTGCTCAGAAGGCGCAGTGGTTCCTGGACAATATTTGCAATATGGCCTGGAACGTGGAGATGGATGCCGGAAAGCCTATCGTGCAGGGTGTTGCGGAAAGGATTTCCATCTACCCCGAATGGGAGAAGGAGATACGGATGTACTTCGACAAGTGGTACAAGATGGTGGGCAAGGAGATTCCGGGGATGTATTCACTGGAATGTGAGCTCAAAAGGCGCGGATTCAAGATATGGGGCCTGTCAAACTGGAGTGCGGAAACCTTCGCCCTGGTGCGCGGCCGACGTGTATTCACCATATTGGACGGATACATCATCTCCGGCGAAGTCGCCTGCCTCAAGCCCGGCCCTGAAATCTACCATCGACTATTGGAAAGATTCAACCTCAAGGCATCGGACTGTTTTTTTGTCGATGACAACGCCGCCAACGTTGCCGGCGCCCAGGCCGTGGGCATACGCGCCATCCAGTTCCAAGATGCCGCCCACCTGCGCGAAACTTTAATCAAATGAGAAAGTTCCTGTCGATATTTGCCTGTTTCCTGTGCCTGGGCGCTGCGGCTCAGGTGCAGTTTGACGCAGATTTCGAGAGCGGGAATATCGGGAAGGTGGTTCAGTTGCGCTCTCCGAGGCATCGTAGCGGCGTCACGCACGTGTATTACCGCGTTGGGCCGAACTTCGACCCGGAGAATCCTATCGACATCGACCTTCCGGCAAATGCCAACTGGTACTATTTCCGCATAACCGGCGCCGCCCGCAAGTACTTCCACATCGCAATGCCGGACAATGTGGTTTCCGGGGCTTCATACTCGTACGACGGCAAGGAATGGTTCCATCTGACTGGCTACGAGTCCGACAGGCACAATATCGACAAACGCTTTATGCGGGATACGGTTTACATCGCCCTGTATAAACCTTATAACTATAGTTACCTGCAGGAACGGCTTCTAGATTGGACGGCACGCCCCTGCGTCACCATGGACACCATCGGCTTCAGCCACGAGGGACGTCCCCTTCAGATGCTTCACATCACGGACCCGGACGTTCCCGCGGAGCAGAAGGCCCGCATCTGGATGCACGGCCGTGTGCACCCCTCGGAGACACCAAGTTCCTACCTGCTGGACGGGCTTGTGGACTATCTTACGGGCGACACGCCCGAAGGCGAGGCGCTGAGGCGCCAGATCGACGCATACATCGTCCCCTTCTCAAACCCGGACGGCGTGGCAAAGGGATATTCCCGCTCCAACGCATTAGGCGTGAACGAGGAAATCAATTACGGCCGTCCAGAAGACAGCACCGTAGTGGAAGTTCGCGCAATAAAACGGATGTTCGAAAAGCTCACGGCCGAACGGCCCCTGGACTTTATGCTCAACAGCCACTCCCAGCTGCTGGAAACCGCCACGTTCTGGATGCATCGCCGCGACTCCACGTCCAATGCGCACCTGCGCAAGCAGTGGACCTTCACTGGCCTTGTATGCAGCCAGAATCCGTGCATCAGGCCACGGGATATGAGTTTCTCATTTGGCGGATCCCGCTATCCGGAGGGCTGGATGTGGGACCATTTTGCGGACAGCACCCTGGCCATCACCATCGAGACGCCATACACCTGGTATTCCTTCGACCGGAGCCTTCCCGTGGACGACGACAACCTCCGCTCCTTCGGCAAACGCACGCTTCAGGCCGTGGCGGAATACCTTGGCCTTTCCCTTCCAGGTCGATATGTAATTGAAACCCCTGTCGACCCCGGCCAGGACTGGGCGCCGTACCGGGCCGATGATCATTCATTCCTTGGCTCCGAAGCGTGGGTTGCCCTAAGCGACAGTGCCGCCGTCGAATACGTCCTGGACTCAATTCCCGCGGGTCGATACAAACTCTACCGCTTCGAGGCCGGCAGCTGCATCCAGCCAGCCGAGGACCGCACCGACCTTCGCCTCGTGCGCGGCGGATACCTGGACCCCGGCACCCACGGCTGGGTGCCCATCGACACAATTACACAAGAAGATTCCGGCCCCTTCCGCTATATATGGCAAGCCCCGGCATCCGGTTCCCTGGCCGATGCCCTGCTGCTGGTGGCGGAATAGCTACTTCCGCACCTTGTTGAATGTCAGTTCGGTGGTGAGGTCGATGATTCTGAGAATCGAAAGCGCCATCATCGCGCTCTCGCCGTCATCCTCACCGGACTGGACGCCGCTGAGTGAGGTGCCGCCGGAAAGGCCTATCAGATCGGCCACAGACATTTGCAGAATAAGGGTTTTGTTGGTGAGACGCACCACGGTGCAGGGGATGGTAGTTACGGTGCCGTCTTCATTGTCGCCATACAAAGTGAGCCTTGTGCCGGCGTACGAGTATTCTCCTCCGTCTTCACCTGCTTCCCACACCCCTTCTTTGTTTTTGGTATAGCCCTTAAACGAGCCGTCCTTGAGGAAGTTGAAGCGGATTGTCTGATCCTCGGTAAAAGTGAAGGGAGTGTCCTCCATCTCAGCGATAAAGGTTTCATAATCGGAAAAATCCTCGTCGGGCATATATGTCTTGAGTATTCTCATGGTGCCCTGAAGGAGTTCCTTCAATGAGGTTGCCTCGATGGTTTCTCCCATGGGCGAGCGTGCGATAATCTTCACGTCCGACATCTGCCAGGTGCCGTACGGCTCCTCCACGTAATACTCCCTGTCACAGGCAAACAGGGTGAAAACAAGGGCAAATATTGCAATCAGTCTCAATTTCATGCTACGAAGATAACTATTATTTTGCCATTTTCCCAAAACTCATTATCTTTGCAGTCCGTTTTGGAGGTGTGGCCGAGTGGTCGATGGCGGCAGTCTTGAAAACTGTTGTACAGCAATGTACCGGGGGTTCGAATCCCTCCGCCTCCGCGAAAAAAGCTGGCTTTAAGGCCAGCTTTTTTGCTTCTGCTTCGGGATTCGCCCCCCGTTAATCGTCATCAGGCTGATTATTATTACCGCCGCTGTCCCTCAGCGCCTTGCCCAGGTCCAGGGTCTTGCCCTGCAGGGCTTCCTCCGCATCGGGGTCGATCATCACGCGGTGCTTCACCTTGCGGATGATGCGGGGAAGATAGCGCTTGAGCATATAAAGGGTGTCATAGGCAAGGAAAGCTACAGAAGACATTATGACAAAAAAGGCAAAGGCATCTGCAAGAAAATGCAGAGGCCCGCGTTTCAGTTCATCCTGTATAAACTGCCTTATCTTGAAACGAATCATTTCCGACCCTTCTTCTTATCCTTGTCCTTATTTTCCTCTGTCGCGAAGAACTTCCACTGGAAGAGTATCAAATATATTGCGCCAACCGACACACAGCTGTCGGCAAAATTGAAGATCGGCTCAAAGAACACGTGCCCGCCGAGACCGGGAACCCAATCCGGCCATACCCACAGGGGGAAGTAGAACATATCCACCACCTTTCCCTGAAGGAACGGGGCGTAATGTCCCGCTGTGGCCACTGCAGTACGGGTGGATTCGGTGAATGCCAGCCCGTAGAACATACAGTCCACGATATTCCCCAGTGCACCTGCAGCAATCAGCGTCAAGCCAACCAGCACGCCGGTGGGAACGGGTTTGTTCCGTTTAAGGAGCTTGCTTATCCACCAGGTCAGCGCCACGAACAGGCCGATCCTGAACACCGTGAGCACATACTTCCCCGCCACTCCGCCGAACGCCATGCCGAATGCCATGCCCTCGTTTTCAATGAACAGGATCTGGAACCAGTTCCCAAGCACGTGAATGCTCTGGCCCAGCACCATATTGCTCTTGACCAGGATCTTAATCACCTGGTCGATAATCACAAGCAAGGCTCCCAGAAGCAAGAGGAATTTGCCTCGATTCTTCTTCATGAGATTACTTCCTGCCTGTCTTTTCGAGTATAGCCTTTCCCTCTACGGTTGTGGTGGCGTGGGGAACCAGACGCAGCCTCTCCTTGGGGATAAGCTTGCCGGTAACGCGGCACACGCCATAGGTCTTGTTCTCGATGCGCACGAGAGCGGCCTCCAGGTTCTGGATGAACTTGTACTGGCGCTGGGCAAGCGTGCCTGCCTCCTCCTTGGACAGCTGGAAAGCGCCGTCGTCTTCCACGGTCTTGAACGTGGGGGCGGTGTCCAGGATGTCGTTTCCGCCGGCGTGGGTCATCGCCTCACGCAGCGTGGCATACTCCGCACGGGCCTTTTCAAGCTTCTCGTTGATGATAACGCGGAATTCCTCGAGTTCCTCGTCGGAATAGCGGGTTTTGTTGTTCTCTTCCATAGTAATATGTACTATCGTTTTACAATTATCTTTAATGCGCCGTCCTGCCACTCCTGCTCAACCGCATCGGCGGGAGCCTGTGCCAGGGGCTTGATTTCCAATGTGCGTGAAAGTGTCTGCGCGGCGACGTATTTACCGAAGGCCTCCATCGACCCGGCCAGCTGTTCAGAATCTGAATACAGCACCGTGTCGATGCGGTCCGTGACCTCGAAGCCGGATTCCTTGCGCAGGTTCTGGATGCGGCTCACCATTTCGCGGGCCACGCCCTCCTGGACAAGTTCCGGAGTGAGTTCCACGTCCAGCGCCACCGTAAGGGCGCCTTCCGAAGCCACGATCCAGCCCGGCATATCCTCGGACGAAATCTGATAGTCCTCCGCCGTGAGCTTAACCTCTCCGCCGGGGAGATTCAGGGTATAGTCCCCCGCCGCCTGGATGGCCGCGATCGTGGCCTGATCCAGAGTGGCGAAGCCCTGGGCAATTTCCTTCATCCGGGCGCCATAAACCTTGCCCAACGTGCGGAAATTGGGTTTTATCTTGAGCGTGAGAAGGCCTGAAGCGTCCTCCACGAAATCCATCGTCTTGACATTCGTCTCGCCCAGGATGAGCTCCCTCACACCGGCCAGCTGGTCGCGGACCTTCTGGTCGATGACGGGAATGAGCACCTTTGCCAGCGGCTGACGCACGGCGATGTGCACGCCCTTGCGGAGGCTCAGGATCAGCGAAGTGGCCGTCTGGGCCAGCCCCATCCTTTCCTCCAGGGGCAGGTCGATGAGGGATTCATCGGCCTTGGGCATAAGCTCAAAATGAACACTATCCGTTCCGGGGACCAGGTCACAATATAACTGGTCCATATAGAACGGAGCGATGGGAGCGCCAAGCAGGGCCACATAGCGGAGAGCCTTGTACAGAGTGTCGTACGCCGCCTTCTTGTCGGCCGTCATCTCTCCTGCCCAGAAGCGCTTGCGGTTGAGCCTCACGTACCAGTTGGAGAGGTGCTCGCACACGAAATCCTGAATCAGGCGACCTGCCGTGGTGAGGTCGTAATCCTCATATGCGGCGGTGACGTCCTTCACCAGAGTATTCAGGCGAGACAGTATCCACCTGTCGATTTCCGGCCTTTCCGCGAAGGGAACCTCCGGAGCGGCGGGATCATATTTGTCGATATTCGCGTAAAGCGCGAAGAACGAATACGTGTTGTACAGAGTGCCGAAGAACTTGCGTCGGACCTCGTCCACGCCGGCCTCGTCGAACTTGAGGTTGTCCCAGGGCTGGGCGTTGGTGAGCATATACCAGCGAAGCGCATCGGCCCCATATGTATCCAGGGCCCAGAAAGGATCCACGGCGTTGCCGAGCCTCTTAGACATCTTGTTGCCGTTCTTGTCCAGCACCAGGCCGTTGGAAATCACGCGCTTGAAAGCGGGCGTGCCGCTAATCATAGTGTGGATTGCGTGCAGGGTGTAGAACCAACCGCGCGTCTGGTCCACGCCTTCCGCGATGAAGTCGGCCGTTGCGCCGAAGCCGGGCTTGCCCAGCCCGCGGAGGCCTTCCTGTGCGTAAGGCATTGCGCCGGAATCGAACCATACGTCGATGAGGTCGCTCTCGCGAACCATCTTGCGGCCGCTGTCCGACACCAGGAAGATTTCATCCACATACGGCCTGTGAAGGTCGATGAGATTGTAGTTCTCCAGGGACATATCCTCCGGGTTGAAGCCCTTGTCCTTCAGGGGGTTGGAGGCCATCACGCCGGCCTTTACAGCCTTCTCGATTTCCTCGTACAGCTCTTTTACCGAGCCGATGCATTTCTCCTCCCTGCCGTCTTCCGTGCGCCAGATGGGCAGCGGAGTGCCCCAGTAGCGGCTGCGGCTGAGGTTCCAGTCCTGGATGTTCTCCAGCCATACTCCGAAGCGGCCCGTGCCTGTGCTTGCGGGCTTCCAGGTGATCTGCTTGTTCAGCTCCACCATCTGGTCCTTCACCGCCGATGCCTTGATGAACCAGGAATCCAGCGGATAGTACAGCACCGGAAGGTCCGTACGCCAGCTGTGCGGATAGTTGTGCACGTGCTTCTGCACCTTGAACGCGCGGCCATCGGCCTTCATCATTACGCAGAGGTCGATGTCCAGCGTACCTTCCTCGTCTTCTTTTTCGAAGTATTTCTTGTAACCGGCCTTGACATATCGGCCTGCATATTCCTTGTAGGAGGTATCCACCGTTGCGGCGTAAGCGGGGTCCAGATCTTCCAGACGGAAGAAGCGGCCCTGCCTGTCCACCTGAGCCTGGGGATTGCCATCCTTGTCGACGGGCATGATTCCCACGATGCCCGCGGCCGCGGCCACGCGCTTATCGTCGGCGCCGAAAGTGGGGGCGATGTGCACGATACCCGTACCGTCCGACGTGGTCACATAATCACCGGGGATTACGCGGAAGGCGTCGCCGTCCGGCTTGAACCAGGGAATGAGCTGGTGATAGCGGATGCCCACCAGTTCCGAGCCCTTGAATTCGCCTTCCAGCATCTTCCAGGGGACGATTTTGTCGCCCTTCTGATAGCTTTCAAGGGGAAGGTCCTTCCCCTTCTCCTGGAACCACGCGCTCACCAGGTCCTTTGCCAGGACGTACACTGCGGGCTCGCCGGAATACGGATTGAAGGAAAGGATCCTTACGTATTCGATGTTCGGGCCAACGCAGAGCGCGGTGTTTGAAGGAAGGGTCCAGGGCGTTGTTGTCCACGCCAGGAAGTATGCGGGAACGGGTTCCGTGCCGTAAAGCTTCTGTGAAAGACCGTCCTTGATGATCTCGAACTGGACGGTTACGGTGGTATCGCTCACATCCTTGTAGCAGCCTGGCTGGTTGAGCTCGTGAGAGCTGAGGCCGGTGCCGTCGGTGGGGCTGTACGGCTGAATCGTGTATCCCTTGTACAGGAGGCCCTTCTGGTACATCTTCTTCAGGAGGTACCACAGAGTCTCGATGTAGCGGTTATCGTAGGTGATATAAGGGTCGTTCATGTCCACCCAGTAGCCTACGCGTTCCGTCATGTTCACCCATTCCTGAGTGTACTTCATGACTTCCTTGCGGCAGGTGGCATTGTATTCCTCCACGCTCACCTTGGTGCCGATATCGGCCTTGGTGATGCCCAGTTTCTTCTCCACTCCCAGCTCCACGGGAAGTCCGTGGGTGTCCCAGCCGGCGCGGCGGTTCACTTTGTAGCCCGTCATCGTCTTATATCGGCAAACGGCATCCTTGATGGAACGGGCCATCACGTGATGGATGCCCGGCATACCGTTGGCGGAAGGGGGACCTTCGAAGAAAATGAACTCCGGCGCTCCGCTGCGGATCTCCATCGAGCGCTCAAAAGCGTGGGAAGCCTTCCACCGCTCAAGCACCTCTGCGCCGGTAGCGGTCAAGTCCAGCCCCTTATATTCTTTGAATGTCATATTTTTTGCCTATTTTTGCATTATTAATCCGCAAATATACGAATTTTAACGGTACAAAAAAAACTTAGCGCCCCAAACAATGAACGGCCTTGACATCATACTGTTGCTGTGCTTTATTCCGGCGGTTATCCGCGGGCTGAAAAAAGGCTTTCTGGAGCAGTTGCTGGCACTTGCGGGCCTTGTTGCAGGGGTGTGGGCGGCGTATCAGTTTTCGGCTCTGGTGAGCGGATGGATCAGGCCGTATATCGACGCATCGGACACCCTTCTGGGAGTCATCGCCTTCGTCCTTATCCTGGTTGTGGTAAGTTTGGGGATTTTCCTTCTCACAAAACTGCTTTGCAAGGTTATCAAGACATCGCTCATCGGCTGGGTGGACAAACTTCTTGGCGTAGTTGCAGGATGTGTGGTTACGGCGCTTCTGTTGTGCCCTCTCATCATTTCCTTTGAGACGCTAAACACACAATTCAGCCTTACGGAGAGCCCTCTGGTCAAGGATTCGGTGGTGTACAACTTCCTCAAGGACGCAGGTTATTTCGTATTCCCCTACCTCAAGCAACTTCTTATGCAATCATAGCCTCCTATGGCAAGACTCATCCTCATAGAAACCGCGGCGTCGATGCTGTCCACGGCCATCGTGGAAGACGGGCGCATCATCAGCTCGTTGGAAAGCGACGAACCCCGCTCCCAGGCCGCTATGACGGCTCCGTTCATCAAGCAGATGCTGGATCAGGCGGGCCTCAAGGCCAGTGACTGCGACGCCGTCTGCGTGAGCAAGGGCCCCGGCTCGTACACCGGTCTCCGCGTGGGCGTCTCCACGGCCAAGGGCATCGCCTTCGGCGCGGGTATCCCGCTCATCGGCATCGGCACACTGGATATACTTGTACAGCAGGGCATTGATGCTGGCGGCGCCGACTTCATCGTCCCCCTCATCGACGCCCGCCGTATGGAAGTTTACACCGCCGTGTACGACGGCACCGGCAAGCGCCTCACGGAGATCGCCCCCCGCATCATCGACTCCCATTCCTTCGAAGCCGAAATCGGCCCTTCCGCCTCCGTCCTCTACATCGGCGACGCGGCCGACAAATGCCGCGAACCCCTCGCCCGGGAAGGCGCCTCCTTCATCCAAACCTTCCCCAAAGCCACCGCCATGGCCCCCCTCGCCACCACGGCCTACAACGCAAAACAGTTCGAAGACGTTGCCTACTTCGAACCGTTCTACCTTAAAGACTTCATCGCCACCGTCTCGCAGAAGAAGCTCTTCTGACCCATGGCGGATAACACATAACTCGCTGAAACCCAGGCGCAGCGTAAAGTGGAACTCACTGTGTATCAGCGACTTACAGATTTTTAATGCGGCAAGATGCCGCATTAACTTTTCGTATCTCGTTGATTATCAACCACATCCATTTTACGCCAAGCCCCATAAAATGAAATGCAGGAAAAGGGTGATACATGTGTTTCGCGGCGGGTTTTATGGCAAATAATGGCAAAATATGTTAGTGAAACGCATAAAACGGTGCATCCATGTCTATCGCGGAAACAAATAAAAAAAGACCGGTATTGTAACCGGTCTTTGAAATTATTTCAGCTTTCCAGCAAGGTAGCGGTCGATGTCGGCAGGTTTGCGGACGTTGGCGTCCGGGTCGATGTCGCCATCGATGATGAAGAAGACGGTGGGGAGGGTTTGGACGCCCCAGAGGCCGATGTACGGGGAGGCGATGCCGCGGGTATCGCAGACATTCACCCATGGGTGCTTCTGGTTGCGCACCACGGAGGCCCATTGGGTTTTGTCCACATCCAGGGATACGGCGAAAATCTCGAGACCTTTGTCGTGATATTTCTCGTAGGCCGGGATAAGGGTTTCCAGGTTGAACATATTCTGCTCAACCGTGGTTGCCCAGAAGTACACCATGATGACCTTTGCCTCCACATCGGAGAGCTTGGCAATCTTTGCGTCCATTCCGGGAAGCTCAATATCCGGGAACCCCACTTCTTCCGCATTGAGGATCTTGGTGTTCAGTTCCAGCAGGGACATGCGGCGCTCCGCCTCTTTCTCAAGGACTTTCACGTACTTGGAGTTGGGATAGTCCATCTTGAGGGAATCAGTGAGGTTGCGGAAAACCATTGCGTCCGTAGCCTGGCTGAACACGGGGAACCCCTCTTCCACATCCTGGAAAAGCACGGGCACCACCGTGAGCGAATGAGGATGACTCATCACAAAATTGAGCCTGTCCCTGTAATACTCCACATAGTGCCTGGAGATTTCACCGTTCACATTCTGACCGGTTGCGGCAAGGCTTGTGAGGCCGCCCATATCGTACAGGAAACGGAAATAATCGGCCTGTACCTTCTGGAGCAGGCGGCATTCGTCCGAGCCCTTAACGGTATATGCGCCCAGGGTGTCCGACACCACAGAAACTTTATCGCCCTGCTTGAGCAGGAGGGATGCGATGCGGTAGTCACCGTAATAGAGGTCTACGAACTGGGGCTGGTCCTTGGCCACGTCCAGGGAATAGCAGAACTTGCCATCCTCGCCGGTGCGGATAGTATCCAGAACCTCATAGCGGGTAATCTCCATGAGCTTAACCACAACGGGTGCACCTGAAGTGTCCTTCAGCGTGCCTTCGATCACCGCCTTGGGGGTGCAGGCAGCCAAAACGAGCAGGGCCGCCGCAATAATGCTACTTCTTCTCATACTCCTTGAGGATTGAATCCGCTATAGCCTTCATTTCGTGGGCCGGAAGCTGGAGTTTGGGTTTGCGGAAATCCATATCGGCCTCGCTCTGGAGGGGCACAAGGTGGATGTGTGTGTGGGGAACTTCCATTCCCAGCACGGCCACCCCGATCCTCTTGCAGGGGATGGCGGCCTTCATGGCTATGGCCACCTCGCGGGCAAAAGCCGTGAGACCGGCGTAAACATCCTCCGGGAGGTTGAAGATATAATCGTCCTCCACGTTTTTGGGGATTACCAGGGTGTGGCCCTTTGCCAGGGGCGCAATATCCAGGAAGGCGTAGAAATCGTCATTCTCCGCCACCTTGTACGAGGGAATCTCGCCCTTCGCGATACGGGTGAAAATAGTTGCCATAAGCTAGAGGGAAATGTCCAGAATCTTGAATTTCATAATGCCGCTGGGCACGTGAGCCTCAACCACATCGCCTTTGGCGTGGCCGATGAGAGCCTTGCCGATGGGGGTCGATGACGAAAGCAGGCCCTTCGAGAAATCCGCCTCGTTCTC
>JAILDI010000025.1 GCA_024689525.1 Bacteroidales bacterium
ACCGGCTACGAAGACATCCCCGGCAACCTCTGCCTCACAGTGGAAACCCCCTCCGGCGAGGCGCTCATTCCCTTCCACGAAGACCTTCTCATCGCGGCCGATGCCTCCTCGCGCACCCTCCGCCTCACCATCCCCGAAGGACTCCTGTAATCAGCGAAAGCTGGATCCGTGGCGCCAGGCCCGGTAATAGCGAAACGCATGAAAAGAGTATTTCATGTGTTTCGCGGCAGGTATTTCAGCAAAAATCGCCAAAAAGTGTTCGCGAGACTCACGAAACGGCCGTTTCGTGTCTTTCGCGGAGAATCACACAAACATGCCGTCCTGCATGTGGCAGGTGCGGTCGCAGAGCGCGGCCAGGGCGGGGTCGTGTGTGACAATCACAAGCGTTTGGCCCAAAGATTCGCGGAGGGAGAAGAGGAGGCGGTGGATGTCCTCCTTGGTGCGGCTGTCCAGGTTGCCGGTGGGTTCATCGGCAAAGAGGATGGCAGGGGAGTTCACAAGGGCCCTGGCGATGGCAACCCTCTGCTGCTCGCCGCCGGAGAGTTCCGATGGCTTGTGCTCCAGACGGCCGCTCAGGCCCACGGCCTCAAGCAGCGGAAGCGCCCTCATGCGTGCCTCCTTAGGGGAATCGCCCCCGATCAGCGCGGGAATCATCACGTTCTCCAGAGCATTGAACTCCGGCAGCAGATGATGCGCCTGGAAAACGAAGCCGATCCTGCGGTTCCTGAAGGCCGATAAAGCCTTCCCGCCGAGCCCCAGCACATCCGTGCCGTCGACCAGCAGGGAACCGGCATCCGGAGTTGAAAGCGTGCCGAGGATCTGCAGCAAGGTCGATTTGCCCGCGCCCGATGCGCCCACGACGGCCACGACCTCTCCTTTGTCGACAGAAAAGTCCACTCCCTTCAGCACCTCCAGGGCGCCGAAAGATTTGTGAATATTGCCGGCTTCGATAATCATAGTGGTTGCAAAGATACAAAATTTACTATAAATTTGTATCCTGTCTCGGGGTGTGGCGCAGTTGGCTAGCGCATCTGGTTTGGGACCAGAGGGTCGTGTGTTCGAGTCACATCACCCCGACCATTTTTTCGCAAACTATGGATAATCAAGAACTCAAAACCATCGCCACCCAGATCCGCAGGGATATCCTGCGTATGGTGTGTGCGGCAAAATCCGGCCATCCGGGCGGGTCGATGTCCAGTACGGACTTCCTCGCAGCCCTCTTTTTCAACGAAATGAAACACGATCCTGCAACCTGGACGCGCAGCGGAAAGGGCCAGGACATGTTCATTCTGTCGGCCGGTCACCTTACCCCCGTGTACTATTCAGTGCTTGCCCGCTGCGGCTATTTCCCCGTGGAGGAGCTTGGCACGTTCCGTAAGATCGGCACCCGCCTGCAGGGCCATCCTTCCATCAGGAAGAACCTTCCCGGCGTGTTCCAGGCTTCCGGTTCCCTGGGCCAGGGCCTTTCGGCTGCGGCCGGCCTGGCGCTGGGCAAGAAGCTGGACGGGGACCCGAACAAGGTCTGGTGTCTTTGCGGTGACGGAGAATCGGAGGAAGGCCAGATCTGGGAAGCCGGCATGTTCGCCGTGCATCACAACCTGGACAACCTTATCGCAATGACGGACTGGAACGGCCAGCAGATCGACGGCCCCGTAGCCAGCGTCGCGGGAGAGGGAGACCTCGCCGCCAAATGGGAATCCTGGGGTTGGAGAGTTATAGTGGCCGATGGTCACGACTTCGACTCCATCGCGGAAGCCTTCACCCTGGCGAAAGCGGGAGAAGGCCGTCCCACCATGATTCTGTTCCGCAGTGACATGGGCCACGGCGTGGACTTTATGGCGGGAACGCACAAATGGCACGGCTCGGTGCCCAAACCGGAACAGTTGGAAGATGCCCTGCGTCAGTTAGGTGAAACACCATTAGGAGACTTTTAGTTATGAAATACACAGATACAGGTAAGAAGGACACCCGCAGCGGATTCGGCGCGGGCCTTCTGGAAGCGGGACGCAGGGACAGCCGCGTGCTCGCCCTCACGGCCGACCTTAAAGGTTCCCTGAAGATGGACGCTTTCGCGGCGGAGTTCCCGGACCGCTTCATCCAGTGCGGCATTGCGGAAGCCAACATGACGGGCGTGGCCGCCGGCCTTGCCATCACCGGCAAGATCCCCTTCATCGGCTCATTTGCAGAGTTCGTTACCGGCCGCGTGTACGACCAGCTCCGCCAGGAGGTCTCCTACGGCAAGGCAAACGTCAAGATCGCATCGTCCCACGCTGGAATCACCCTTGGCGAGGACGGCGCAACCCACCAGACCATGGAGGACATCGCCCTTATGCGCGCCCTCCCGGAAATGGTGGTCCTGAACCCCTGCGACTATAACCAGACAAAGCAGGCAACACTCGCCGCCGCCCAGTGGGAAGGCCCCGTGTACCTGCGCTTCGGCCGTCCTGCAGTGCCCAACTTCACAAAGGAGGACGAACCCTTCGTCATCGGCAAAGCTATCGTCATGAACGAGGGGGCCGATGTAACCATCTGCGCCACCGGCCACCTTGTATGGGAGGCCCTGTTGGCTGCCGATGCCCTTGAGGCGGAAGGCATCAGCGCGGAAGTCATCGACTTCGCAACCATCAAACCCCTTGACGAGGAAGCACTTATCGCATCGGCCCGCAAGACGGGTCGCATCGTCGTGGCGGAAGAGCACAATATGGCAGGCGGTCTTGGCGAGGCCATAGCCGGAGTTCTGGCCCGGAATTTGCCCACTCCCGTGGCGTTTGTAAACGGAGAAGACCGCTTCGGCCAGTCCGGAACACCCGCAGAACTGATGGCTGCATACGGCCTGGATGCGGAGCACATTGCACTTGCTGCAAAACACATGATAACCAAATAAGAAATGAAGAGAATTCTTTTAACCATTGCGGCGCTGGCTGCACTGCTTATTCCTGCGGCGGCGTATGCCCCCAAGAACAATCTCTTTTTAGACCTTACTGAGAGCAGGGTTTATTACCGCGGAGAGTTCCTGATGTTGGAAGAACTCCAGGAGATCATCAAAGCCCAGGAGGAACCCGTGGACAATGTGATTGTCACCACCGATGCCAACAGCTCGGCCATAATGATGCTCGGAATCCGTGATTATGTCGCGGAAGTTTCCAGCGCACAGGTGATTTTCATTTTCCCTAAAAGGCACGACTATCCCGCAGATATCGCCTGGAACAGCTATAGTGCTTTCACGGTAGACAAGTCTCCGTTCTTCGAGCCCCTCAGCAATGAGGAGTATTACACCGAGCAGGCTCTCTGGGAGTTCAAACAGCCTATGCCTGAAGAGACAAAGGGTGTGACGGTCCTTTTGGACAGCCTTAACCGCGCTTTTTATATGGGAGGCGAAAAGGTGCATTGGTCGGCACCCTTCACATATCTGCTGGAAGAATTCAAGATGCCGGAATCCGAATCTGAAGAGGTGGAGGTCCCATATCTCAAAATCAAGATTACCGACAACGCCACAGTGGGCGAAATCGTTTCTTATGAGACAACCATCAACTGGTATGCCCTGAACAAGGATCTTCAGATCAACTACGCCTTTTTCAGCCCCGACACCCGCGTGGCAGCGTCATCGGCATTCAATCTGAATCCCACCACCCTGGACGATCTGGACATCGCAACTGTCTCTTATTCCAAGCCGGAACAGTATTCCGTCGCACCCACTTATTACGGCTACTCGGACATGGATGATATCCTGCAGCAGATCGGTTACTATATCCCGGGCAATACGGGACACGACCGCGGCCGTGCAGTAATCTCGTTCACGGTATGCATCGACGGCTCCGTCATCGATGTGGAACAGGTATCCGGAATGAAAGGCGCCGGTGAGAGGGTGAAAACCGGACTGGAAGCGGCTCCTCCTTTCTGGTCACAGGCCCGTGACAACGAGGGCAATCCTGTGAACATGCGTTACGTAATAAAGATGAGACTGCAATAAACGGTTGTCGATGGATGCGAATGAACTCTTTCAGCGTATAGTTAAAGAGTACAGCGAGCGGATATGGTGGACCGCCCGCCGCTTCGTGAATTCGCAGGAAGACGCCGACGATCTTACTCAGGACATTTTCCTGAAAATATGGACTGCGCTTCCCTCATACAGGGGGGAGGCGCAGCTTTTTACATGGGTGTACCGCATCGCGGTGAACGAGGCCATGGACCGCCTCCGCCGCGAAAAGGTTCGCGCCGCCCTGCGCTTCGCTTCGCTGTACGCGGAGATGGAAAGGCGCATCGACAATGATCCCTGGTTCGATGGAACTCCGGCGGAAAGGGCTCTTTCCAAGGCCATCCTCGCCTTGCCGGAGAAACAGCGCCAGGTATTTATATTAAGGTATTACGACGAAATGCCCTACGAGGAAATGTCACAGATTCTGGACACTTCGGTGGGGGCGCTTAAGGCTTCTTATCATATCGCGCGTGAAAAAGTGGAGGCCGTACTCAAAGATGAGGCGGCCGGATTAAACCTTTGAAACGCGCTTGCGTCTAAGGAAACAGTTATGGCAAAGAAAAATGGCATAAAGACCCCCGACGGATACTTCGACTCATTGCAGTCGAGGCTTATTTCCATTGCGGATACGGCTCCTTCCGTGCACAAAACTGGTTTTGTGCGCAAGGTGGCGCCTTATTTCGCATATGCGGCAAGTCTGGTCGCGGCGGTTCTGCTGGGCAGCTTCATTTTACGGAAAACGGCCGTTCCCGAAATGGAAAACTCAGCCTGGGAGGAAAACCTCGTGGCAGAAGTGCTTATGAGTGCGGATCCATATGCCATCGTTTTCGAGTCGGAAACCGTTAACCCTTAGTTAGTACAGTATTATGAAGAAGATTTTACTTGCGGTTGCAGCCGCATTCATGCTTTTCAGCGTTTCTGCTATTGCTCAGCCCCGTGGCGGTCAGGGCCGCGACGGTCAGGATTGGCGTGAGCGCATCAGCGCGGAGAGGAAAGCCCTTATCAAGGAAGAACTCCGTATCCAGGACAGCGACCCCTTCTGGGCCGTGTACGATGAACTTCAGGCCCAGGGCAAAGAGCTTATGGTGGCCCGTATGGAAGCCCACAAGGCACT
>JAILDI010000049.1 GCA_024689525.1 Bacteroidales bacterium
GCCGTGCAGGTGCAGGCGCAGGATCTGGCGCATTACAAACGCATCGTGAAGGAGCTTAGCTCGTCCAAGTACCAGGGCCGTGGCTATGCGCGCGGCGGGGCCAACAAGGCGGGCCGATATCTGGAGAAGGCGTACCGCAGGGCCGGGGTCGATGAAGTGACGCTCCAGCCTTTCACCATCGACATAAACACCTTCCCGGGGAAGATGGAAATGTGGGCCGATGGGCGCAAGCTCACCGCGGGGGTCGATTTCTCCATGAGGGAGTATTCGCCAGGCGTGAAAGGGGAATTCCCTGTGTATCATGTCGATACGCTGAATTTTGATGCCAATAAGATGTATGCCGATCTGGCCAGGCCGGAGTACGCCAACGCGCTTGTGTGCTGCGAATTCTGGTTCGCGTACAGGCACGGACAGGACTTCAAGCGCTTGCAGAAGGCGGGCGAGTGCGGGAATGCGGGACTTATCCAAACATGGACGTCTCCCATAAAGTTTTATAAGGCGTACGGGCATCGTGTGGTGGACAAACCCATCGTGTGGGTAACGCCTGAGGCGATAGCGGGTGTCAAAAGCGTAAAGCTTAACGTGGAAAACGAATTCCTGAAGGACTACGAACTGTTTAACGTAATAGCCAAAGTTGAGGGCACACGCCACGACAGCTGCTATGTTTTCACTGCACATTACGACCATCTCGGCAACCTGGGCCGTCGCATTTTCTACGCCGGAGCCAACGACAACGCCTCCGGAACGGCCACGCTAGTGACTCTGGCGGCATATTACGCGAAGCATCGACCCGTATATGATATGTACTTCCTCTCCTTCTCCGGCGAGGACGCCAATCTTCGCGGCTCGGAGTTCTTTGTGGAGCATCCTGTGGTGCCCCTGTCGCAGATTAAGTACCTCTTCAACATCGACATGATAGGGGACAACAACCCCGTCCAGTACTGCGAGGTGAGCGACGCCGGGATGAGGGGCTATAACCTCTTTGAAAGCATCAACGCCTCCGAGGGCTATTTCAAGGCCCTGAACCGCGGCGAGCTGGCGGCGAACAGCGACCACTATCCCTTTGCCATTCGCGGCGTGCCCTGCATCTTCCTGGAGAATGAAGAGGGCGACGCCTTCCAATATTACCATACTATATATGATAATTGGAAGCACGCGGTGTTCGACAGCTACGAGCCCGTGTTCAAATTAGTGCGCGATTTCATCGACCAGTACTAAAAAATCCACATATCGAAAAAAATTCTGCAAAAAAATTTGCGGAATAAAATATTTGTCTTACCTTTGCAGTGTACTAATGAACTAATACAGTAAAGCAATGAGAAGACTGTTCGCAATTTCGATGATGCTGTTCGTGGCTGTAACAGCGTTTGCAAAGGGTAGGAATGACTGGGGCGGTAAGGTTGTTGACGAAAACGGCAACCCCGTGGCGTATGCCAACGTGGCCGTACTTTCCAAGGCCGACAGCACCGTGGTGTGCGGCACTGTGACCGCAGAAGACGGCACTTTCAATATCGTAACAACCGAGTCCGACGGCATCATGATGATTGCCATGCTGGGCTATCAGACCATATATATTATACCTGTCGATGGGGCCGTAATCACCCTTTACGAAGACTCCACCATGCTGGAGGGTGCCGTGGCAACTGCCATAATGCCCAAGACCAAACTCACGGGCGAGGGACTGCAGACCAGCGTCAAGGGCTCCGTGCTGGAGAATGCGGGCTCGGCAAAAGACGTTCTGGCCAAGACTCCCGGAATGGTGAAGAGTGCAAACGGGCTGGAGGTTATCGGCAAGGGGACCCCGCTGGTGTACATCAACGGCAGGAAAGTGACCGACGCCACAGAACTTGACCGCCTGCAGAGTAACGAGATCCAGAGCATCGAGGTTATCACAAACCCCGGTGCGCAGTACGACGCAACCGTGAACAGCGTCGTGCGCATCAAGACGGTCCGCAGGCAAGGGGAGGGCTTCGGCTTCAGCGTGAACGCATCCGACGCGCAGTCGCTCCAGTGGATCAAGGGCAATGACCCCTTTGCCGCGGTAAACGCAAACTACCGTATCGGAGGCGTGGACTTCTTCGCTGGCGTGAACTACGAGGGGAACACTTCCCGCCAGATAAGCGACATCGAAAAAGCATCCTTCGGCATCAAGGACGGGGCCTCCTGGACATTCGAGAACAAGAGCCACCTGTATGACGAATACTTCGGCAGCACCCTTTACGGCAATGCGGGCGTGAACTGGCAGATGGCCGACAATCACTTCATCGGCGGTAAGCTGGAGTGGGGCCGTCACCTTACATACAACATGCGCACGGAGGTGGACGACAATGCCTACGAGAACGGCACCCTCATCGACCGGCTCACCACTACGTCGGACGACGTCATCGGCAGTCACATCCCCTACAATCTGGGCGCGAACCTCTACTACAACGGCCAGGTGGGCAAATTGGGCGTGGACGTGAATGTCGACTATTACGGGACCGACGACTCGTCGACATCGACATCGACCGAAACCAGTTCGATGACAAGCGATGCCTCCATTCTGGCCGACAGCTACAACACGGGCCGGATGTACGCCGCCAAGGCTGTGCTTTCCTATCCCATCTGGATGGGTCAGCTGCAGGTTGGAACGGAGGAGACTTTCTCCCGCAGGAACGATGTCTACACCATATCGGGCGTGGAGATTCCGGCTTCATCGGCCAAAGTTGCAGAGGACAATTATGCCGGATTTGCCTCCTATGGCTTCTTCCTGCCGATAGGCATGTTCAATGCCGGCGTGCGCTACGAATATGTGCACTATGCCTATGAGGATGCCCTGGCGCCCGCGAACAATCTCCAGCGCAATTATGGCAACTTCTTCCCCAACCTCTCGTACGCCGGAGCGTTCGGCCCCGTGCAGGTGATGCTGAACTACAGCACCAAGACCCGCAGGCCCAACTACGCCAACCTGTCCAGCGCCATCCGCTACAACAGCAGGTACATCTGGCAGAGCGGCAACTCACAGCTCCAGCCGGAAATTGCCCAGAATATCGGCCTCACCGCTATCTGGAAGTACGTGACATTTATGCTCAACTACACCCGCAGGGACAATGCCATTATGACCTGGTCGGCCCCTTATGGCGACGAAGGCGTAATCCTGGTGAAGCCCCGTAACATCGACACTCCTTATAGGTCGATGGCGGCTGTTGTGAACCTCACTCCAACTATCGGCCCCTGGACTATGAACTACACCTTAGGCGTTATGCCTCAGTGGCTTACGATAAACGCGCCCGACGCCCGCGAGGCCTCAGGCTTCCGCGAAACCAAGTTCAACGACAAGCCGATGTATATGGCCCAGCTGTTCAATACGTTTAACGTGAAGGGCGGATGGCAGTTCGAACTGGGCGCAACCGTGCTCTCCAAGTGCTACATGCAGAATATCGAGATCACCAGCGTCTACTGCGACATAACCGCAGCGGTGCAGAAAACCCTCCTGAAGGACGGCTCCCTGGTGCTCCGCCTTGAAGGCAGCGACCTCACGGGTACCGCCCACCAGAACGCCGACACCGACTTCGGCAACCACACCATCACGCAGACCAACCTGATGGACACGCAGAAAGTGAAACTCTCCCTGCGCTACAACTTCAACACCGCCCAAAGCAAGTACCGCGGCACCGGCGCCGGCTCTGAGAACAAAGACCGCATGTAAATCCGCGTGGCGGCTAAAATATTGATACAAAACGCATTATTTACCGCTCCCCTGGTGCAAAACCACCAGGGGAGCACTACGTTAAATGCTGAGGTTCAGCCAGTTAACCGCCAGGAAATTTTTTTTGCGAAAATGATGCAAGATTCGTATCTTTGGGTGATTTACAGGAAAAACGAGCTATGAAGTGGCTGCATAATATTCTCAAAGGCATATCCCTCACGGGGGCGCTGTTTGTGTTTCAGGCGTGCTACGGTTCGCCGCAGGATCCGATGTGGGACATGCAGGATGCCGAGATGAGTTTTTCGGTTGTGTCGCACGTAACCGGGGAGCCGCTGGAGGGCATACAGGTTTCACAAGACAACCGCGCACTTGGAAAAACGGGTGCCGATGGCAAATGCAAGGTTCAGTTCTCGTATCGGACGAACTACCGCGGCCCGTACCTCCGTTTCGAGGACGGCAACGAATTATATGCCGTTAAGGACACGGTTCTGGACGACCTCACGTATCGCGAAATCATCATCAAAATGGATCCCAAGCAATGAGGAAACTGATATTAATCCTTTTCCTCTGCATTGGTGCCGCTGCATATGCACAGGAGCCCTTTCAACAGAGCATTTCTGTGGAACTGGGCGGCGGCTTCGGCCCGTTGCATATGAACTTTCCGGGCGCCTGCCCCACCAGTCTTGAGAAAAGTATTTACGCGAATCAGGGGAAGTCGCTTTCCTGCAACCAATACCTTTTCCCGGAGGTGGATTTGGGCGTTGCCTGGCGATTCGCCCGCAGATGGGAACTGTCGTTAATTGGCGGGATTGCGTGGGCGGAATATACAGTGAGGACGCACGAACAATTCGGCATCGACCCTTACGGTGAGCCCCGTTACGATGCATCGACATCCATAGAAACCTATAAAACGTTATCGTCGCCTTATTTCAACTCCACTCTTCAGGCCCGCGTCATATGGAATCCGGAAGGAAAAGTGCAGGCATATACCGGCGTAGGGCTAGGCATAGCGTGTGTCGGAACTGAATGGGCTCCTTTCCCCGCATTAACCCCTATCGGCGTAAGATATGTCGGGGAGCACCTTTACGGTTTCCTGGAAATACCCTTCACAACCACCTCGTCCCTTCTCCACGGTGGTCTGGGCTGGCGCTTCTAATCAGGTTTCCTGAGCAGAATCTTGGTGCCCGGGCTCTTGCGCGACGGCATCGACCCTCACGCAGCAAATCAGCGGAATTACAAGGCAGATGATGAAGAACAAGGGCCAGGTGTATAACTGGTCGAGGCCCTTGAGATTGAACAGGGCCTGGATGGATGCGACGATCAACGACACCAGCATCATCGCCACGATGCCGATGAAAATGCTCACTCCGATGGCGGAGAAAACCTTCACGCCGTGGGTGGCAAAAGTTTGGTCGTCCTTATGCTTCAAAGGCAACATCAGAAGCGCGACCGAAAGCACATAAGCCGCCTTCGAAAGCCATTCTTTGTAATTTGCGAGAGATTTGAGATATCTTCCCATAGAGATGAGGTTTACTGCAAATATACCAAAAAAATACGTATATTTGGGAAACCAAACCGAAGCTTATGAGAAAGACCGTCCTTCGCGCCCTAATGGCCGTAACCGCAGCCCTGTTAACAGCCCTGGCAATAAACGCACAGCCCGGAAGAGTGCCGGAGCATATGAGTGCGGAGTTCCTGGGAATGCTGGAGGAAAACATCTACCGCGCCGGTGTGAACACCAATCCGTACGAGTTTATCCCGGGTGCGGAAACTCCGGTTCCGAGAGGCTACAAACCCTTCTATATCAGCCACTATGGCCGCCACGGCTCACGCAGCAACTGGGCGGGGATGACATACCCTTATGTGCTGGATTTCTTCAACAAGGCGTATGACCAGGGCCTGCTTACGGAGGACGGAGAGGCGGCTCTCACCCGCCTTGCGCAGATTGTGGAAAACCACAACCATATGGACGGCCGCCTCACGGAGCGCGGCCAGCGCGAGCACAAGGAGATAGCCGCCCGTATGTACGACAAATACAAGAGGGTGTTCCGCAGCGGCAACCGCCGCGTGAGGGCAATCTCCAGCGTCTCCCCCCGCTGCATCGTGAGTATGAGCGCCTTCACCGGCAGCCTGCTCTCCAAGGACAACCGCCTGAACGTCACCTGGGACACCGGTGAGGAATATATGAAATACATCAGCACGGACGATCCCCGTCCCGTGCGCCAAGCCGTTCGGGAAGTGATAAAGGCCCATCACGAGGCCTATCCGCCGGATGTGGAAACCTTCTACAAGCGGCTTTTCACCAATCCGGAAGCGGCAAAGGAGCTGGCCGAAGACCCTGTGAGGCTCATGGACGGCGTATTCGACATGGCAACCATATGCGGTTCCTTCGACATGGACGATTTCCTGCTCCGCCTCTTCTCCTGGGAAGACATTTACCGTTATACTGAGCGCACCTGCATGGACATGTATCTGCGCCAGTGCAACTCTGTGGAATGGGGCGACCAGCGCATGCCCCCCGTCCAAATGCTTGTCGATGACGTAATAGAGAAGGCCGATTATGCCATCACCACAGGCGACGTGCAGGTGGATCTCCGCTTCGGCCACGACTGGCAGCTGATGGCCTTCTGCTCCCGCATCGGCATAGAAGGAGTGGCGGAAAGGCGGGACCAGTTCAACTGCCGCCGCTGGCAGGGATTCATGTACACCCCCTTTGCCGGCAACCTGCAGATGATATTCTACCGCAACAGGGACGGAGAGGTTCTGGTGAAGTTCTACATCAACGAGCGCGAAACCGGCCTCATCGGCCTGGAAGGCGGCCCGTACTACTTCTGGGAGGATGTGAAGCACGCCTGGATGTACCATCCGGAGATGGACGAGGTGGAGGAGGTGGTGAACACCGCGGTGCCGGAGGTCTCCGGCCTGTGCGTTGCCCCGGACGGCAAGGGTTTCATCGCCGCATCGGACGAGCACGGCCTGTACAAGGTGTCGCGCCACGGCCGCACGGAGGAGTTCTACACGGAGAAGGAAATGGACTGCGAGGGCGTTACCATCGACCCTGAAAACGGGGATATCTATTACGTGGTGGAAGGCACCCAGGAGGTCTGGCGCGTGATTGCACCGGACTATTATAATAAGGAACTGGTGTGCGTGCTGGACGAATTCGGAAAGAATACGAACATCGGCCTGGAAGGCATCACCTGGTACGAGGACGATGAATTCTTCGTGGGCAACCAGATGATGCCCGCGGTGCTGTACCGCTATTCGCTGAGCAAAGGCATCGTGGAGCAGAATCCAGTGAGGAGCACGTCGGAAATCGCCGACCTGTGCTATGACCCGCAGACAGGCTATCTGTGGATAGCCGACAGCGAGCGCCACACGCTTAACCTCTGCAACATCCACGGAGAGATGATCCACGCCTATCCCGTGCCCTTCATCGACAATGCGGAAGGCCTCTGGATCGACAGGGACAACAGCTGCATCTGGGTGGGCGACGACACCACCGGCAAGCTTTACAAGATTCATTTCGAGAATCTGTAGATTTGCGATGGAACTGTTTTACGCGAAAGAGGCGCATGGGAGCGTCGTTACACTGGATCAGGAGGAGAGCGGGCACTGCATCAAGGTGCTGCGGCACCGCGTGGGGGATGAGGTGTGCGTGATAGACGGGATGGGGACGATGCTCAGGTGCAGGCTCACCGATGCGAATGCAAAGGGAGCGCTGCTGGAGGTGCTGGAGCGCACGGAGGGATTCGGCGTGCCCGGGTATCACCTCACGCTGGCGTGCTGCCCCACCAAGAACAACGACCGCTTCGAGTGGATGGTGGAAAAGGCCACGGAGATGGGTGTGGACAGGATTGTGCCGCTCATCGGCGAACGTTCGGAGCGCAAAGTGTACAAGTCGGACAGGGCAAGGCGCATAGCGCTGTCGGCGGCAAAACAGTCCCTGAAGGCGCTCATCCCGGAGGTGGAGGAGCCCGTGAGCGTGACGGAGTTCCTGCGGCGGCCGCTGCAGGGCATCGGCCTCATAGCATACTGCTTTGTGGGTTCGCGAGTGCCCATAACGGAGGCCCTTGACGGCATCGACCCAGATACTCCAATCACAGTTCTCATCGGCCCGGAGGGGGATTTCAGCCCGGAGGAAGCGGCGATGGCTCTGGAGCGGGGGTATCGGCCCATACATCTGGGACCGTCACGGCTGCGCACGGAGACTGCGGCTCTGGCGGCGGTGAGCGCGGTATATTTGAATTTTATCGGCAAGAAGGCATATGTCAGCGAAGACTAAAACGGTTTGGTTCTGCTCCAATTGCGGAAACGAGTACTCCAAGTGGATGGGCAAATGTCCGTCCTGCGGGCAGTGGAACACGATGGTGGAAAAGGAGACCGTCACCGGGAAGAGGCCCGTTGTGGCGGCATCGACAGGCAGTGGCAAGCCTATGCCTCTGGCCGATGTGAGCTCCACCGGCGAGGAACGCATTTCCCTGGGCTCGGCCGAGGTGGACCGTCTGCTGGGCGGCGGAATCGTGAAAGGCTCGCTGGTGCTGATGGGCGGCGAACCCGGCATCGGCAAATCGACCCTTTCGCTTCAACTGCCCCTTCGCAGGCCGGAGCTCAAGACCCTATATGTCACCGGCGAGGAAAGCGTCCGTCAGGTGAAAATGCGCTCGGACCGCCTTGGGGGCGATGCCTCCAACTGCTTCATCTTCAGCGAAACCGACATGAACGCCATTCTGGAGCAGGCCGATGCCGTCGCGCCGGACCTGATGATTGTCGATTCCGTCCAGACGATGTTCTGTCCGGGGGTCGATTCCACCGCGGGCTCCGTGAGCCAGATCCGCGAAGTGGCCGCAACGCTGCTGCGCTACGCAAAAGGCAGCGGCGTGCCCGTGATTCTCGTCGGCCATATCACCAAGGAAGGCTCAATCGCCGGGCCCAAGATCCTTGAACATATTGTCGATGTCGTGCTGCAGTTCGAGGGTGAAAACCGCGGCGCATACCGTGTGCTCCGCAGCATAAAGAACCGCTTCGGCTCCACATCGGAACTCGCCGTATTTGAAATGACCGGCACAGGCCTGCGTGAAGTGGAGAACCCGTCCGAGCTCCTCATCCCGGAACACGGGGAGGAACTCAGCGGCACCGCAATCGCCGCGATGCTGGACGGCAACCGTCCGTTCATGTTTGAGGTGCAGGCGCTTGTGGCTTCCGCGGCCTACGGCACGGCCCAGCGCAGCGCCACGGGATTTGACGTGCGCCGTCTGAATATGCTCCTGGCCGTTCTTGAACGCCGTGCCGGCTTCAAACTGGGCCTCAAGGACGTGTTCCTGAATATGGCCGGCGGCATCCGCGTCACGGACCCCGCCTGCGACCTGGCTGTGATTGTGGCGGTTCTGTCATCGAACTTCGACTATCCAATCCCGCGCGACGTCTGCTTCGCTGGAGAGGTTGGCCTCAGCGGCGAAATCCGTCCCGTCCCCCAGGCCTCCCGACGCGCCCTCGAAGCCGCCCGTCTGGGCTTCCGCCGCATCTTCGTCTCCTCCTACACCCACATCGACAAACAGGTTAGCGGCATCGAAATCGTCCGCGTCCCCGACATCCCCGCCCTGGTGCGGAGCCTGTTTAAATGATTATCTGAAGAAACTTTCTAAAAAATTTTGATAATTGCGGAGAATGTTATACCTTTGCGGCCCGAAATTCAAGAAATTTCAATTGTTTAACTAGTTATACTGTATTTTACTATGAAGAAGGTTTTCATGACTCTCGCAATCGTGGCTCTTATGGCAGCCGCCGTTGCTTGCGGAAACAACAACGCCAAGAAGGCCGAGGCCGCTGCTGAGGAAGCAGTTGAGGCTTGCGACAGCACCTGCTGCACCAAGGCCGACAGCACCTGCTGCGAGCACGCTGACAGCACTTGCTGCGCAAACGAAGTTGTAGCCGAGTAATTCAGCTGCATCAATCCGCACAAAATCGACCCGACAATACGCCGGGTCGATTTTTATTGTTATATTTGTAGACTTTAACACATTAAAACTGATATGAAAAAGACTGTTCTTGTTTCCGGCGGCGCCGGATTTATCGGAAGCCACGTGACCGTGGAGCTTCTTCAGGCGGGATATGATGTGGTTGTGGCCGACAATTTCTCCAACTGCGACGAAACCTGCTTCAACGGCGTGAAAAAGATCACCGGCAGGGAAGACCTTCCTCTTGAAAGGATCGATTTCTGCGATGAGGCCGCCGCAAAGGGCATTTTCAAGAAATACCACATCGACGCGGTTATTCATTTCGCGGCTTTCAAGGCCGTGGGCGAGTCCGTAGCAGAGCCGCTTAAATACTACAAGAACAATCTGGTAAGCTTCCTCAACGTGCTTGAGGCCGCCAAGGAAGTGGGCGGATGCAATGTGCTGTTCTCGTCATCGGCCACGGTCTACGGCGAGCCGGAGAAGGTTCCCGTGACGGAGGATACTCCCCGCCAGCCGGCCATGTCGCCTTACGGCAACACCAAAACCATGTGCGAGGATATCCTTCAGGACACCGTGAAGGCCTCCGGCGGCGCGATCAAGGGCATCCTGCTGCGCTACTTCAACCCCATCGGCGCACATCCCAGCGCCCTTATCGGCGAACTTCCCCGCGGAATTCCCAACAACCTGGTGCCTTTCATCACCCAGACTGCCATCGGCAAGCGTGAATGCCTGAGCATCTTCGGCAACGACTATCCCACGCCGGACGGCACTTGCCTGCGCGACTATATCGACATTGTCGACCTGGCCCGCGCACACGTCTTCGCCGTCACCCGCATGATGGACGGCAAGATGAAGAAGGACTGCGAAATCTTCAACGTTGGCACTGGCAGGCCGGTTTCCGTGATGGAACTGGTCAACGCTTTCCAGAAAGTGAATGGCGTGAAGCTCAATTACAAGATCGCGGCAAGGCGCCCCGGCGACGTCACCGCTATCTGGGCCGATCCGACCCTCGCCAACAAGGAACTGGGCTGGAAAGCGGAACGTACAGTGGAAGAAACACTTAAGTCCGCCTGGGCCTGGGAGCTGCATCTGGCCGGGAAGTAGCGGCCCGGTTTTTGATTCAATGCACGGCCAAGTGTATTGAAACCTTATATTATGAAACGCATTCTTTTTGGCGCGGCAATCGCCGCGCTGATGTTCTTCTCCTGCGGAAAAGACGTGATTGACGACTCCGGTAACGGCGGTGGCAGTGCAGTTGCGCAGGCGGAGTTCACCGCATCGCAGGACAATGTGTTCTTCAACGCCTCGGGCGGGGAAGCCACGATAGTAATCACCTCCACAAGCGACTGGAAGGCCCAGCAGGCGGGTGACTGGTTCACCGCAAGCCCGCTGGCGGGTTCGGCCGGAACCACCACCGTAACCATCACGGCGGCCGCCAATACCGGCGCGGAACTTTCCGGCTCGGTCACTTTCGCCTGCACGGAAGGGACAATCCGCATTCCCGTGACGCAGGAGGCGGCCTCGTCCGGCAGCTCGGGCTCCGGCTCAAGCACCGGCGAGAACATCATCATCGACAGTTCAGACTCCGATTCTTCGGAAGACAATGTGTCCCGCACCACCTTCGACCGCAGGATATACATCGTCTGGAGCGCTTCCGGTGCCACCGTCACGGGTGACGTCAACGGGGTGGTCTCCGTAAGCGGCAGCTATGTTACTGTCGATAATCGCAGCACCACCGAGAGAGTGATCTACAACCTCTCCGGAAGCTCGTCCGACGGGTATCTGAAGCTCTACTCCAACAACAAGCAGGCGCTGGAACTCAACGGCCTGTCGCTCACCAACACCAAGGGCGCGGCCATCAACAACCAGGGCAAAAAACGCTGTTTCATCGTTGTGAGCGGCACAAATACCCTGGCCGATGGCTCCAGCTACACCCTCACGCCCTCCACCGAGGACGAGAAGGCCGCCCTGTTCTCGGAGGGTCAGATAATCTTCTCCGGAAGCGGCTCTCTCACCGTGAAGGCCGTGGGCAAGGCGGGCATCACCTCCGATGATTATGTGCGCGTGATGAGCGCCCCCACGCTGAAGGTCACCTCATCGGCCGGTCACGGTCTCCGGGGCAAGGATGCGGTGTGGGTATCGGCAGGAAGTGTCGATATCGACGTATCGGCCACCGGCAAGAAGGGTATGTCCACGGACAGCCTCGCGCGCTTCACCGGAGGCGCCACGACCATCAATGTGAGCGGCGGAATCCTGGTGGAAAGCGGCAGCTACACCAGCGCGGCGGGCATCAAGGCCGATCAGTTGTTCCTGATGGAGGCCGGCACCCTGAACGTCACTTCCACCGGCCAGGGCGGCAAGGGAATCAAGTGCGGCGATGCCGATGAAAAGGTGGTCGGAGCCCTGTATTTCAAGGGCGGCACCGTGAATGTGAACGTCACCGGCACCAACAATACCACCTACGACAAGGGCGCGAAAGCCGTGAAATGCGACGGGCCGATATATGTCCAGGGCGGCGACATCACCGTAAAATGCTCCCGCCACGAAGCCGTTGAATCCAAGCACAGCATCACAATCACCGGCGGGTCGATGTATGTGGTCTCCGACGGGGACGATGCCATCAACTGCACCAAAGACACCAGCGTATCCGGTTCCACGGGCATTCTCACGGTTTCCGGTGGATGTACTTTTGCCTGGTCCACGGGCACGAATCCCCGCTCCAACGGCAAGCCCGGCGATGCGTTTGACTCCAACGGCAACATGATTCTTGAGGGCGGCGTAGCCTATGGCGTAACTTCCATGCAGCCCGACCTTGCGTTTGACGCAAACACCGAGGGCGGCGCAACTCTTTACATTAAGGAAGGCGCAACGGTTATCGGCCTGGGCGGCGTGGAGAACGGCACCTCCTCCAACTGGTCGCAGAGCATGTACTCCGGCAGCTGGAGCACCGGCAAGAGTTACGCGCTTTACAACACTTCCGGCGGGCTTATCTGTGCGTTCAAAGCGCCCACGGCGGGTGCCAGCGGCCTGTACGTTTCCGGCCCCAGCCTGTCCGGCACGGCCTGCCTGGGCAGTGTTACGGTTAGCGGCGGAACGTCCTATGCGGGCGGGATGATTATTACCGGCTGCACGGTTTCCGGCGGCAGCACCCTGTCCCTGAGCGCGTACTCGGGCGGCGGTGGCGGCCCTGGCGGCGGCGGTCCCGGTGGCGGTGGCGGCCGTCCCTGGTAGCCATTGCCGCACCGGCATTAAAAATAGCCCGGCACCGGAAGGTGTCGGGCATTTTATTGCGCTGTGTGTGGCCTGGATTACTCACTGAGGCCCTTCTTCACAGCTTCGCTGAGTTTGTCGTACAGTGCATCCGTCTTTTCGAGGAGTTCCTTGCGGATTTCCTCGTAGTGGGCCCTCTTGCCTTTCTTCGGGGCCTGGCTTACGCGGTCCCTCAGGGCGTTGAACAGTTCCACTGCCTCGTCCACCAGGTTTGCGATTTCGTCGCCATTCTTTCCCGGATGCGTGTCCAGGAACAATGCGCAATCGTCCACAAATGCACCGATCACATACTCGATGTCTTTCTTGATAACTCTGAGATTCATAATTTCCCGTTTTAGGTTTCCGGAAACAAATATACTAATTTTTTCCTTTCCGCCAAACAGCAGATTTTTTTAAGGTGCAAAATGGCTATTTAAAAAAAGTTCGTATATTTGCATCCCGGAAAACACTGTCGCCGTACAGTATTTTCCGGTTTTTACATATACACAATGGCTACATTCCGTGAAAGGGCGCTCGCCGCAGCGTCCTCACGCAGTACCGGGAGGTTCTGTGTGGAAGGAGGGCCGATTTCGACGTACTTCGGCCAGAATGTGTTCACTGTGGAGACTATGCGGAAATACCTTCCTGCAAAAGCCTTCACTTGCGTTCTTGAAGCCCGCAGCAGCGGGCATAAAATTGAGCGTGGCATTGCCGATGAGATTGCCTCGGGCATGAAGACCTGGGCTATCGAGCGCGGCGCCACCCACTATACTCACCTTTTCCAACCACTTACCGGCGCCACCGCGGAGAAGCACGAGGCATTCGTTGTTCCCGGAGAGAATGGTGTCGCGTTGGAGCAGTTCAGAGGCTCGGCTCTGGTACAACAGGAGCCGGATGCATCCAGTTTTCCCAGCGGAGGCCTCCGCAACACTTTTGAGGCTCGCGGATATACCGCCTGGGATTGCACGTCACCGGTTTTTGTGCTTGACGGGACACTGTGCATACCATCGGTATTCATATCATACAACGGCGACGCCCTTGACATGAAACTTCCAAGCCTTCGCTCCATCAATGCCATAGACAAGGCCGCGACCAGGGTGGCTGCGCTGTTCGACCCGGAAGTTTCTTCGGTAAAGGTCAACCTTGGACTTGAGCAGGAATACTTCCTTGTTGACGAGGATCTTTACAACGCCCGCCCCGACCTTCAGCTATGCGGCCGGACGGTGATAGGCCATACATCGGCAAAAGACCAGCAGTTGGAAGACCATTATTTTGGAGCAATTCCGTCCCGGGTGGCAGGTTTCATGAAAGATTTTGAAACCGAGGCATATAAACTTGGTATCCCGCTGCAGACCAGGCACAACGAGGTTGCCCCCGGGCAGTTCGAGTGTGCCCCTATATTCTCCGAAATCACCCAGGCCATAGACCAGAACATGCTCCTTATGATTCTGATGCAGAAAGTGGCCGAGAAACATCATCTGAAAGTTATTTTCCATGAAAAGCCCTTCCAGGGAATCAACGGAAGCGGAAAGCACTGCAACTGGTCGCTGTGCACATCGAAGGGAACCAACCTCCTTTCTCCCGGCAAGACGGCTGAAGGCAAACTGCGTTTCCTAGCATTCTATAGCAGCGTTCTCAAAGCTCTCGCCAGCCATGGCCACCTGCTCATGGCATCCGTATGCTCTCTGGGCAACACCTGGCGACTTGGCGGCAACGAAGCCCCGCCTGCCATACTGTCCGTTTTCTCCGGCTCTACCCTCACCAAAGTGTTCGACGCCATCATGAAAATGGAGCAGGTGGATTGGGAGGCAGGAAAAAAGAGTATAAGCATCGTAGGTTCCATACCGGAAATAATCCCGGACAATACAGACAGAAACCGCACATCACCGTTCGCTTTTACGGGTAACCGCTTTGAATTCAGAGCGCTTGGCTCTTCCGCAAATCCGGCCGGCACAACTTTCGTGCTGAATGCAATAGTGGCTGACAGCCTGAATGCTTTCGCGGACAGGGTGGCGAAGCTTCTGGATTCCGGAGAGGAGAAAGAGAAGGCGGTACTGTCCGTGGTTCGCGAATTCCTTACCGAGGCCAGCCCCGTCATGTTCGAGGGTAATGGATACAGCAAAGAGTGGCAGGAGGAATCGGCCTCCCGTGGACTTCGTCCGGTTAATAATGCCGCAGAGGCCTTCCACGCCTTCCAGGAAGGGCCCTCCGTAGAGGTGCTCACCAATTCCGGTATCCTGTCCCGAAGCGAGATAGAGGCCCGGGTGGAAGTGATGGAGGAAACCTTTGTAAAGAAACTCCAGATAGAGGCTCGCGTCATTGGAGACATTTGTCTCAATCATGTGATCCCGGCTGCCATAGCTTACCAGAATGTCCTTATAAACAACATAAGAGGATGCCACGACGTGTTTGGGGACGACTCTACGTCCCTCTGCAAATCGGCGGCCGCCACGTTCCGGGAGATTTCCACGCTGGTTAATTCTCTCAGCGATGGAGTCGCACATCTGGTGGAGGTGCGCAAGAAAGCCAACCGGGCGGAAAGCCTGTCCCTGAAGGCCAGATTGTATTCCACCGATGTCTTGGAAAGCATGTCAAAGGTCCGGGAATGCGCCGACCGACTTGAAATGCTGGTGGACGACGCCCTCTGGCCTCTTCCCAAGTACCGTGAACTCTTATCCCTTTAGTGCCATGTGTGGAATAGTAGGATATGTAGGTGAAAGGCAGGCTTGCCCTGTCATCATCAAGGGTCTCCATCGCCTGGAGTACAGGGGTTATGACAGCGCGGGAGTGGCAGTACTACATCCCGGTGGCGGAATGGATGTTTTCAAATGCAAAGGCAAGGTATCTGACCTGGAACGATTTCTGGAAGGGAAAGACTATGCCGGAACCATCGGTATCGGCCATACCAGATGGGCCACCCATGGGGAGCCTAACGACGCCAATGCCCATCCGCACCTTTCCCGCTCCGGCAGGCTCGCGCTCATCCATAATGGCATCATAGAGAATTTCCGCGTCCTCAGGGATGCTCTCCGAACACACGGATTCACCTTCCGCAGCAGTACCGATTCCGAGGTTCTGGTCAATCTCATCGAGTATGTAAGGGAATCCGAAAAATGTGGCCTGGAAGAGGCCGTGAGGGTGGCTTTAAAACAAGTTGTGGGGGCCTATGCCATCGCGGTCATAGAAGAGGGTAATACTTCCCGCATCATTGCGGCAAGGAAGAGCAGCCCCATGGCCATAGGTCTGGGAGACGGTGAGTATTTCCTCTCTTCCGATGCCGCGTCCATCATTGATTACACGCAGGATTTCGTGTATCTCAACGATGGGGAGATTGCCGTGGTGGAAAAAGGGAAGCCGCTCCGTATCATGAATCTGGAAGGAAAGGACACTCCGGTCTCCATCCAGAAACTGAATCTGTCCATTTCCCAGCTGGAGAAGGGTGGTTTCGACCACTTCATGCTTAAGGAAATACATGAGCAGCCGGAAACCCTGGGGGACTGCATCCGTGGCAGGGTAATACCCGAGACCCGGGAGATCGTTCTTTCCGGAGTAATTGAAAACAAAGAAAAATTCCTTGCTGCCAGAAGGATTATCTTCGTCGCCTGCGGAACATCCTGGCACGCAGCCCTGATAGGCGAACACCTCATTGAGAACATGTGCAGAATTCCGGTGGAAGTGGAGTATGCGTCCGAATTCCGATACCGCAACCCCGTCATTTACCATGACGATATCGTTATCGCGGTATCCCAGTCCGGCGAAACGGCGGACACCCTGGCTGCAGTGGAAATGGCCCGCAAAGCCGGAGCGTTCGTCTATGGGATATGCAACGTTGTAGGGTCTTCCATCGCCAGGGCTACCGATTCCGGTACGTACATTCACGTGGGTCCGGAAATAGGTGTGGCGTCAACTAAGGCTTTCACCGGACAAGTAACCGTAATGACCATGCTGGCCCTGCTGGTGGGGCGCTTGCGCGGCACTGTAGAGGATGGCTATTACCACAGGGTGGCACAGGCACTTATGGAATTGCCGTCCATCATGCGCGAGGCCCTCAAGACTGCCGGTCAGGTATCGGCCTTGGCAAGGACATTCACTTACGCCCACAATTTCATTTATCTTGGCCGGGGATATAACTATCCTACGGCGTTGGAGGGGGCGCTGAAACTGAAGGAAATATCCTACATCCATGCGGAAGGTCTTCCGGCGGCCGAAATGAAGCACGGCCCCATCGCCCTCATTGATGCTGAAATGCCCACTGTCGCAATAGCTACGCTGGACAGGACTTATGAGAAGACACTGTCCAACATAGAAGAAATCAAAGCCCGCGGCGGGAAGATAATCGCAGTCGTTTCCAGTGGGGACGACCTCGTAAGACGCAGCGCGGACTATTGCATAGAAGTGCCTTCTACCGTGGAGTGCCTCATGCCGCTTGTGTCCATCGTTCCCCTGCAGTTGCTGGCTTATTATATAGCCACGTATAAAGGGCGCAATGTGGACCAGCCGCGCAACCTTGCAAAATCAGTAACCGTAGAATAATATATGGAATAC
>JAILDI010000051.1 GCA_024689525.1 Bacteroidales bacterium
CTGAATCTTTTTCATAGTCGAATTCTTTTGGTTTCCGATACTATAACCCGAGAACTACGGAATCTTGCGGCAAAATCGGCAAAATTTTCATATTTTCGTGCAAGATTATGATTTTCCCAGGTTTAAGGGATGGAAATGAAAAGGATTTACGACATATTGGCCATAGCAGTGCTTCTCCTCCTGGCATCTTGTGCGAAGGAGTCGAGAGATCCGGGGCCGTATTGGGAAGGAGATGGTTTCGCTGCGTACAAGGCGATACTCACCATTAAGAAAACGCCCACGGACACCGTATTTTTCCAGCTGGACGATTCCACGACCATCTTTCCGCAGAACTATCAGAATAGTTTCACGCGTGTGGAGAAGCTGTTCTGCGACATCGTGGTCTACAACAAGCCCACAGGACGCTTCAAGTACACCGGGCTTGTGAACTGGGCGGAGCCCCTGGATGAGGGTACGGTCACTGCCGATGCCTCCGTGAAGGGAGACCTCGGCATGGATATCGTGGACGACTGGATGACAGGTGCGGAGGACGGCTTCCTTACCTTACATTATAATACCTGGTGGGGCCTTAACCCTGTGCAGCATAAAATGTACGTTGTTACCGGAACCAATCCGGCAGACCCTTATGAGCTGGTCTTAAGACAGGATGCCTGCGGGGATAAGAAGGATGAGGAGGGCGATGCACTTGTGTGTTTCGACATAAATTCACTTCCGGATACCGGAGACGAGTATAAAGAGCTTACGCTAAAATGGACGAGCAGTGGAGGTACGGCTGCTGAAAAGAAATTCAAGTTCAAGACAAGAAAATGAGTTGACGGAACTTGATCTTTTGAAACTTGCCCGCAGCGGGAACCCTTCCGGAACGCGAAAACTGTACGAGCGCTACGTAGGGTATCTTACTGCGGTATGCTCCCGTTATATCGTGGACAGGGACCAGGTGAAAGACATCCTGCAGGAGGCTTTCATCAAGATATTCAAGGGATTGGACAGTTTTGAATACCGAGGGGAAGGAAGCGTCAAGGCGTGGGCCACGCGGATTGTGGTGAACGATTCGCTTAAGGCGCTCAAGGCATCGTCCAAACTGGTCTTTACCGACCAGTTCCCCGACGAGCCGGAGGAGGATCTGCCATCGCTGCCGAACATATCAGCGGCTACGATCCAGGAAATGATAAAAGGGCTTCCTGATGGCTACAGGGCGGTTTTCAACCTGTATGTATTCGAGAAGAAATCGCATAAGGAAATAGCGTCGATGCTGGGAATTAAGGAAGATTCGTCGGCATCGCAGTACTTCCGCGCAAGGAACGCATTGGCAAAGAATATTAAGGCATATATTAAGGAACATGAGTAAGATTTGGACAGACAAGCTTCCGGACCTCCTTGAGGGTTACACGGAAGCCGAACCGGAAGGGCTGTGGGACGCAGTCCAGGCCGGAATGCCCGCCGCAAAGCGCCGCGTGGCCGCCGTATGGTGGTTCGCGGGGGCTGCCGCACTGCTGGCCGCAGCCGCAATCGCCGCAATAGTCATCCTGCGGCCATCGACCCCCGAAACCCCGGTGGTCGCGCCCGTCGTCATTGCCGATTCCGGTGACGACGAACTCATCGTTTCCGCACCGGAAGAGCTTGCCCCTCAGACCGTTCCTTCCAGCCCCCGCATCGTCCCTGCGCAGGAAATCCCCGCCGAAACCGAGCCTCTTGTCGACGAACTGGAGCCGATAGTCGATGAATCCGCCGAGCCGATCATCGACACTGCAGAGCCCGTCGTCGACACTACAGAGCCTGTCGTCGACACGGCTGAACCCATTGTCGATGAGACAGCTACTGTCGAAGACGAAACCCCGGCCTCGGTCGATGAAGTGACAACTCCGGAGCCGCCCGTACCTCCTACAATCATCGACACGACTCCTCAAGACACAAAGCCAGTACGTCATCTCCCGAAGCTTAAGCCTCGCGTTCAGGTGCTGTTCGCGTTCGCAAGCCAGGGGCAGAGCGCATCGGCTACCACCACCGGCATCGGCATTCCCTCCAATCCCGGATTCATTCAGGGAATGATGGAGACCAAGGCCTCCGGCTCGACGGGAAGCCTGTCTATGCTGGGCCGAAACAAGGCCAGCACGACGGACGCCTTCCACAGCCAGACGGCAAGGCTGTCATTAGGACTCAAGGTGGATCTGGACGAGCACTGGGGCATCCAGACGGGGCTGGTGTCATCGACCCTGGAATCCCAGTTCAACAGCACGGCCGGGAACCTGCGGTCGTGGACATCCAGGACGATGAAATACCTTGGCATCCCCCTGTACGGCTGCTACAACGTTTTCGAAGTGGGACCGCTGGGAATGTACCTGAATGCCGGGCCGATGTATGAATTCTCCACCGGCACCCATACCGATACCGAATCCATCGCAGGAGGCCGCTCAGCCGGTAAAGAAAGCGACGACACATTGGTGGACGACAGCAAATGGTCGATGAACGCCGGCGCCGCCTTCCAATACCGCGTCCGCAAACACGGCGCCTTTTACATCCAGCCGGGCGTATCCTACTACTTCAAGGATAAATCGCCTCTCGAGACCATCTACACCGAGCATCCGGCTTTGTTCAATCTTACTTTCGGCTACAAGTTCGAGTTCTGAGTGCCGGTCCGCGTTTTAGGGCCTTTTTTGCTTGTCAACTCGTAAAAAGCACCCGTCCGTCCGCGTTTTAGAGCCTTTTTTGCTTGTCAACTCGTGAAAATGACGGGTTCGAGATCAAAATCGGGCCAAAAATGATCGCGAAACGGCAAAAAAGCAAACTCGTGCACAAAAAACCGCCGTTTTTGTGCACGAAAACTAAAAAAAGAGGCCGAACCCTATGAAGGGCCCGGCCTCTCAAGATTTTAGTACACCGCCTAGAGGTCGTTCATCTCGGCTGCATAGTCAGCCTTGGAGGCGACTTCAATGGAGCCGTACTCGCTGAGGCCGGTACCTGCGGGAATGAGATGGCCGCAGATGACGTTCTCCTTCAGGCCCTCAAGATGGTCGACACGGGCGCGGATAGCGGCCTCGGAGAGCACCTTGGTGGTTTCCTGGAAGGAAGCTGCAGAAATGAATGAACCGGTTTTGAGGGCGGCGCGGGTAATTCCCTGAAGCACCTGAGACGCGGTTGCAGGTTTGGCGGGACGGGCAACAATCATCTTCAAGCCCTGCCTCTCCAGCGAGGAATTCTCGCTGCGGAGGTCGCGCACACCGATTACCTGTCCCTGCTCGAACTTGGCGCTGTCGCCGGCATCTTCCACATAGTACTTGCCATAGATGGCGTCGTTGCGGTCCATGAACTCCCACTTGTCCACCAGCTCTTCCGGGAGGAATTCGGTGTCACCGGGATCCAGGATCTGCACCTTGCGCATCATCTGGCGCACGATGATCTCGAAGTGCTTGTCGTTAATCTTCACGCCCTGTAAGCGGTACACGGCCTGAATCTCGTTAACGATGTACTCCTGAGCCTTCACCGGGCCGAGGATGTTGAGGATGTCGGTAGGGGAAGTACCACCGTCGGAAAGGCGTGTTCCGGCTTTCACGTAGTCGTTCTCCTGAACAAGAATCTGCTTGGTCATGGGAACTTCATAGCGCTTTTCTGCACCGGAACGGTTCTTCACGATGATCTCACGCTTGCCGCGCTTGACCTTGCCCATGAAGATTTCGCCGTTGATTTCCGACAGGATTGCCGGGTTGGAAGGGTTGCGGGCCTCGAAGAGCTCCGTAACGCGGGGCAGACCGCCGGTGATATCACCGGCCTTGCCGATAGCGCGGGGGATCTTCATGATGACATCGCCCACCTTCACAGGGTCCCCGTCGCTCATCATGATGTGAGCGCCCACAGGGAGGTTGTACTGACGGAGGGTGTTGCCGGCATTGTCAAGAATCACGATAGCGGGATTCTTGGTCTTGTCACGGCTTTCGATGATAACCTTGTCCTTGTTGGTGGAGTACTCATCGGCACTCTCCTCACGGAAGGTCACACCCTCGATCATGTTTTCGAAGCGGAGCACACCGTCGCTTTCCACGATCGTGGTGGCGTTGTAGGGATCCCATTCGCAGATGAGGTCGCCCTTCTTCACGGACGCGCCGTCCTTGAAGTACAGCGTTGAGCCGTAGGGTACGTCGTAATGCGAATAGGTCATTCCCGTGCGCTCGTCCACGATACGGAGTTCCGTCATACGGGATACCACCACCTGTACGGTTGTGCCGTCCTCGTTCACGCGGTCCACGGTACGGAGTTCCTCGAATGCGAGTTTGCCTTCGTACTTGGACTCGATGGAAGAATCGGCAACCGCACCGGATGCGGTACCACCCACGTGGAAGGTACGCAGGGTGAGCTGTGTACCGGGTTCACCGATGGACTGTGCGGCAATCACACCCACGACTTCGCCCTTCTCAACCATTCTGGATGTTGCCAGGTTGCGGCCGTAGCACTTCGCGCAAACGCCGTGACGGCTTTCGCAAGTGAGAACGCTGCGGATTTCCACCTGTTCGATGGGCAGGGTGTCGATAAGGGCGGCGACATCCTCGCGGATCTCCTCGCCGGCGGAGATGATAAGCTCGCCGGTAAGAGGGTTGAAGATATCGTGCACGGATGTGCGGCCGAGGATCCTCTCTCCGAGGGATTCCACAATCTCGTCCTTGTTCTTGATTGCCGTGGCGATGAGGCCGCGGAGGGTTCCGCAGTCTTCCTCCGTGATGATGACATCGTGGGAGACATCGACCAGTCGCCTTGTCAGATAACCGGCGTCAGCGGTCTTGAGGGCCGTATCGGCCAGACCCTTACGGGCACCGTGGGTGGAGATGAAGTATTCCAGCACCGACATTCCTTCCTTAAGGTTGGACACGATGGGGTTTTCGATAATCTCCGCGCCGGAAGCGCCGCTCTTCTGGGGCTTTGCCATAAGGCCTCGCATACCGCAGAGCTGTTTGATCTGCTGGGTTGAACCACGGGCGCCGGAATCCAGCATCATATACACCGGGTTGAAGCCCTGCTGGTCTGCGGAGATCTGCTGCTTCACGATGCCGGTGAGCTGATTGTCGATGGATGTCCAGAGGTCGATGACCTTGTTGTAGCGCTCGTTGTTGGTGATGAAGCCCATCGCGTAGTTCATCTTGATGTTCTCCACCTCTTTGTAACCCTTCTCGATGAGCTTTTCCTTTTCCGCGGGGATAAGGACGTCGCCCAGGTTGAAGGAGATACCCGCACGGAAGGCCTGGTCGTAACCAAGGTTCTTGATGTCGTCCAGGAACTGTGCGGTACGGGTAACGCCCGTGCTCTTGATCACGGTGGTGATCACGGTACGCAGGGCTTTCTTGCCCAGGACTTCGTTCACATAGGGAACTTCGTCCGGGATGTACTGGTTGACGATGATGCGGCCGGCCGTGGTCTTCACCATCTCATATCCCTTGGAAGCATCCTGCTTGTCCTTGGGGAGACGGACCTGGATGGGGGCGTGCATATCGATAACCTTGCCGTCGAAGGCGATGATCACGTCTTCCGGGCCGTAGAACTTGAGTCCGCTGCCCTTTGCACCCGGGCGCTCCTTGGTGATGTAGTACAGACCCAGCACCATATCCTGCGAAGGAACGGTGATAGGAGAGCCGTTGGCGGGGTTAAGGATGTTGTGGGAGCCGAGCATAAGCAGCTGGGCCTCCATGATTGCAGCGTTGGACAGAGGCAGATGCACAGCCATCTGGTCGCCGTCGAAGTCCGCGTTGAAAGCGGTACAGGCGAGAGGATGCAGCTGGATTGCCTTGCCCTCGATCATACGGGGCTGGAAGGCCTGGATACCCAGACGGTGAAGGGTAGGTGCACGGTTGAGGAGCACCGGATGGCCCTTCATTACGTTCTCAAGGATGTCCCAGATAACGGGATCCCTGCGGTCCACGATCTTCTTGGCGCTCTTTACGGTCTTCACGATGCCGCGCTCGATGAGCTTGCGGATCACGAAAGGCTTGTAAAGCTCTGCAGCCATGAATTTCGGGAGACCGCACTCGTGCATGTTGAGTTCCGGACCCACGACGATAACGCTTCGGGCGGAATAATCGACACGCTTACCGAGCAGGTTCTGGCGGAAGCGGCCCTGCTTGCCCTTGAGGGAATCGGACAGGGACTTCAGTGCGCGGTTGGATTCGCTCTTGACTGCCGACGACTTCTTGGAGTTGTCGAACAGGGAGTCCACCGCTTCCTGGAGCATACGCTTTTCATTGCGCAGAATCACTTCGGGAGCCTTGATCTCGATGAGTTTCTTCAGACGGTTGTTGCGGATGATAACCCTGCGGTACAGGTCGTTAAGATCCGACGTTGCGAAACGTCCGCCGTCCAGCGGAACCAGGGGACGCAGATCCGGAGGGGTCACGGGAATAACCTTCATGATCATCCATTCCGGACGGTTCACGTCCTTGGACTCCTGGAACCACTTCACCACAGCCAGGCGCTTGAGGATATCGGCCTTGCGCTGCTGGGAGCTGTCGGAAAGCATCTGCTGGCGCAGGCTGCGCGCGAGACCTTCCACGTCAATCTCCTTCAGGAGGTCGTAGATACCCTCCGCACCCATCTTGGCGATGAATTTGTCGGGATCGTCGTTTGCGAGGGCGTAATTGTCCGGGAAACGGTCCATTATGGTGAGATACTCGTCTTCCGACAGGAGGTCCATCTTTGCATAGTCGCTCTTACCGGGATTGATGACGATGTATTTCTCATAATAGATGACCGACTCCAGCTTCTTGGCGGGAACACCGAGGAGGGCGCTGATCTTGTTGGGGGCACTCTTGAAATACCAGATGTGCGCAACCGGAACTGTGAGGGTGATGTGACCCATGCGTTCACGGCGAACCTTCTTCTCCGTGACCTCGACGCCGCAGCGGTCGCACACGATTCCGCGGTAGCGGATCCTCTTGTACTTGCCGCAGTAGCACTCATAGTCCTTGGTGGGACCGAAGATCTTTTCGCAGAAGAGACCGTCGCGTTCCGGCTTGTAAGTGCGGTAGTTGACGGTTTCCGGCTTAAGAACCTCGCCGCAGGACCTCGCTGTGATGTCCTCCGGAGAGGCCAGCGAAATTGAGATCTTGGAGAAGTTGCTCTTTACCTTGTTTTCTTTATTATTGAATGCAGGCATAGCTTTTCAGTATCAAAATGTCCTTAATTAATCCAGTGAAACCTTCAGGCCCAGGCCGCGGAGCTCGTGGAGCAGCACGTTCAGGGATTCCGGAATGCCCGGAGTGGGCATCTGGTCGCCCTTCACGATGGCTTCGTAAGTCTTGCTGCGGCCGTTCACGTCGTCGGACTTCACGGTGAGGATCTCCTGGAGCGCATTTGCGGCGCCGAATGCCTCGAGGGCCCAGACTTCCATTTCTCCGAAGCGCTGGCCACCGAACTGGGCCTTACCGCCGAGAGGCTGCTGGGTGATGAGGGAATAAGGGCCGATGGAACGTGCGTGCATCTTGTCGTCGACCATATGGCCGAGCTTGATCATGTAGATGACACCCACGGTTGCACTCTGGTCGAACCAGTCGCCGGTTCCGCCGTCGCGCAGACGGGTCCTGCCGAATTCAGGCACACCGGCCTTCCTGGTGTAGTCGCAGATCTCGTCGATGGAAGCACCGTCGAAGATAGGGGTGGAGAACTTGAGGCCGAGTTCCGAGCCTGCCCAACCGAGCACGGTCTCGTAAATCTGACCCAGGTTCATACGTGAAGGCACGCCCAGAGGGTTCAGCACAATGTCCACGGGAGTTCCGTCCTCAAGGAATGGCATGTCCTCGCGACGGACGATCTTTGCCACGATACCCTTGTTTCCGTGACGTCCGGCCATCTTGTCACCCACAGTGATCTTGCGCTTCTTGGCGATGTACACCTTTGCAAGCTGCATGACGCCGTTGGGAAGTTCGTCGCCCACCTTGATCTTGTCGAGTTCCCTCTTGGAGCGGGTTTCCGCCTCCTTGAAGGTGATGCAATAATTGTTGATGAGCTCACGTACCATGGCGGCCGTCTTTGCATCGGCAGTCCACTTGTTGGAATTGATGTTCAGATAGTCTGCATCCTGGAGTCCCTGGAGGGTGAATTCCTTGCCCTTGGGGAAGATCTCCACGCCGTACAGATCGCTCACGCCGGCGCTCTTCTTGCCCTGGACAAGGGCCCACAGCTTCTCGACGAAACCTGCACGGAGTTTTGCGGCTGCTGCCTCGAACTCCTGCTGCTTCATCTCGATGCGGGCCTTCTGCTCGGCCTTTGCACGGCCGCTCTCCTTGGACACCTTTGCATAAAGAGAAGTCTTGATAACGGTGCCGCTCAGTGAAGGATTGGCCTTCAGGGATGCGTCCTTGACATCGCCGGCCTTGTCGCCGAAGATGGCCTTGAGGAGCTTCTCTTCCGGGGAAGGATCGCTTTCACCTTTAGGTGTGATCTTACCGATCATGATGTCACCGGGCTCGATGTGGGCGCCGATGCGCACGATGCCGTCCTCGTCCAGATCCTTCGTGGCGTCCTCGCTCACGTTGGGGATGTCGGAGGTGAGTTCCTCCATGCCGCGCTTGGTTTCGCGGACCTCGGTGAGATACTCATCGACATGGATGGAAGTGAGGATGTCCCACTTCACCATTTCCTCGCTGAGGACGATGGCGTCCTCGTAGTTGTAACCCTTCCAGGGCATGAATGCCACCTTCAGGTTGCGGCCCAGTGCAAGTTCGCCGTTCTGCGTTGCGTAACCTTCGGTGAGTACCTGGCCCGGAACGATCTTGTCGCCCTTGCGGACGATAGGCTTCAGGGTGACGGTGGTACTCTGGTTGGTACGGCGGCAGATGGGGAGCTTGTACACGGTCTCGTCCGGTGCGAAGCTCACGTACTTCTCGTCGTCGGTGCGGTCGTACTTCACGCGGATCTCATTTGCATCCACATAAGTCACCACGCCGGTGCCGGTGGCGATGATCTGGGTACGGGAGTCGATGCAGACCCTCTCCTCCAGGCCGGTACCCACGATGGGGCTCTCCGGGCTCAGAAGGGGAACGGCCTGGCGCATCATGTTCGCACCCATCAGGGCGCGGTGCGCATCGTCGTGCTCCAGGAAAGGAATCAGGGATGCAGCCACGGAAGCCATCTGGTTCGGGGCCACGTCCATATAATTCACTTCCTCCTTGGTAACCAGAGGGAAGTCGGCTTCCAGACGGCACTGGATGCGGTCGTCAAGAAGCTGGCCGTCATCGCTCATGCTCACGTTGGCAAGGGCCACGTGCTGGGCTTCTTCCTCCTCCGCGCTCATGTACTTCCAGCCGGAATCCGACAGGTCCACCTTGCCACCGCTTACCTGACGGTACGGAGTCTCTATGAAACCGAGGTTGTTGATCCTGGCATAGACGCACAGAGAGGAGATAAGGCCGATGTTCGGGCCTTCAGGGGATTCGATAGGGCACAGGCGACCGTAGTGCGTATAGTGCACGTCGCGGACCTCGAAGCCGGCCCTGTCGCGGGAAAGACCGCCGGGGCCGAGTGCGCTCAGACGCCTCTTGTGGGTAATCTCGGCCAGCGGGTTGGTCTGGTCCATGAACTGGGACAGCTGGCTGGTGCCGAAGAATGAGTTGATTACCGAAGAGAGTGTCTTGGCATTGATAAGGTCGATGGGGTTGAACTGCTCGCTGTCGCGGACGTTCATCCTCTCGCGGATGGTGCGGGCCATACGGCTGAGGCCCACGCTGAACTGGTTCGCCAGCTGCTCGCCCACGGTGCGGACGCGACGGTTCGACAGATGGTCGATATCGTCCACCACGGCCTTGGAGTTGATGAGCTGGATGAGATATTTGATAATCTCGATGATGTCCGTATTGGTGAGAACGCGGACTGCCGGGTCCGTAGTGAGGCCCAGCTTCTTGTTCAGGCGGTAGCGTCCCACGCTGCCAAGGTCGTAGCGCTTCTCGCTGAAGAAGAGCTTCTCGATGACGTCACGGGCGGTGGACTCATCCGGCGGTTCCGAGTTGCGGAGCTGCTTGTAGATGTAGTTCACGGCTTCGATTTCCGTGTTGGTGGGATCCTTCTGAAGGGTATTGTAGATGATTGCGTACTCCGCGGAGCCGACCTCGTCCTTCTGGAGGAGGATGGTCTTCACGCCGGTGTCGGCGATGCGCTCGATGGTGTCATCGTCCAGGATTTCACCCCTTTCCACGATGGCAACTGTACGCTCGATGGGTATGACTTCGCCGGTGTCCTCGTCTTCGAAATCTTCCGTCCAGGTCTTGAGGACCTTGGCGGCGAGGGCGCGGCCTTTGTTGGCTTCGAGCACCTCCGGAGTGGCCTCAACTTCGTCGGCCAGACCGAAAATGTCGATTATGTCTTTGTCTGAATTGTAACCGATAGCCCTGAGGAGGGTGGTTACAGGCAGCTTCTTCTTACGGTCGATGTAGGCATACATGACATTGTTGATGTCAGTTGCGAACTCGATCCATGAGCCCTTGAACGGAATGATGCGGGCTGAATAAAGCTTTGTGCCGTTGGCGTGCATGCTCTGGTCGAAGAAAACGCCCGGGGAGCGGTGCAGCTGGGACACGATAATACGCTCCGAACCGTTGATGATGAAGGTTCCCGCAGGAGTCATGTAAGGGATGTTACCCAGATAGACGTCCTGGACGCGGGTGTCGAAATCCTCATGATCGGGGTCGGTGCAGGAAAGGCGGAGTTTCGCCTTAAGGGGAACATTATAAGTGAGTCCGCGTTCAAGGCATTCTTCAATCGAATACTGGGGAGGGTCGATGAAGTAGTCTATGAACTTGAGCTCGTAATTGTTTCTGGTGTCCTCGATGGGGAATATCTCCTGGAAAACCTGATAGAGTCCCTCGTTGCGGCGGCTCTCAGGGGTGGTTTCCAGCTGGAAGAAATCGCGGAAGCTCTTGAGCTGAACCTCCAGAAGGTCCGGATATTCCAGAATCTTGGACGTTGCGAAATTAACGCGTTTTGATGTTGTCTTGTTTGACATTTGCTGCTTTCGCTAAGGAGAAAAAATAAAGACGGAAAAAAGGTTTAGAGCCTACTCCGGGCTCTAAACCTGTGAGTGTTCTCCCTTTTAGGGAGCGGCTGAAGTTATTTAACCTCAACCTCGGCACCGGCCTCCTCGAGGGCTGCCTTGAGTGCCTCAGCCTCTGCCTTGGAGACTTTCTCCTTGATGGCAACGGGGGCTTTGTCCACGAGCTCCTTGGCTTCCTTAAGGCCAAGACCGGCATTCTCCTTGACGGCCTTGATCACCTGGAGCTTGGCCTGACCGGCGCTGGTGAGCACCACGTCAAACTCGGTCTGCTCTGCGGGAGCAGCTTCTGCTGCGGCTGCGGGGCCGGCTGCTACTGCGACTGCAGCGGCTGCGGGCTCGATACCGTATTCTTCCTTCAGGATCTTAGCGAGTTCCTGGACATCTTTCACAGTAAGGTTTACCAACTCTTCTGCGAGAACTTTTACATCTGCCATAGTTGTAATATTTTAAATTGTTATTTATTAGTTTTTCTTTTCTTCCAGGGTCTTCACTACCCCGGCGATTGTCTGACCGCCGGCGTTCTTAAGGGCGGAGATGACACTCTTGATAGGGGACTGCAGCAGAGCCACAATGTCTCCGATAAGCTCCTCACGGGACTTGATATTGATGAGTTCCTCGAGTTTGTCGGCACCCACGAATGCGCATTCCTGTACATAGGCTGCTTTCAGTGCGGGTTTTTCCTTACCGGCCTTCACATACTTCTTGATGAGCTTGGCAGGAACTGCCGGAGCTTCGCAGTACATGACGGCGGTGTTGCCCTCGAGTGCGGGAACCAGGAGTTCGAGCTCCTTGTTTCCGGAACGTTCGATAACCTTGTGGAAAAGGGTATTCTTCACAACGGTGAGCTTGATGCCCTGGCCGAAGCAGTCGCGACGCAGCGATGCTGTGTCCTCTGCGTTGAGGCCGGCGATGTCCACGAGGTAGAAGTTGGGGCACTTTGCGATGCTGGCTTCAATTGCCTCGATAACCTGCTGTTTCATTTCCTTTTTCATATCTCTTCCTCCTCAGATTATTCGGCACTGAATGCCTTGGGATCCAACTTGATAGCGGGGCTCATAGTGGTGCAGATGGTGCAAGCCTTGAAATAGGTGCCCTTCAGAGCCTGAGGCTTCAGCTTCAGGACTGCACCGACGAATGCGCGTGCGTTTTCCGCGATCTTCTCGGGTTCGAACGAGATCTTGCCGATAGCGGCGTGGATGATACCGGTCTTGTCAACCTTGAAGTCGATCTTACCGCCCTTGACAGCCTTGACCGCAGCGGCGATGTCCATAGTGACAGTGCCGGTCTTGGGGTTAGGCATAAGGCCGCGGGGACCGAGGATACGGCCGATCTGACCGACCTTCGCCATAACGGAAGGGGTGCAGATGATCACATCGACATCAGTCCAGCCATCTTTGATCTTCTGGATATATTCGTCCAGGCCCACATAGTCGGCGCCGGCTTCCTTTGCCTCGGTTTCCTTGTCCGGGGTGCAGAGTACCAGCACGCGGACGGTCTTACCGGTTCCGTTGGGAAGGGTGACAACGCCACGGATCATCTGGTTGGCCTTACGGGGGTCCACACCCAGATTGGTGGTGATTTCAACCGATGCGTCGAACTTGGTATAGGTGATTTCCTTCAGGAGTGCGCATGCCTCGTCGAGGCTATAGACCTGGCTCTTGTCATACTTGGCAAGAACGGCTTTCTGGTTTTTAGTAAGCTTTGACATAATTCATGCGTATTTTAAAGGTTCTCCGGGAATTCGCCTTCCACCTTGATACCCATGCTGCGGGCGGTACCGGCAACCATTTTCATTGCCGATGCAATGGTGAAAGCGTTAAGGTCAGGCATTTTGGCCTGGGCGATCTCCTTCACCTGGTCCCAGGTGACGGAGGCTACCTTCTTGCGGTTGGGTTCGCCGGAGGCTTTCTGGATCTTGGCGGCTTCTTTGAGAGACACGGCCACGGGGGGCTGCTTCACCTCAAAGCTGAAGGATTTGTCGCTGAAGACGGTAATCACAACCGGGAGAACTTTACCGGCCTGGTCCTGGGTACGTGCATTGAACTGCTTGCAGAAGTCCATGATGTTGAGGCCCTTGGAACCGAGTGC
>JAILDI010000159.1 GCA_024689525.1 Bacteroidales bacterium
GCATTGGAAATCTCAATGCCAACTTCGGTGGCGGTGGGTTTGAACTCGAATGCGGGCAGGGTGTAGAGTTTGCCTGCTTCGAGGGTATTTCCGCCGGATGTTTCCTTCTTCGCGGTCTTGGTCATAATGTGGCCGTTAACATCCTGAACTATGATGCTAAAGCCATTGGCATAGGTACGGGCGGGAACTACCAGGTAGTAATCCACCGCGGTGGCGGAGGTTGCCTGGTTCTTTACCACGCGTACTTCAAGTTCAGAGTCGGAGCTGCTGGCCGGGGTAAGGGCGGGAGTTTCATAGTTGATTTCAAAGCTTCCGTTAACCTTCTCATTGTTGAGGCCCTTGAACCTTACGGCTACGATATTGTCTTCGTCGATGGTGCCGCTAGTGGCCCTCTTGACCGAGACTTTCAGCACTGCGCAGAGATGTTTGAGCGTGATGCTGCTGCCGTCGGCGGAGTAGCCTGCCATCGGGAACATTCCGTCGGCGAAACTATCGGCATCGTATGTCTGTACTGCGGGAAGGGTTACGTGGGTTGCATCGGTGTAGATGGATGCGGGGTAAACCACGTTGTAAGGAGTGGTGAGAGTGCCAGAGAAGGAGAAGGTCGTTTTCTGCTCGGTTCCGGAGAGGCCGTCAAGGGCGTCGGAAGCGATGCCGTTCACGGCAATCTTGTCGCCGTTGGACCAGTAGACCTTGTGAGTCTTGGAGCCGTCGTCACCCAATTGGGTCTTGGTTTCCTGATCGATACCTACTGTGAGGTAAGTCTTGATGAGGTCTTCGCCGGGATTGTCCACGGGTGCGGGCATTTCTTTGGCGCAGCTTGCAAGCAGTGCCACTGCGGCAAGCGAAAGAATGTAATAACGTGTTTTCATACTACGCGTCCTCCCAATCCAGATCTTCTTCCTCAACATCGGGAATCGTGTACTCAGGATCACCCGACAGGAGTATGTTGCGCTCCTGCCGTACCAACAGAATCTCACAAAGCGGGGGTGTGTATCCCCTCTCACTTGTGGAAATAGTGTGTTGTTTTTTCATAGTGAGATTAATTTGGAATTAGTTATTATTGTATATCAACTTTCTGTGTATAAAGGTTTCCGAACATATCCGTGACGCGGATTTCGCCGGAGGTTGCGCCGGCGGAGGGGTACACGGAGAAGATCATGGCTTCGGTAGAGGGTTGACAGTACTTGCGGGTAGTCTGGTTGTCCACGGTGAGGAAGATGTCGTAGTAGTCGGGATCCACACCGGGGGTGAGTTCCATATCGGCCACCTTGACGCCGTTTTCATACCATTCGGGCTGGCTCCAGCCTTCGCTCCAGTTCCAGATGGTCACCTTCACGGTGCCGTCTGTAGTGCGGGACGGGGGATAGGCCCTCATCTGGTAGTCCTGGCCATGGCCAACGGACTTGTAGTACCAGTCCATCTGTTCGCCGCGGACGTTGAGGACCATATAGCCCTGAGGGTCTCCGAAGGAGCCCAGTTCGCGGTTGAGGCGCAGGGCGCCGGTGCAGCGTGCAACGCTGATGCACTGGATGTTAGGTGCTCCGTGAGTGGTTTCCTTGCCCTTATAGTTGTAATAGAAGTTCATATGGTTGTGGCCGTTCCAGGCGTATACGGCCTTGTAGGACGACAGCAGCGCCAGATAGTCGTTGTAATGCAGGCTATAGACGTTGTGCGAGCCGTGGGGAGACTTGTTGGGAGTCTTGAAAGGATTGTGGTGCGTGCAGGTGACGATGATCCTGTCCTTCGGAATGTAGGACAGATCCGCCTGGAGCCATGCGAGGGTTTCATCGTCCATACCGTAGTGGTAGCTCTGTTTGGGAGAAGGACGGTCGTAGAGGATGTTGTTCAGCACCACGTAGTGTATATCCCCAAGGTCGAAGGAATAGTGGGTGGGGCCCACGTAAGTTTCATAGTAAACATTGCCCTGGGCGGTTTCGTAAAGGGTCATCTGGTCGTAGTCGTGATTGCCGATGACGTTGAAGGTGGGGCAGTGGATAGTGGCGGCTATGTCCATATAGTCGTCCCAGGCATACATTTCGTTGTAAACCAGGTCGCCCAGGTTGATGGAATACACATCACCCGTGCAACTGGCGCGGAAAGCTTCCGCATCGGCAGATACCGTGTCGTTCCAGCGTTCCATCGAGTTGTCCCATCCGTAGGGCCGTACCTGAGGGTCGGCGATCATCATCACGGTGTAGTCCTTTGCCGGTTCCCGCAGCGACAGGACGAAGTTGGCCGATGCGGCCTTGGCGTCGTGAGGTATGCGGCGGAAGAACTGGGGAACGCCGTTGAGGGTGGGAATCTCAACCGTGGAGGGGAGACTCAGATATACGAATCGGGCCGATGAGAAATCACTCTTGAGAGAGTAGTTGCCGTCGGAATCGGTGGCAGTGCACTGAAGGCCGTCTGTGACGACGATTCCCTGAATGCCTTTCCCGTCGGGGGTTGTGACACGGCCCCAGAGATTCGTGCCGTCGGCCTTGGGCTGTGCGGCATCGGCAAGGCAAAGATGGGATTCCCCGCCGGTTTTCACATTGATGGCACATCCGACAATGCTTCCACTGCGGCCCGATGCGGCAGTAACCTTTCCGTCATTCGAGCAGTCGTAAACGAAAGCGCGCAGGTCTGGACGGCATTCCGCGAAAGCCACGATGCCACCGGCGTGGATGGCGTTCACGTTGGATGCGTCATACTTGTTGCCACCTCCGGCGGTGCTCACCTTGCCGTGGTTTACGCATTCGCGTACATAAGCACCGGCCGTCTGGCTCTTAGGGCAGTAGATGTTGCCTACGATGCCGCCTGCCGTGCTGCGGGCGCGGGATGAAATGCCGTCGAAAACAATCTCTCCGTAGTTGATGCAGCCACGGATATGTACCGGACGGCCTATGTTGCCGGCGATTCCGCCCACATTCGAAGGCTGCTCGCATTTGGCCGTGACTTTGCCATAGTTGATGCAGTCGGCTATTACCAGCGACTCGTGGGGCATACCCACGATGCCGCCGATATTGGCGCCGCATTCACCCATAGACAGTATTTCACCGTAGTTGTAGCAGCGGATGATGGTGGACTTGGTCTGGGCTGCGATTCCACCGGCCTTGGCTACGCCCTTGGTCCCGCCTTCTTCATCGGCACGGATGTCGGCAGTAACCTTGCCGCGGTTGATGCAGTATTTGTGGCTTGTGCGAACTGCGTTGCCGGTTATGCCGCCGGCGTATACTCCGGAAAGGCTTGCAATTGCCTTTACCGTGCCTTCATTCGTGCAGTGCGCCACGACGCTGGCGGCATTCGCCTTGCCGGCTCCCAGGCCGCACAGACCGCCGATGGCTACATATACTTCCTCCTTGGCGGCTCCGCTTACATCGGTGGTGATTTCTCCGTAGTTTGCACAGTTAATCACAGAGAAGCGGTTGAATCCAACCAGGCCGCCGACATAAACCGGCCCCAGGGTATAGCTGCACTTATGTGCGAGTGTGCCGTAATTGATGCAGTCCTTGACGATGCCCTCGTTGGTATCGGCAATGAATCCCACCTTGAATTCATCCCCGGTACTGGAAATCTTCATCACGCAAGATGCGTCGATGATGATGTTCTGAACGATACCATTCTTGCCGATGGCTTTAAACAGGCCGCCGAATGAGGGCTTCCAGTTCATCAGCCTGTGGCCGCGGCCGTCGAACTTGCCGTCCCAGGAAATTACCTGGGGGAGTTTCTTGGCTTTGGCAAGGTCGATGTCAGCAGAGAGATAGACGGTGCTGTCGGCATCGGCCCATTGGAGAATGCTCTCCCCTTTGTTGCAGGCGTTGATGAATGCCTCAAGCTCTTTGGCCGAGCCGATGCCCTGGGCGTATGCGCTTGCACACGCGCACAGAAGGATGCTCAGTATGAGAAGAAAACGTTTCATATTCCTTTACCAAGTAATCGTAGAAGTATGTGTGTTTCCGAAACGGTCTTTCACGCTAACCGTCCCGCTGCCGTGCTCTTCTTCCACGAAAACGCGGAAGATTGAACTGCAGTTGTTCTTGTCAGGTTCAAATTCCGAGCCGACTTTGGTGTTCTTTTGATAAAAAGCAGTTATCTGCCAGTCGCTGTAGGAATACTTAAAGTCTGTTTCCGTGACGCGTTTCATCATAGCCGGATTACCGTTGCAGGTGAAGCGGGGCGTGCTCCACATCTCGTCCCACAGGAAGATGTTGGCGTAGATATATTTGTCGGCGGGGTCATAAGTTCCAGGAGGGAAAAGCTGCATCTGGTAGCTCTGGTCCAGGGGGGCGCCGGTGGATTTCATAATCGCCTTGCCGCTGGCGTCATAGTCCCAGTCCCGCCAGGTATAGTCAGGGGCGGTCTTGTTGCCCTCTCCTATGTATGTGCCGGTCTGGTAATAAATGGGTTTGAACTTCCAGGAAACATCGCCGTTGTCGTAATCGAATACCACATAGCCGCGGGGAGTGCCGTTGGAACCAAGATAGTCGTTGGTCCAGAGGGCGCCGGTTACCCGGGATACGGTGTGAGTTTCAATCACGGGGTTGGTTTTGTCGACATAGTTAAAACTGGTGTGGGTGTGTCCCGCCCAGACATAGGCCTTGGGATATTTGGCCAAAAGGCCGCGGAGGTCTGCCAGATGGGTGCCGGTGCGATCTTTCCCGCTTTCCGCACGCATCATAGGGGAGTGGGCGCACACCATAAGGGGAGTGGTGGTGGGAACCAGTGAAAGGTCATTCTTCACGAATTCCCAGATATCGTCCGTGAGGCCGGTTAAGCATTCGTCGCCGTATTTTCCGCTGCCGGGGCCCGGTGCGATCATGTTGTCCAGCATAAGGTAATGCATACCGCCAAGGTTGAAGGAATAGTTCACAGGCCCCATCTGTTCCATAAAGGTGCGGGACGCTTCTGCGTCACTCTGTTCAAGGACGTGCCCCTGGTCGTGATTACCTATTATATTATAGGTGCTGATACCGGTGGTGGCCATACCGTTGCGATAATTCGTCAAAAGGCTTAGGGCCTGATGGACGATATCTCCGAGGCCGATGCCATATACCTGGCGGCCCTTGATTGTGGCAGCGTACTCCTTCATATCGCGATACATATCGTTGCAGCAGTCCAGGGAATGGAAACCCACCTGGTCCAGGCCGGCGTTGGATTTGCGGGGCTGGGGATCTGCAAAGATAAGCACGGTATAACGCTCCGGGTTGCTTATCTTCTTAAGCGTGAAGGGAATGTTGTATTTGCCATCAGATCCCTTTGTGCAGTCCTTGAGGAACTTCCAGAATACTGCCTGGCCGTCCTGGACAGGCGCTGCGTATGTAGAGGGCGTGGACACGAATACGTAATCTGTCTTGGAAAGGTCTGCCGGGAGGTAGTACACGCCTTTGGAATCCGTCTTGACGCAATGGATACCGTCCGACACTACCACCCCCTCCAGGAGTGCACCGTCGTCACCGGAAATGGTACCGGTGATTGTCCAGTCCTTGGGCTTGTTGTTGTTTTGCCCGCCATTGTTCTCTCCGCCTTCCTTATGACAGGCGGAGAGAGCAAGAACTGCGAGCAGTATGCATATCGTCCGTTTCATCGTTTATTGTTTTCCGTTCCAGTATGTGATGCCGCTGATTGTACCAGCCTCGTTACCGATAACGTTCTTTAGAGTGCCAACATTGTTTTCGCTTATTTCAACACCCTGAACCGAACCGCCGTACTTGCAGTTCTTGACGACGCTGTTGGCCTGGCCCATTCCAAGGATACCTCCCGGGTACTCTGGCTTGGTGGTGGCCTTCTTGTCGGATTTGACCGTGCCGTAGTAGGAGCATCCGTCAATTGTGACGGCATCTCCGCTGGTGGCGAGTCCAAGGATGCCGCCGGCGCAGCCATAATCCGCGCTACCGTAAACAAGGGCGGTGATGTCGCAGGTTGCCCAGCTATCCTTCACGGATGCCTTTCCGGCAGCTCCGGCGATTCCTCCGCGGTATGCGTTCTGGTCGTTGGCACCGTTGCTCAGACGGCCCTGGCTGTTACTGGAAGAAATGTTGGCGTTATAACAGTATCCCACAATGCCTCCGGTGTATCCACGATAGGAGAAGATTTCCTTGGCATTTGTGCAGGAGGTTACGGTGAGTGTGAAATTCTCGCGGGTTGTGCCGTAGTTGAAACCGCCCAATATGCCTCCGGACACGGGAGGCGTGTACATTCCGTCGTATACTCCCGTAGTACCGTTGTTATTGTATATATGGTTGGAGATGCTACCCTGGTTTATGCAGCCTGTGAACCTGGCGTTTCCGCCGTGGACGTAACCGGCGATGCCACCGGCCAGTTCACTGTAGCCGTTGGATTTGGCGCAGTACCATTGAGTGGCAAGATCCTTTCCGATTTCGCCCTTGTTGGTGCAGTTTTCGAAAACGGAGGGGCCGTTGATATATCCGGCAATGCCGCCAATCATAACGCGGCGCACGTGGCAGGTGACGGATGTGCTGTACTTGAAGCCGATGGTGCCGGACGAAACCAGATTGGTGCAGGAGAGGGAGTTGACCTCAGCGCTTGGATCGCAACCGCCGATGACGCCGCCTATGCTCAACTGCTTTGCCGTCATTTCTGCGGTGGCAAAGTCCGTGGTGAAATTTGTCTGGGCTTCATAATCCTTGAAGGTCAGGGATATTCCTTCGGGGACAAGTCCAACGAAACCGCCTGCAAAAACGAAGGTGGCGGTTTCTGCGGGACGGAAACTGTTGATATCAATGTTGCCAAGGGTGACTGATTTGTCGGATGCCCCGTCGAAGCTGTGGTCGCAGAGGACTTGTCCATACAGACCGCCAAGAGCGGCATATCCGGCGTTGCCGCCAAGTGTAAGGGTACCCATAAATGAGTTGTTGCTCACAGTGGCGCCCGCGTTGAGCTGGCTCATAATGCCGCCCACAATGGCAGTGCCGATACCGGATGAGAATGCAACCTGACCAAGTACCTCACCGGCTGTCACGGTTCCTGCGCAGAAGCCGGCAATGCCGCCTTCGTAGCAGATCAGATCCTCGGCCGAAGGTGTTGATACAGCAACCTTTCCGGACATCTTCGCGGCCTGGATACGGCTCTGAGCATCGGCCCAACCCACAATGCCGCCGAGGTACAAGGCGGCTTCTTCGTGGTCGCTGTTGCCGCCGAATTCTATAGTGCCGGCAAATGTGCAGCCGCTGATGCTTGTATTCTCCGCATTAGAAACAATTGCGCCGAAGCAGGCTTTGTCCGCGAAGTTGGAGCTGCGGAAAATGGAGCAGCTCTTTGCCAGGGTGATATCCTTCACCGTAGCACCCTTGCAGTAGTTGAACAGGCCGTTGGCCGTATTCTTCAGGTTTGAGATGGAATGGCCGCCGCCGTCGAAAGTTCCGGCGAAGGGTTTTTCGGCAGTGCCGATACCGGACCAGTCCTCAATGCCGTTCATATCGATATCGCCAAGAACGGTAACGGCACCGCCCTGTTCCCAGTCTGCGGTGGATGTGCCTTCATTAACTGCCTGGGCGAACCTTACAAGGCCTTTCCCTGTAACTAGACCGTGTGCAGGCTCATAATCCTGCACGATGGCCGGAACAGCCACCACGGATGCCGAAGCATTGTTAAGGCTGATGGAAATATTGGCTGTGCGGAGTTCGTTGCAGTCGCTTAAGTTCTTATCAAGTGTAATGTCTATGGTTGCATTATCCCCCTGCTCCGTTACATTGGCGGTGGCAAAGGAAGGAACCACAACGTCTTTTACTGTATAAGCAGGCGCAGTGAGATGCAGGGCGGCTTCCTCTTCTTTGCCGAAGAAGATGTTCCCAGAGTCATCGTAGTTATAGTCCGAGCCGAACTGCCAGAGGTAGATCTTGTCCTGTTCAGCACCGGCGGTGAGAGTTACCGCGCCATAGCGGGACTCTCCGGTGTTGGCTGAGGGTTTTATGGTGAGAGTGGTCTTGGTGAATCCTCCGGCGGACGTGGATGCGCCCTTGGTGGCCTGAAGCCAGGAATCGCCGTCCACATCCCAGGACGTACCATCCAGAGTGGTGATGTTCACGGAATAGGTGTCGCCGCTCTTGGGGACCACGAAGTAAGGCTGGCCGATGATGAAGGCCGTCGCACTCTGGTTCACCTTGATGCTGGTGCCGCGGTATTCGCCCGCTACGAAAGTGAGTGTGGCTTCATCCCTGGCTTCGAAATCTTCGTTTGCCGAGATATCCAGGATAACCTTGCCGGAGCCCTTGTGTTCGCCGGGAACTACGGTGCACCAGGGACGGTTGCTCTCCAGGTTCCAGTTGAGGTTATCGTTGTTCACACTTACCTCTATCTCCTGCCTTGTGGCGGAGTGGCTGAAGGCCAGGGACTTCACTTCCGAGCCCCCTACGGCAAAGGAAACCGACAGGCTCACGCTGTTTTTCTCCCTGGACTGAAGAATCTCTTCATCGGAAATCTTCTCCGTGCAGGAGGCGGCAAGCACTCCGGCAACCAATATAATATAAGGTATATAGCGTTTCATATCGTCAATACTTTATTATTGTCTTCCCTTAAGCCTGTTTTCCGCACTTTCGCGGGTTGAGGCCCACCACACATCGGTTTTGATGTTGTCGGTGCCGCCAAGCCTTTCCAGAGCCTGGGGATAGGAGGCTGGATTGCGGTACTGTTCATCGGAAGGATAACGCATACGCGTGGGGAGGATGTGGTCGTTTGCGGCGGCTGGACCGTCCGTGCGAAGAAGAGGATATCCTGTGCGGCGGTAATCGCACCAGGATTCTATGCCGATGAAGAATTGGGCCAGCCATTTCTGGGTGAGGATGGCCTCCACGGCATTGCTGGAATTGAACGGCGCTCCGCTGTATTTCTCTCCGTTGGCGCACCAGTTCACATAGTCGGATACCTCGGAAGAGGATTCGGTAACGTATGGATTCCATTCCAGGATGCTCTCTGTAATTGCCCGTTTGAACATATCCAGATATGCTCCGATTCCGGAGGCGCTGGAAATCCATCCGCGAGCACCCGCTTCGGTATAGATGAACCACAGCTCGGAGTACTGCATCAGAGGATAGTAGTCTGCGTTCTGCAGGTCGTACACGTGGCCCCAGATTCCGCTGGGTTCAGGTGTGCCGTCGGCAGTTTTGCCCCTTACCATACGGCCTATCTTGGAGTTGCCTTGCTGAGACTTATGGAGTGCGCTGTCCAGGAATCTCACGCGTTGGACATTAAGAAGGTGGACCGGCATACCATTCACCTTGCGCCACCAGCTGTCATAACGGGGATCTTCCTGATGACCGCCGGCCGACGAGGCCTTGTACTCATAGTAGTTGATTCCCAGTTCTTCATCCGTCTTGGTAGTGTAGTCCAGCATCCTGCGGGTGAGAACGTCACTCACGGCAACGGTGTTCCAGTTGCCGCTGGTGGTGGTGAAGAAAGGAGTGTGCTCGGTCTCGTTCTGGTCGCTGAAGGGGATGAGGGGACGGTCTGCGGCAGAACGCATCTGGGGATAGTCGCCGCCACCGCTCTGGAAGCTGGCATACAGCTCTCCAAGCTTGGTCTTGACAGATACAGCCTCCCATTTGTCGTCGCCAAGTTCCAGGATACCACCGTCTTCCTCGATAACCTTCAATGCAATTCTCATTATTACGCGTGCGTAGAGGGAGTTGCCGAAGCGGCGCCATTTGTCATAGTCGCCACCGAAGGTTTTGTCGCAGACGGAGGAGAATCCGATTTTGCCGTCGGCCAACGCCTGACCAAGCAGTTCGTTCGCGTCTTCGAGCATACAGATAACGGCGCAGTAGATGTCCTTCTGGGAATCATAGGCCGTGTAATACTGGCCCAGTTCGTCCGTGAGGACGAGTTTACCGGCATCTGTGAAGGGAACGTCTCCGTAAGAATCCGTAATATTGGTTATGAGGAAAGCCTTCAGAATAAGAGCTACGCCCTGCATGGCGGGGTTGTTCTCCTCTACGGCCTTGTCGTACATTGACACGGCATTACCCCACTGGAGGTAAAGGGCGCTCCAGACATCGTCCGTCGTGCCTTCAGGGATATTGTAGTTGTCGATAACCCTGGAGGACACTTCCGAATTGGTGGATACCGCATACTGCATAAGCAGGACGGTGGAGGAACGGAATACGCTGATGAGGTTGTACTGTGTCTTGAACATTATCGGGTGCACAAAACCTTCTGAAGGAGTATCGTACAACGCATAGGGATTCTTGCTCATATCGTCGAAACGGGAGCAGGAAGCCAGCGTCAGGGCTGCAACTGCAGAGAGAATCAAACTTGTGAATAATGTCTTTTTCATAATTCGTCCTCCTCCATTAGAATACAAGGTTAAGCGTTGCGCCGAATTGGGCGGATGAAGGCATCTGCAGGATTTCGAATCCAGGAATCACCGCGCTGCCGCGCATCGTTACGCCTTCCGGATCGAATCCGGGGAATTCCGTCCAGCACCAGAGGTTGTTGCCGTAAGCGGAAATGCTGGCCTGGCTGATGACCTTTGTCTTTGCCAGCAATTTCTTCGGGATCGAGTACTCCAGACGGATTTCACGGAGCTTGAGGAACTGTGTGCTCACGAAGTTTGCCTCCGCATTGGTCTGGTCGTATTTGTTATGATAGTAGGTGTTGATGTTGGCCGGGTCGATGGCGGTTGTGTTGATTACATAGTTACCGTCACCGGTTTCGCGCACGCCCACAGGAACGAGACCGCCTTCACGGCCTTCCAGCGTGGCGATGCCTTTACCACGGTAATTCAGCACCCAGTTGGTGTATGAGAAGACGTGTCCGCCCACCTGGCCGTCGAAGCCGGCATAGAAAGTGAGGTTCTTCCACTTGAGGCTCGTATTGAAGCCGCCTTTCCATTTGGGGGCGCAGTCGCCCAGGTAATGGAGGTCGGTGGAAGTCTGGGGGAGGTTCTGGCTGTCCAGGACCAGCATTCCGGAGACATCGACCATATTGCCGTCGGAGTCGATGGCGACCGAACCTTCCGGCGCACGTACATACGCCTTGCCGTACATTGAGGTGAGGCTTCCGCCTTCATATGCGGTCATATAGGCGTGTGAACTGTACTGGGCCACAATCCAGGAGTCGATGCCTTCGCCAAGGGAAACGACAGTGTTGCGGTTCATCGTGAAGTTGGCGCCAAGTTTCCACTGGATGTCGCGGGTCTTGATTACCGTTCCGCTTACTGATGCCTCCACACCGCGGTTGCGGATGGAGCCTGCGTTAACATATACGTAGTTCACGCCATTTGCATAAGATACCGGCATCTGGGAGATAAGGTCCTTGGTGACGGAATCGTAGAAGGCGACATCCGCCTGCAGGCGGTTCTTGAACATTCTCATTTCCAGACCGACTTCCCAGGAGGACACAATCTCCGGGCGGAGGTTCTGGTTGGATTTGCTGGACTGGATGGCTACGGTGCCGGGGAAGCCCGTTCCCTGATAATAGTCCGCAATACGGTACGGTGCAGTGTCGTTACCCACCTGCGCCCAGGAAGCGCGAAGCTTCATCAGGTTGATGAGACCGTTTGTGCGTCCGAACTCGAAGAGGTCGTTGAGAGCGACACTTCCGGAAACAGACGGGTAGAAGAATGAACGGTTGCTCTTGGGAAGTGTGCTGGACCAGTCGTTTCGGCCGGTAATGTCCAGGAACACGGCATTCTTCCAGGAGAAGGACACCATCCCGTACAGGGAGTTCGTCTGGCGCTCGTAGCTGTTGTTGCCGGTGAGCGGTTCATAACTTGTGTTTACGAGGGAATAAACTCCGGGAATCTTCAGCGCGCTGGCAGTCTGCGAATGATTGCTGTAGCTGCGGTATATGATGCTGCCGCCGAAGTTTCCGTCGAAACGGAGGTCCGGGGTTATTACCGTGGTGTACTTGAGCAGGAAGTCTCCGGAGAACTGTTTGGAGTCGATGTCCTGTTCGCGGTACCAGCCGTTGGGCTTGGCCTGTGTGGACGTCGCCTGGCGCTGGGAGCGGAATTCACTGGTTACGTCAAGGCCGCCGCGGACGGTGAGGTCCAGTCCCTTGATGATATCGGCCTTCATTGAAACGTTTCCGTAGATTCGGTCTCGCGCCTGGTTGTTGATGCACTGGTAGGCAAGGAAGTATGCATTGTTCTTACCTCCGGAAAGGCTGGCATCCTGAGTGAAGGCGGACTCGTCCTTCCAGTAATTCTTGGCCCAGGCCATATCGATGTTGGGAGCATAGCACCACAGGCCGTACATAATGGCCGTGGAACCGTAACCGGAAGAAGTGGGTATGTTGTCCTTGCGGGTGCGCCTGTAGTTGATGGAACTGTCCAGTTTGAGCCAGCTTGCAAGTTTGTTGGATGTGCGGACCGATACGAAGTGCGAGTTGCTGGGGGAATTGGGGACGATTCCGCTGACGCTGTTGTTGGTGTAGCTCAGACGGACGCTGTTCTCTTTGTTGATCTTGCCCGACAGCACGATGGAGTTGGAGAAGGTGAGGCCTGTCTCGAAGTAGCGCTTGAACCAGTCGCCGTAGCTAACGTACGGAGTGGCGTCGCGCTGGAATCCAAGGAGTTCGTCGTAGTGGCCGCCGATACCGAGTTTCTCGTTATAGTACTGATAATACTTCGTTCCGTCCATTTTGGGACCCCACGACTCCATACCGGCAGTGGTGGAGTATTCGGGGCGGGGGTTTATTCCGGCCGCGTCGTCGCCCTCTCCGGAAACCAGATAGTAATAATAATTCAGGCCCGCTGAACCTTGTCCGTAGGTGTACTGGAGGTCAGGGGACGAGAGGACTCTGTCCGCCGCGAAACTGGACTTGAAGCTCACGTTGAACACGGCGTCCTGGGCTTCTGCGCTCTTGGTGGTTATGATGATAGCGCCGTTTGCGGCCTGGGAACCGTACAGTGCGGTTGCGGCCGCGCCCTTAAGGACCGTTACGCTCTCGATGTTTTCCGGGTCGATGTCCGCGGTACCGTTACCGTAGTCGATGGCGAAGGATGAACCCTCGCCGCCGGCATCCGAGGTGGTTGCCGTGTTATACATCGGAACACCGTCCACAACGAACAGTGCCGTGTTGTTTTCAAGGGAGGCCGATGATTCACCGCGCACCGTAACGCGCATTGAACCGTCCGGACCGCTGCTTCGGTCGATATTAAGGCCGGCCACCTGTCCGGTGATGCCGTTGAGCCAGTTTCCTGTGGTTCCGGAGTTGGCGAAATGCTCGCCGTCCACTTTCTCCACGGAATAGCCGAGCGCCCTTTCGTCTCGTTTGATACCCAGGGCGGTGACAACTGCCGATTCAAGGATTTCCGAATCATCCTTCAGAACGACGCGTTCCAGTTCTGAGGAACCTGCCTTTAAGACGATGGTTTCGTAACCCAGGCAGGAAAAAGTGATGTCGGCGCCGTTCTTTGCATTGATGCTGAATTTACCTTTTTCATCTGTGATACAAGCATCGCCGCCGGCGATGAACACGGCCACTCCGGGGATGGGATCCCCATTGGTGTCCACGACAACGCCGCTCCGCACCTGACTGCGGTCCTGTGCGATTGACGGCACCGTGGCAGCAGCGGTAAGCAGTGCCACCGCCACGATACAAATCTTGGAAATAAGTTTCATCTTATATCGTTTGTTGTTTGCGTTTCCAATTGAAGATTGGCAGGATGAACGAGATTATCGCTGCGCCAAGCCAGAACCAGCGGACATAGGTGTAGTCGCGTACGCCTTCCACGCCGCTGTCCATAAGAAGACCGGTGACCACGTTCTGCAGACCTGCTGCGGCATAGGATGCCATTCCAACGATACCAAGGGCGGCGCCCGTCGCCTGACGGGGAACGAGGTCCACCGCCATAAGGCCGCCGAGGAAGCTGATCAGAACGCCGATGGCGATGCCGAACAGGACCATTGCCACGATATTGATCCACTTGGACGCTCCTCCGAAAAGGAACAGGGCCAGGGCGATGGCTTCCAAGATACCTGCAACGAAAGCGGGATATTTGCGGTCCCCCTTGAACAGGACGTCCGACAGCCAGCCGGAGACAACCGTGCCGATGATACCGAAGATGGGGTTGATACCGATAATGGCGGCTGCGCCGGCAAGGTCATATCCCTTGGTGTCCTGCAGGAAGATGACGCCCCACTCGTTGATGGCGTAGCGGCTCATATACATAAAGGCGCTGGCCAGGGCGAGAATCCACACGCCGGGGTTCTTGATGACTGCTTTCTGCATCTGTTTGGTCTGGGCCCTCTTTTGCTCGGGTGTGAGGGTCTCCGCCTTCTCGTTTTCTCCGGTGAGCACTTCCACGGGAGGAAGACCCTTGGATTCAGGGGTGTCGTGAAGGAGCAGGAGGATGAGGATAATGCCCAGGACACCGGCCAGGGCGGCTCCGAAGAAGCCCCACTTCCAGCCGAATGCGGCCACTATGGAACCCACGAAAATGAAGGAGAGGCCTTCGCCGATATTGTGGGATGCACTGAAGAAACCGTAATAGGTTCCGCGTATGCGCAACGGATACCAGCGCGAAAGGGCTATGATTGCAGGCGGCGCGCCCATTGCCTGGGTGGCGCCGTTGATTGCCCAGCAGATGGCGAACAGGATGAACAGCAGCGAGGTTGTGATTCCGCCGTTGAGCGCCGTGACACCAAGGGTGCCCATCGTGAAGTTCATAAGAACGGAGATGGTGATGCCCGTTGCCATAAAGCGCTTGATATTGGAGCCATCGGCAAGGAAGCCGCTGATGAGTTTGCTCACTGCGTACGCCCAGTACAGACAGGCGCCGATGATACCAAGCTGTGTTGCATTTAGAAGCCCTGCGTCGATGAGCGGCTGCTTCATTACGCCCATTGAAAGGCGGCAGACATAATAGAGCGCGTATCCGAAAGTTCCGGCCAGGAAGGACTGGAAACGGAGGCGCTTGTAGGTTTTGTCTACCTTATCGGCGGGTACCATATTCGCCGAGGGTGCGCTGATTTTGTAAAAATCCAGAAAAGCCATTAATTAAATGATGTATAACTTGGCAAATATAATAAAAAGTGTCGAAAATTCAATAAAGATTCTTATATTTGCGTAACACTAAAACTAAATTATTGACAATGTCGGAAAAACTTCTTCTTTTGGGAGACGAAGCCTTGGCGTTGGGCGCACTGCACGCTGGTCTGAGCGGCGTTTACGCCTACCCGGGCACTCCATCCACTGAAATTACGGAATACATCCAGGGGCATCCGCTGGCGGCGGAACGCAAGGTGCACAATGTGTGGTCCAGCAACGAGAAAACCGCAATGGAGGGCGCACTTGGTATGTCATACGCCGGGAAGCGCGCCCTGGTGTGCATGAAGCACGTTGGAATGAACGTGTGTGCGGATCCCCTTATGGGCAGCGCGATGACGGGCGCAAACGGCGGCCTTGTAGTGGCGGCCTGCGACGACCCGTCCATGCACAGCTCGCAGAACGAGCAGGATTCCCGCTTCTGGGGCACGTTCGGAATGATGCCTGTATTCGAACCTTCCTCCCAGCAGGAAACATATGTAATGGCGCGCGCCGCTTTCGAGTATTCGGAGAAGCGGGGGATTCCCGTCATAATGAGGCTCACCACCCGTATGGCGCATTCCCGCGCCGTGGTGGAGCCGTGGAAGGATATCGACAAGCAGAATGAACTCCATTATCCGGAGCATCCGCGCCGCTGGGTGACGCTTCCGGTGAACGCTAAGGTGCGCAACCGCGAGCTAATCAAGGATTACGCGCAGTTCGAGGAGGATGCGGCGGCATCGGCCTTCAATTTCCTCAAGGACGGGCCGGACCATTCGATGGGAATCATCGCCTGCGGCATTGCGTACAACTACCTGATGGAGAATTATCCTCAAGGCTGCCCGTTCCCGGTGCTCAAGGTGTCGCAGTATCCTTTCCCGCGCAAGATGGCGCAGGAACTGGCCGGGATGGTGCCCAAAATCCTCGTTATCGAGGAGGGCCAGCCGCTGCTGGAGGAGCGTCTGCGCGGCGTATTCCCCACGGAGACGGAGATCGTCGGCCGTATCGACAATACCCTTCCCCGCGACGGCGAGCTTTCGCCGGATGCCGTGCGCAAGGCTTTGGGCCTGCCTGAGCTGGAGGCCTATCCCGCAAGCGAGGTTGTGGCTCCACGCCCGCCGGCACTTTGCATCGGCTGCGGCCACAGGGATTTCTACACGGCGCTGAACAACGTCCTGAAGAAGGATTATCCCACGGCGCGTGTGTTCAGCGACATCGGCTGCTATACGCTCGGATATATGGCTCCGTTCAACGCAATCCACACTTGCGTGGAGATGGGAGCGTCGTTCACGATGGCTCAGGGCGCTGCATACAGCGGCACATGGCCTGCCGTGGGCGTGCTGGGAGATTCAACCTTCACGCATAGCGGAATGACGGGCCTTCTGGACGCAGTGAACGGCAAGGCCGATGTGGTGCTGTGCATATCGGACAACCTCACCACGGCTATGACCGGTGGGCAGGATTCCGCGGGCACGGGCCGCATTGAGGCCATTTGCGAGGGCCTGGGAGTGGAGAAGGAGCACATACGCACTATAGTCCCTCTTCCCAAGAACTATCCGGAAATGGAAAAAGTCATCCGTGAGGAAATAGAGTATCACGGCGTGTCGGTAATCGTATGCCGCCGCGAATGCATCCAAACCGCAAGACGTCACGCTAAAGCCAACGCAAAATGAAAAAAGATATAATTCTAGCAGGTGTGGGAGGACAGGGAATCCTCTCCATCGCAACAGTAATCGGTTCCGCGGCCCTGGAGCAGGGGCTTCACCTGAAGCAGGCGGAGGTGCACGGAATGAGCCAGCGCGGCGGCGACGTCCAGTCGAACCTGCGCCTTAGCTCCGAGCCCATCCACAGCGACCTCATTCCCAGGGGAGGGGCCGATGTGATAGTTTCCCTCGAGCCGATGGAAGCCCTGCGCTATGTGCCCTTCCTGTCGAAGGAGAGCGGATGGATTATCACCAATACAACACCCTTCGTGAACATTCCGAATTATCCGGAGATGACTGCTGTCGAGGCGGAACTGGCAAAGTATCCGCGCGTTATAGCCATCGACGTGGATGCCGTGGCAAAGGAGATCCTGTCGCCCCGCAGCGCAAATATGGTGCTCCTTGGCGCCGTGGCCGCCGTCCTGGATATTCTGGATGCCGATAAGCTGCGCGACGGCATACGCCGCGTGTTCGGCCGCAAAGGCGACGCTGTGGTGGAAACGAACCTGAAGGCTTTCGACGCCGGCCTCGCAATGGCCCGTGAAAAACGATAGACATATGGACAAACCCGTATCGAAAAAAGTCCTCGACGGCATCCTTGCCGATATGGGCATAGAGGACATCTCCCGCACCACCATACGACAGTGTTCGCTGGTGGGAACGGCAATGGAGGAGAAGGCCGGGGAGAAGTTCTGCCATCTGGAGTTCGGAGTGCCGGGGATTCCGGCCTGCCCCATCGGCATAGAGGCTCAGAAGAAGGCGCTGGACAGCGGCATACCGTCGGTTTACCCCTCGGTCCAAGGCATCCCTGAGCTTAAGAAGAATGCCGCCAGGTTCATCAAGGCGTTCATCGACATAGATATCGACCCGAAAGGAATCGTCCCCACGGTGGGGTCGATGCAGGGGAGTATGACCAGCATCCTGGAATGCTCCCAGCTGGATCCCCGGAAGGACACGATCCTGTATATCTGCCCGGGCTTTTCGGCCCACGGAAGGCA
>JAILDI010000160.1 GCA_024689525.1 Bacteroidales bacterium
CCTCAAGACCGCCAGAATGAATCCGGCAGAGACGCTGAAGAATGAATAATTTGGCTTCTCATAAGCACTTTAGTTAAACATAAACAAGAATCCGGATGCCAGGCGGGGCCTGGGAAGGTCCTGCCTGGTGGAAGGAGAAAAGAATGATTTTTGAAGCAGTATTTCGACCCTTTGCGTGTTTTATAAGAAAACGAAAGCGATGAAGATTTTGAAGACTATGTTTTGCGCGGCGCTGCTGGTGGCAGGGCTGAGCGGTTGTGAGAAGATCGACGTGAACAAGCTGGAAGGCACCTGGTCCGAGCAATATGACCCTACGGTCTTTGCGATGGATGGATCTGTGACGTTCACCTTCGACGGAAACAATGGCTACCAGCTTCACGTATATGATGCCCTAAGTGGCGAATCTCACGACTACAGCGGCCACTATGCCATCGACCTAATTAACAAGGGCACTATTACCATCAATCCGTCGATGTCGGACTTCAGCAATGTCACCTATAAGCTTGTGAAACTGACATCAAAGGAGATGGAATGGCAGAAGGAAGGTACGACCTATTCTGTTGGAACCTGGGGTTCTGATTACCGGCACTTTGTGCGGGGGAAGTAGATCCTTCGGCTTCGCCTCAGGAGGACATTCCTTAGAAAGACAGAACTGCCGTCACGTTGAGGTGGCGGCAGTTCTTATATGCGTGCGTCTGGATCCGCTATCTCTCGGACCAGCTCTTGAGGTCGAAGAACATCAGCACGGTCTCATCATCTTCCTTGGGGTCAGAAAGACAAGTGAATCCACACTTGGTGTAAAACGGCTCCGCCTCACGAAGAGCATCGACAGTGATATAACGGCAACCGGACTTCCTCTCCTTGTAGTACCAAGTCTGGATGAAGAAGAGGATGTCTTTTCCGATTCCGGAACGCTGCTCCTGGCCATCCACAGCAAACCGGCCAATCTTCAACGCCGGATAGGATGACCTCCTCTTGGCATTGGGAATCTTCCGTGAAAGACGGTTCCAAACTTTGGACTCGATGAATTCACGGTCAATTTTGTCGTTGAGGATGCTGAAATAAGCAAGGATATCTTGAGTTGCGTCATCCGTAGCAACATACGTCACGGCAAGGAATTCCTTGTCATAGCGCGAAGGAGACTTTCTTGCTGAGTCTTTCGTAAGCCTCCAGCCGTTCTGCTCGCTCCTCCTCAGTCAGAGGAACGACATTCTGGGCCGCCATTTCGAAGCGGTAGGCATCCTCGTCATAGAGGACGGGCGTTTCTTTGATCGGTTTTGCCATAATTCGTTTCTCCTTTTTCTTTCGTGTTCCCGCTCTATAGATGCGGGGAACGATGCAAATGTAACATTTTTTCTTCATAGCATTGCAAAAAATATGCGATTATAGTTTTTGAATTCGTCAATAAGTCCTTGACGATTTTTTTTTCTTCTTACCTTGGATCTTCGTGGCAGCCGTGGCCCTTTCCGTGGTTTTTGCCTTCGGATCTGTCCTCTGGCAGACACTGAAAGCGGCGAAGACGAATCCGGCGATGGAACTCAAGAAAGAATAGGTTTTATAAGGGTTTGTGCGCTTAACAAGTTTTTGTATTATTGTATTTTCTTTGTTAAATTTGCGTATTATAACCTTCTAAGACCTATGACACTCATCAAATCCATTTCCGGTATTCGCGGCACCATCGGCGGTGCACCCGGCGGAGCGCTCACTCCGGTAGACGTTGTAAAGTTCACCGCAGCATACGCTGCAACGCTTCCCCAGCGCAAACCCAGTCCCAACAGCGGCAAGCGCTACAAGGTGGTAGTTGGCAAGGACGCCCGCCTTAGCGGCGATATGGTGGAGCAGCTCGTGGTGGGAACCCTTGTGGGCTGCGGCATCGACGTGGTTAAGTGCGGCTTCGCATCCACTCCCACGACGGAAATGGCCGTTCTGTTTGCCAAGGCCGATGGCGGCATCATCCTCACCGCCAGCCATAATCCCCGTCAGTGGAACGCCCTCAAGCTCCTGAACGACAAGGGCGAATTCCTCACCGCCGTCGAAGGCCAGGCCGTGCTTGACCTCGCGGAGAAGGAGGATTTCAGTTTTGCCGATGTCGATGAACTCGGCACTATCGAGGAAGAGGATTACACCGATAAGCACCTGGACGCCGTCCTGGCCCTTCCCGCCGTTGATGTGGAGGCCATCAAGGCCGCTCACTTCACCGTGGTGGTGGACGCCATCAACTCCGTGGGCGGCATCATCATGCCCCGCCTGCTGAAGCGTCTGGGCGTAAAGTGCATCGAACTCAACTGCAATCCCACCGGTGACTTCGCCCATAACCCGGAACCGCTGCCCGCAAACCTCGTCGACCTTTGCGAGACCGTGGTCAAGGAGAAGGCCGACCTGGGCGTTTCCGTGGACCCGGACGTGGACCGTCTGGCCTTCATCCAGGAGGACGGCAAGCCCTTCGTGGAGGAATATACCCTGGTGAGCGTGGCCGACTATCTGTGCGAACTGGCCCAGAAGGAAGGCAAGCCCATCGTAACCGTATCGAACCTCAGTTCCACCCGTGCCCTGCGCGACGTCACTGAGAAGCACGGCGGCACATATTACGCATCGGCAGTTGGTGAGGTTAACGTCACCACCCTTATGCACAAAGTGGGCGCCCTCATCGGCGGTGAAGGCAACGGAGGCGTCATCTATCCCGCCATCCACGCCGGCCGCGACGCTATGGTGGGTGTTGCCCTGTTCCTGAGCAACCTGGCCCACAAGAAGATGAAGGTGAGCGAACTGAAGAAGACCTATCCTCAGTACTTCATCGCCAAGAACAAGATCCAGCTCAGCGACGCAGCCCTCATCGACAAGATTCTCTCCGAACTCAAGCGTATCTACGCCAACGAAAACATCAACGACATCGACGGCGTGAAGATCAACTTCGAGAAGAACCACACCTGGGTGCACCTGCGCAAGTCCAACACTGAGCCCATCATCCGCATTTACTCTGAGGCGGGCACCATGGAGGCCGCAGAAGCCCTGGGCAACGAAGTGATTGCCGTCGCGAACAAGATTATCGGATAGGATGTTCTCATTCCGTACTACGCCGCTGGAGGATCAGCTGGACAGGACGCTCCAGGAGGGGCGCGTGGGATGTTTCTGCACTCAGAACTGCTGGGACACCGCGCGCAGCCGCTGGATGTACGACCTGTTCTCGGAGCGCGGAAACCTGGCCAAGATATTCATCCCCCGCGAGGCGGAGCTCACGCCAGGCACGAACCATATCGGCTTCGATATGGAATCCCTTGCCGGGCTGGACGCCGTTGTGGTGGAAATCCAGGACGTGGGCGTGCGCTACTTCAACTACACCAAGGACGTGATGCACCTTATGGATATGCTCGCACTCCTTGGCGACGAAGCGCCGTCGCTGTACATCGTGGACCACATCAATCCGGCCGGGAGGGTGGTGGAAGGCACCATCCCGTCGGTATCGGCAGAGATGTTCGTCCCCAAGGTGGCTCATCGGCACGGACTCACCCTGGGCGAGCTGGTGAACCTCTACAGCAGTGAAATCGGAGCGACGTTCCCCATCCACGTGATATCGGCCCGCGCAACGGACTCCAACAAGCAGCTGCTGCCCTGGAGCATCGCCCCGGCGTCGGACATCCCCGGAATGTTCACCTGCTACCTCTATAGCGGCGGCGGTCTTTGGAACAACACCACTATCACTCCCGGCATCGGCACGTCCAGGCCTTACGAGTACATCGGCGCTCCCTTCGTGAAACCGGGATTGCCTATCGACCTTCCATGGGCCGATGGCGCCCTGCTGCGCCCCTGCTCCTTCACCCCGGCCGCGGGCCGATATGCCGGCGAGCGCTGCTACGGCTATCAGATCCTGCTCACGCCGGACAAGCCCTACCACAGCCTCCTGCACACGCTTCGCCTGATGCGCTGGTTCCGCGAGCACTACTCCGCCTTCGAGTTCGAACCCGCCTTCTGGACCAAACTGGCCGACCCTGTGCTGGAAGAGTACCTTCGCGAAGGCATCTCCTTCGACGTTGCTGCCGAGCACGTAAAACTGGAGGAGCAGAAGTGGATCCGCAAAGCGAAGCGCTACCTTCTCTACGACGATCAACCGTATCGCATAAAGTAGCCGTGGCGGCTAAACGCCTGTGGCACAGTGCGTTAATAACAGTTCCCCTGGTGAGTTTTTACCAGGGGAACATATTATAAAGCGCTGATAATCAGGTATTTAAGCGCCACAGCCTTAAATGAAGATATACTTGCAGATGAACAGCGCGGCGAGCACCCACATCGTGACTGAGATTTCCTTGAACTTGCCGCTGATGGCGTGGCAGAGGACGTAGGAGATCACGCCGAGGAGGATACCGTCGGAGATGCTGTAGGCAAGGGGCATCATAATGATGGTGATGAAGGCGGGGATGGCCTTGCGGTAGTCGTCCCAGTGGATGGTCTTGATGGACGGCATCATCATCACGCCCACGATGATGAGGGCGGGTGCGGTGGCTGCGCCGGGGATGGCCAGGAAGATGGGGCTGAAGAACAGGGCCAGGGCGAAGAGAACGGCCGTGGAGAAGGCAGTGAGGCCGGTGCGGCCGCCTTCGCCTACGCCGGATGCGCTCTCCACGTAGGTCGTCGTGGTGGAGGTGCCGAAGCAGGCACCGGCGACGGTAGCGATTGAATCGGCAAGGAACATCTTCTCCACGCCTTCAATCTTGTCGCTGCCCTTCTCGATGAGGCCCGCACCCTGATGCACGCCGATGATGGTGCCCATAGTGTCGAACATGTCGATGAACAGGAAGGTGAATACCACGGCCAGCATGTCCCAGCTGAGGATGCTGCCCCATTCGAACTTGCAGAAGATGGGGGAGAGGCTTGCAGGCAGCGAGACCACGCCTTTCGGGAGGGTGGTAACCGCAGCGCCGGTGGCGGGATCCTTGATGAACAGGCCGATCACCGCAGTGATGAGGATGCCCCAGAGCATTCCGCCGCGGATCTTTGCCATAACCAGACCGGCTGTGATGAACAGGCCGATGATGCCTACGAGCGCGGTGCCGTGGGTGATGTCGCCCAGGCTCACGAGAGTGGCGTCATTGTTGGCGATGATGCCGGCGTTCTGCATGCCGATGAAGGCGATGAACAGGCCGATACCAGCGCCAATAGCCTTCTTGAGCGTGCCGGGGATGGAATTGATGAGCCACGAGCGCACCTTTGTAAGGGTGAGGATGATGAACAGCAAACCCTCGATGAACACTGCTGTGAGGGCGAACTGCCAGCTGTGGCCCATGCCAAGGCACACGGTGAATACGAAGAAGGCGTTCAGGCCCATGCCGGGGGCCAGGGCGAAAGGCTTCTTGGCGAAGAGTGCCATCACCAGCGTACCCACGATGGCGGCCAAGGCGGTTGCGGTGAACACCGCGCCGCCGGGCATGTCAAGGGCGCTGAAGATTCCGGGGTTGACGGCCAGGATATAGGCCATCGTGAGGAAAGTGGTAAGTCCTGCGAGTATTTCGGTACGCACCGAGTTCTTCGAGCTGTCGAACCCGAAGAGTTTTTCAAAGAAAGGCTTCATTGTCTATCCCTCCCTTAGAAGATCCACTTGGTGCCGATGCAGGGATTACACATGAATCCGTAATGACCGGCAAAGTTCACGGAAAGCTCTACCTCGCCGCCGACGTGGAGGTTATCGACGCCGAAGAGTTTGCCCACATTGTACCAGAGCTGAGGCTCGGAGAGGATGGAGAACTTGGTCTTGTAAGGATTGAACGGGTCGTCAGTATTGACAAACTGGC
>JAILDI010000189.1 GCA_024689525.1 Bacteroidales bacterium
GGTGCCGCAGCCCAACTGGCGCGACGACCTGCGCGACTTCCGGAAACTGGGCCGGCCCCGCCTTTTCTTCGGCGTGGGCGCCGGGGCGATGGACTCGATGGTCAACCACTACACCGCCGCCAAGCGCCTCCGCAGCGACGACGCCTATACGCCTGCCGCCCGCGACCAGCGCCTCGCCCTGATCGCCCTGATTGCCCGCACGCTCCGCCATGCGATGAACATCCTCGGCATCGATCTCCCCGAACGGATGTAGCTTTGTATGCTTGTGCTTGGGCGCTCTGGTAGTTGCTACAGAACCGTCTCGCTACGCTCGACCCCTCCCATGCTGCGCATGGGCCCCTCCCTCTTACAGTGCGGAGGGTGGCATGGGTTCTGGAGCAACTACCAGAGCGCCTGGCGCACAAGTAAGTCAGATTCCAAATCACTTTTTTCGTATCTTTGTCGGCCGAAATGAAACACGAACAATTAGCAGGTCATTTAGCGGTATCCGGGGCGTATACGATCTTCGGACTGAACATCGTTTTCACGAAGGATATCGCCAATGCCGACGCGGTGTCGCCGATGCTGCTCTTTACGTTTCGGGCCATCGGAGCGTGTGCGTTGTTCTGGCTCATTTCGCTGTTTCTGCCAAAGGAATCCGTTGCCCGGAAAGACATCGCCCTGATTGCGCTAGCTTCGTTCGTAGGCCTGTTCGTGCCGCAGTTGACCTTCCTGAAGGCCATGACGCTTTCGGCGACCATCGATGCTTCCGTGATGCATACTCTCTCGCCGATCTTTACGATGTTCTTCGCCTTCTTTTTCGCCAAGGAACCCATCACGTGGAAGAAGGCGCTGGGCGTGGCAGTCAGTTTTTTCGGCGTGCTGTTGCTGATCTTCAATTCGACGCATGCGGCGGGCGGCGTCGAGAAGACCGAGCCGCTCGGCTTTGTCTGCCTGGTCCTGAACAGCCTGAGTTTCGCCCTCTATCTCGGGGCTTTCCGGAAGCTCATCTCGCGCTATAGCGTGGTGACCTTCATGAAGTGGGCCTTCCTGTTCGCCCTGCTTCTTTCGCTGCCGTTCTCCGCCCGGGAACTGGTCAGCACCGATTATGCCGTCATCCCGGCCAACGTGTTCTGGGAGATCGGCTTCCTGGTCTTTTTCGCCACGTTCGTGGCCTACTTCCTGATTCCCTATGGGCAGCAGCGTATCCGGCCTACGCTTGTGAGCATGTACACCTACCTGCAGCCCATCATCGCCGCCGTCATCAGCATCATCACCGGTCTCGACGTCCTGACCTGGCAGAAAGCCCTCGCCACCCTGCTGGTCTTCGCCGGCGTCGCCCTTGTCATCCGTTCCCGCGCCGCCGCGGGGTAGTTTGGTCTCAGTTCTTGGCGTTTTTCTCGTTTTGACAGTCGACGGTATGTTTTGACAGTCGGCGTTTTCCCGTTTTGATGGTTGTCCCGGTAGGGGGGGTCCCTAACTTTGTAAAAAACAAAGCCTATGACAACTGATTTAAAACGCAAGCAAGCCGTAAAACTTGTTTATTGCTCTCCTGCAAGTGAGCTTATCGATATCCAGACGCAGGGAGTTCTCTGCCTCAGTGATCCGGAGTTCAATGGAATGAATCAACAAGAGGAGGAATGGTAATGAAAAAACTGGTTTTTTTCTTGTTTGCGATTCTTGCCGTCATCTCCTGCACAGTGGAATCGTTTGAGCCTGTCAAAGAAGAGAACTCACCGCAGTCTTCAACTGTCAGTCCCATCGTTTTTGATTTACAGGTAAACCATCCGGATGTAAGCACGAAAGCAGTGAAGGCCCGTTGGGAGTCTGGGGATGCCATCTTCGTGTTTTTCAACAATGTGGAGGCGCCGAAGTTCCTGAAGATGATTTATAACGGAACAGTATGGACTACTACCGAATACGAGGGGGATACTGCCACTCCGGGAGCACTTGGCTTGAAAAACGGTGATGCGGGCACGATGCGCGCTGTGTTCCTGCCTTTCGGCAGCGATGCCACGGTGTCGGCCAACAGCTCAAACTTCGTGTTCAGCAAGACATATTATGCATATTATCTGACTGCAACTCTCGAATATACCGTTTCCGGTGACCGCGTGTCCGGCGCTTTCGATATGGCAGTTCCTGTTAACTACGTGCAATTCTTCGTGGAGGATGCCGGTGCTTCGGATGAAGCCTATACGCTCGGTTGTGATGCCGTAATCCCTGTTGGTGTGGCCTCCATCGCTGCAAACGGTGCGGTCAACGAGACAACCGACAAGACGGCAGCTGACGATATGCCAGGCTATGCCTATAGCGGCGGCTATCTGTTTAGCGGAAAACTTACCAGTTGGAGCTATGGCTCAAATTACTACTTCGCCAAGACAAAAACCTCCGACAACTCGCGTGCCGACTATTTCGTCACAGGCAAGACGCTTTCAAGCCACAGTTCCGTGAAATTGCCCGCTAACAACGACAGCAAGTGGCAGGCAGTGGGAAGCGACAAGCTTGTTCAGCTGACCGATGACGGATTTTGGTGGCATACCTGCAATTACGGCCAGTCTGTACCCGAAGCCGTTGGAACCCAATATGGATTTAACGATGTCAATTCACTTGGTGTATCGATACCGACAAAAGAACAATTTGAGTTGATCATCAACTCCAGCGATTGTTCCTATACCTGGCTAACGGTTCATGGGCATCAAGGTACCGTTGTCAAGGCCTCACGAGGTTTCCTGTTCCTGCCTGCAAACGATACTTATGTCGGTGGCTATTGGTCTTCAACAGAGGGTGGCGACAATAACTACGCGTGGTACTTCAACGTCGGTGGTTCCACTCATAAAATGGAGAACGTCTCCCGTGATCGCCAATATCCCGTGCGTCCTGTCCTGAACAATGGGAATACCACTTTTACTGCAGGAATAGTAGAACAGGGCGGTTCTAACTATATGGTAAAAGACGGTATCACCGTTTCGGGAATCAGCAATGCTGAGGGCATAAGTTATTATGAAACCTATGGAATAATTATTTCTGCTGAAACAGGAAAAACTATTCGCAGCATAACAATTACATGTACGGGGAAAGGAGTTGCGAGTTGGGGACCAGGAAACTACAGTGCAGATGGATATAGTGCTACTGGTTATACAGGTGTCTGGACAGGTGAAACTAGCAGTGTTGAACTTAGCGGTAGATATAGGGCGCGAATAACAACTATAGAGGTATCATATGTCTACTAGAATAGATTTGCTAACTTTGTCCAAGTCGCTATAATACAACCTTTCTGATGCCTCTCAAAAAACTATTGCCGTTGTTTGTCCTAGTCTGTGTCGCCTGTTCCGGGGAAACTCCCGCTCCGTCCGGGTATGATGTGGCCAGGGACGCTCATGACGCGGCCTTCAAGCCGATGGCCGTGGAGCGGCTGCCGGACCTGAATGTACCGCGAGGCGGACATTTCCTGGCTTATGTCGGTGGTGAACTGACGGTTATCGGCGGACATACGACCGGCTTTATCCCTACGGCTACGGCGGAGTTTTTCCGTGATGAGAGCTGGCATCTTCTGGACTCATACTTCCCGCACGATTTCGGTTTCGGCATCGTTCTTCCATCAGATGAAGTGCTGGTGGGATGCGGCAGTGCCGAACCTTTCGGCATTGGACAGACCTGGGCAGTGGAGTTGTACGACCCTTCAACTCACAGTTTCTCTCCGCTCCCTATCCTTGATAGAAAGCGAGGCGCAAACACCAGCGCCGCCCGCCTATCCGACGGCCGAATCATCTTGGCCGGCAACTGGTATGCGGAGGATATGATTTCAACTTATTCCCCGCAGTCTGGCGGAGAGACCCTGTTTGTGCCGGCACAGGAACGCTCGATGCCGCTCATCCTGCAGACCGCTCCGGACAATGCTCTGATCCTGAGTTCATTCGGTTCTCGGGGTGACAGCCTTCCTCCAGTGGCAGACCGCCTGAAAGGAGATCCGATAGAAGTGCCGTTGCTGCAGGAGTGGGAGGAGTGGAACCGCTCGGACGTTTGCCCGATAATCAATTTTTTCATCGGAGACGAAACTGTGGGTGGCTATGCATGGCTCTTCCCGGCCTTCCGGAAGTCAGACGGACAGTTAGGACTGATAAAGGTGGTTGGCGAGGAGTTCTCTGTGTTGGAAACTGAGCGGCCTCTGCCTATGACAGGTCCGGAGGGTGAAGCCCTGTCTCATGGCGCCGGCTTGCTTGCCGACAGAGATAATAAATGTGCCTGGATAATACGCTCTGTAGTGGGGAAGGGGTTGTTTGTAGTTGCCAGGGTAGATTACGGCAAAGCCCTGCAAAGTGGGAAGGCTCCTGTTAGCCTGTACCTTGCCGAGCCGCCTGACGGTTTATCTTTCACTTCGTCATCTACAGTACTACTGCCCGGCGGCCGTATTGCAATTGCCGGCGGCGTGGCGGACTCCGACAATTATCACCCGGTCGCCACGGCGTTCATACTCCACACCGAGCCTGAAGAAAAAACTGTGTTCCCTTGGTGGGCGGTCGCATGTGCCGTGCTGCTTCTTGGCTGCATGGGATTGCTTCTGTATCGTCGCCGCCAGAAAGCCAAAGCTGATATTGCTGCCGTAACGTTTGGTTCAGAGCCCGAAGTTGCCTCTGCCGATCCGATGAGCGATCTGATGAAGCGGATTTCAGAGCAGATGGAAGAGAAGCATCTGTTCCTGAAGGCCGGCCTGACGAAAGAGGATGTGGCACGATCCGTCGGCTCGAATTCACGTTATATATCCGACTGCATCAATGCTATTGCCGGCTGCTCGTTCATCGATTATGTAAACGGCTACCGCATCCGCTACGCCCAGCATCTGCTCTACGAGAACCCCGATATGCGCTTGTCGGAAATCAGCGAGGAATCCGGCTTCTCCAGCGAGGTCACCTTCTACCGCAACTTTAAGGCTCGCACCGGCCAGACCCCCGGCGAATGGCTCGCCAGCCAGTCCCGCTCCTAATACACCGCAAAAACCAGCAGTTTTGTACCCGAGATTCATTATCTTTGCAAAATGATGAGTCCGTTCCTGCCGACATCGAAAAAAGAGATGGAGGCGTTGGGTTGGGAGCAGCCCGACGTCATCCTTTTCATGGGCGACGCCTACGTCGACCATCCGT
>JAILDI010000210.1 GCA_024689525.1 Bacteroidales bacterium
ATGCCACGTGCCGCCACGATGATTTCCGGAATTGCAGTTCAATCTGTAGACGGGGGTATCGTGGACGGAATCAAGATTCGGAATATCAAGATGACTGATGTCCAAACCCCGATATTCATCCGTCTTGGAGACCGCCGCAGAGCTTTCAGACCGGAAGGAAGCGTTCTCCGCAATGTGCTCATTGAAAATATAGAGGCAACGGCTGTGAGTCTTGTTAGCAGCAGCATTATGGGTGTCGAAGGACTCAATGTAGAGGATGTCACCATCCGCAATGTAAGCATTTCACATCCGGGAGGAGGCGAAGAGTGGATGATTTCACGAGAAGTACCTGAAATGCGTTCCGACTATCCCGAGAGCCGTCGCTTCGGTGACACGATGCCGGCATCGGGCTTCTATGTCCGCCACGCCCGTAATATATCTTTCGACAACGTCCGTTTTAATCCTGCAGTCGAAGATTCACGTCCGGAATACGTCTGGGTTGACGCGAATCCAAAAGAATAGCATATCTTTGACAATGCGCCGATACTTCTTCATACTTTTCTGCCTGCTGGCCGTATCTTGCAGCCGGGCGGTCCGTCTCTCGCCAGGAGACGACATTCAGGCGGCACTTGACGGCGATGCATCGACCATCATCCTTTCCCCCGGCGTTTACCGTCTGGATTCTTCGCTCAGAATTACCAGGGATAATATGACACTGAAAGGAAAAGGAACAATCTGCGGATCCAGGCAGATAAAATTCAGCGGAACTGACGGAGACCTTTGGGTGGCCGATATTCCTGAGGGCCTCAGCTGCCATCAGCTGTTTGTGAACTCCCGCAGGGCAACCCTTGCAAGAACTCCCGATTTCGGTGAGCTCTTCCGTACCGGAAAAGTTGAAGAAACCCCGGTAGGAGAAGATATCGGCATACAAAAACTCGCCCTTGAGCCGGGGCAGGAGGAAGTACTTAGCAGTAGCGACTCTCTGCCTATTATCACCTTTCTGCATTCTTGGGACATGACCCGTAGAAAGGTTCAGGCCTCAGATCCCGGAACGCTTACCGTATCAGGCCAGCTCCAAAAACCCTGGAAGCGTCTGGATATGACCTCCCAATTCTACTTTTCCGGAGACAAAAGCTTTATCAGCACACCCGGAGAGTGGTGCCGTGTTGGCCGGACCATATATTATAAGCCAATGGAAGGCGAGGATATTTCCTCCGCCGTTGCAGAGGTCCCGTTTCTGGACAGCCTACTTGTCATAAGAGGCACTGAAGACCGCCCGGTCCGGAATGTCAGGATTAAGGATATCAGCTTCGGTTATACCTGCCATGCATTACCTGAGGAGGGAGAAAACCCGCAGCAGGCATCGGCCTTTACATCGGCAACTGTTATGGTCGACAACGCCCGCGACGTCCTTCTGGAATCCTGCGAAATCGCTCATACCGGAGCTTGCGGCTTATGGCTGCGCGACAACTGTGAGGATGTAACGGTATCGGCCTGTGCCCTTTATGACCTTGGCGCCGGCGGTATCAAATTGGGACCGGTCAGCGGCGGAATTCCGGGGAAAAACCTGAAAGTGGATGACTGCCTCGTCTGCGGAGGCGGCCGCGTAATCGAAACCGCTGTAGGCATTCTGCTGTTCAATGCATCCGACTGCATTATATCCCATAACGAAATCTCGGACTTCATCTATTCCGGCATAAGTGTCGGATGGGTCTGGGGCTATGGGGACAGCCCGTCAAAACGTAACACCATAGAGTATAATCACATACATCATCTTGGCTGGGCTCAGCTAAGCGATATGGGCGGCATTTATACCCTGGGCCCCTCGGAAGGGACCGTTGTACGGGGAAATGTAATCCACGACGTTTACTCTTATGGCTATGGCGGATGGGGACTGTACACCGATGAAGGAAGTACCGGAATCCTCTTTGAGGACAATCTCGTATATCATTGCAAGAGCTCTGCATTCCATCAGCATTACGGAAAAGACAATATCCTCAGGAACAATATTCTGGCCGATAATGTCCAGTCCGGGGTCGAGGCGTCAAGGGTCGAGGACCACAACTCCTTTACCTTCAAAAGCAACATCGTCGTTATCGACCACAGCCCCCTGTATAATGCCCGGAATTGGGCAAGGGTTCGGGCCGATATCGACAGCAATCTCTATTGGCGCCGGGACACCAGCTTCACTTTCAACGGCCTTTCCCAGGCCGATTGGGCCGATTCCACCGGTAAGGACCGTTCGTCGGTCGTGGCTGATCCGGACCTTCGCGATATGGTCCCCCACAATAAGACTGCCCTGAAAGCTATCGGCTTTAAACTCTTCGATCCTTCCAAGGCCGGAACCCGTAGCAAGAGGCTTGATGCATTGGCGGAAGAACTTCTCCCGGCTGAGAGAAAAGACCTTTTTGACAGCATTGTAATTAAATATAGGAACTCCAAACTGCACGATTATGAATAGAAAACTCATTGTCTTTTTGACATTGGCAGCAATAGTCTGCTCCTGCGCCGCTCCCAAAGTCCATCGCGAAAACATCGAATGGAGCGATGATTTCATCGTGGGGACGTCAAAAACAGATCTCCCTCACGTCCTTCTCATCGGTGACTCTTATACACGCGGGTATTACGAACGTGTCGTGAAGGCTCTCGAAGGCAAGGCCTATGTTTCCAGAATTACCAATTCAAGATGTCTTGGAGATCCTCTGCTTGTCAAGGAAATAAAAATAGTCCTGAAAGAGCAGTCTTTCGATGTGATTCATTTCAACAACGGTCTTCACGGCTGGGATTATACGGAAGACGAATATGCAGCTGCTTTTCCTTCCGTTCTCCGCGTGCTCAAAAAGAGTGGCGCCAGCATTATCTGGGCCAACACAACAAGTCTTTTCGCGCCCGAACTGGTTTGGAAGAATCCAAGGATAGCCGAACGCAATGCCCGCTTGCTTCCGCTAGTTCAGAAAGAAGGAATTCCCGTAGATGACCTGGCCTCTTTGTTTGCAGACCATCCCGAATACTTTGAAGGTACCGACGGAATGCATCCCAATGCCGCTGGATATGATGTGCTCGCAGCATCTGTTGTGGAATCAATATTAAAAGCCCTGGATCAGAATGAATAAGAGACTTCGCTTCCTGTCATTATCCGCTCCGATAATCGTTTTACTCTCCTGTGGAACAGACTACACGGTGTATGTTGATCCGTTTATAGGAACAGAATACACCGGCCATACCTTCCCCGGCGCCTGTCTTCCATTCGGGATGGTACAGCCCGGCCCGCAGACCGGGAACGGCGACTGGGAACATTGCTCAGGATATGTGTGGAGCGATACTCTAATTCAAGGCTTTACTCAGACGAGACTCAACGGCACCGGTTCCACGGAACTCGGTGATATACTTATAATGCCGTTTTCGCATCAGCAGAACCCGGATTATTCTTCCACGTTCGACAAAGACAGTGAATCAGCTGCTCCTGGCTACTATGCAGTAAACCTGACGGGCAATAAAGTAAAAGCTGAGATTACCTGCACCCCGCGAGTAGCCCTGCATCAGTATGATTTCCAGGGCGACGGGCGAAAAATCTACATCGACTTTCAGAACGGCCAGGCCAGTAATCCCGAGATGCTGGCTGGCAGGGTAATATCGGCCGATATTAATTTCCCCGACGAATATACCGTCACCGGAAGCGAACATATTTCGGCCTGGGCGAAACGCGAGCTTTATTTCGCAATCCGCTTCGACACTCCGGTCCTGGAGCGTCAGCTTATCGACCCGGAAGCGCCCCGGAAGGCTCCTAAGTTAATACTGGACTTTGGAAACGGCGGAAAGCGTATAATGGTAAAAGTCGCTCTTTCCGCTACCAGTGTAGAAGGGGCTTTGAAGAATCTTGATGAAGAGTTGCCCGGCTGGAACTTTTCACAGGTTAAGAAGGATGCGCGAAAAGCGTGGAACAATGAATTGTCAAAGTTCCATATCGATGCAGATGATAATGTAAAGATTTCATTCTATACCTCGTTATACCATCTGCTCATACAGCCAAACATTATCTCCGACAGTGGCGAAGAACCCTTCTATTCTACATTTTCTCAATGGGATACATTCCGTGCGGCAGATCCCTTATATGCGATAATGTGGCCGGAGAAATATGCCCAGATCGTAAATTCGATGATTTCTATGGGGGAGAAGCAGGGATTCCTGCCGATATGGGCTCTTTGGGGCGATGATACCTATGGAATGATTTCCAATCACTCCGTTCCGGCAGTAGTGGATGCCGTACTGAAGGAAATCCCAGGCGTCGATGCCCGCAGGGCGTGGAACACGGTCCGTCTTTCCCTTACAACCAATACCGGGCTTGCCGATTCCAGGCGCTCGCGATTTGAAAGCAAGGAGACTCTCGAAAACGAGTGGAATATTTATGATTCACTTGGTTTCTTCCCTTGTGACAGGGTTCCACGGGAGAGCGTTTCACGCACCCTTGAATGCAGTTATGATGACTGGTGTGCTGCCAGACTTGCAGAGTTCCTTGGCATTGAGGACAGTTTGTTCATTAAGCGTTCGGATTATTGGCGGAACATTTATGACCCGCAGACCGGATTTTTCCGCGGACGCTGCTCTGACGGCCGATGGCGTGAACCCTTCGACGAGTATTCCATATGCCACGTATGGACAAGCGGAGGTGATTACACAGAGGCCAATGCCTGGCAATATCTGTGGCACGTGCTTCAGGATCCTGAGGGCCTTTCAGAGATGATGGGAGGAAAGGAGCGTACAGTTGAAAGACTCGACCGTTTCTTTGCCGATTCCACTCGCGCTGCGATAAAAGGTGAAGTAGTTGACGTTACTGGATGCATCGGCCAGTATGCCCACGGGAACGAACCCAGCCATCATGTGATATACCTCTATACGCTTATGGACAGGCAGGACAGGACTGCCGAACTTGTCCGTGAAGTATGCGACCGTTTCTACCAGGCCCGTCCCGACGGACTCTGCGGCAACGATGACTGCGGCCAGATGAGTGCCTGGTATATTTTCTCCGCCCTCGGTTTCTATCCTTTGAATCCGGTATCCGGAGAGTACGTCCTGGGCGCTCCTCAGTTACGCTCCGCCAGAATCTCGCTTCCTGGAGGTAAAAAACTTCTGGTAACTGCAGACGGAATATCCGGGGAGAATATGTACCCGGAAACAATAACCCTAAACGGCAAAACTGTTGAAAAGACAATCTCCCGGGAAGACCTGTCTAAAGGCGGAGAATTGCGCTTTAAGATGATTCCCCGGGATTGCAGTTTCCATTGACGCGACCGTTGCTTATATTGCTGATAATTATCTTCTTTGCCGCAACGCTCCTTTGGGGTGTCGCCGCAACCGCACAACAGACCGTTCCACATTTTGCTATGTCTCATTCTTCAAACGGGACATCCTATGTCTATACCGATGACGGAAGGAGTTTCGAAGTTGATGGCGACGTGCTCGACCTGGGTATGGACGGGGAGACCGTGTGGACATTGACCAAGACCCAGCCGAAGTACCTTAAATAATATGATGGTCTCCGATTTCATCGTGTATAAAAACGACAAGCGCAGGAAGACGTACAAAGGAAACATCTACGCAACCGGCTGGGGAGAGAGGGAATACTCTCGTACCTACTATGGCTCCAAGTACTACTTTGTACGCTGCTGTGTTGCCAATCACGACCATTTATGTTTCATCGTCCAGTCCGACGACTCGGGGTCTGTGGAAAAAGTTTTAGACAGTGTCGATTATGACTGTTTCTTCTTCGATGTTGTCGCGGATCCGGCGAATATGGATTTCTATCTGCTCGTCAAGACTTTCGAAGGCGATAATTATGAACTTTGGCGCCTCCACTGCAACGGTTCAACCCTGAAAGCCCCTAAAAAGGTGCAGAAGAAGGAGTCCGCGCCATAGATATGGGAGGCTTCTGCCGCATCCCCGTCTCAGGAGCCTCTCCCGCCGCCGGCGCAGCCAACGAGAATCCCGAAGGAGAGTACAATTCTGACAACGCCCCGCGAATGACACTTGAGGCCATAAAAGCCAAACTCCGCGAAGCTCTTGCAGCTCTCTAACTCTAGAGGCCCTATAGCTCTCCTCCTCCTTTACTGTTCGCTCTCCGCGCGGTCGCGCCAGGGCTTGAAGAAGTACTCTATCAGATCGTAGGCAGAGATGGCTGAATTCTTGATTTTATTGCCGTACCAGCGAGCATCGACCTTGTCACCGGAGGAATATTCCTGA
>JAILDI010000224.1 GCA_024689525.1 Bacteroidales bacterium
GTCTCCCAGTGGCCGCCGCCAAGCGAAGGCTTGTAATTGAGGGCGTAGATGTTGAAAGTCTTTCCGTCGATCGTGGTGATTTTACCGGTGATGACAACATCCTTTTCGGTCATCTTCTTGGGAAGGGTGACAGTAACATTGCTGGTGCCCTTGCGGTAGAACTCGGTGTCCTTGAAAAGTTTCAGGGATGCGCCGTCCGGATCGAAGAATTCCACGCTGGAGATGAACTCCAGGTCTTCACCGTAGATGGTGAGCTGTTCACCGCCGTTGATGTCGGTTCCTTCCTCTGAGGAGAAACCTTTGACAACGGTTTTACCCACTGTCAGTTCAACCGAGGATTCAGCCTGGTCGTTGTCTGTCTTAACGATGAGCTTACCGGCTGCAACACCGTTGGGCACAACCACGCGGAGCATATTGTCCGTCACTTTAGTGAAACTGGTAACGGATTTCTCCTCGGGGAACACAATCTCTGTGACGTCGTTGAAGCCGGAGCCGTTAACGGTAATCTCCAGGCCGGGGACGACCTTTGTGGGGAACACGGTTTTGATTCCCAGACCGACCTCTTCAGGTCCGTCGATATCTTCCGGGAAGCAGGATGTAACTGCAAAACCCATCAGAGCGACTGAGAATAAAACTCCAAAATACTTAAATATCTTTTTCATAATTGATATCCTTTAATATAATACTACCATCCCTCGTTCTGTCCGAGGTTGGGGTTCTTCTTCACTTCACTCTGCGGAATAGGATAGAAGTAGTACTTGTTATCCCAAGTGCGGTTTACAGTAGTACGGGTGAGCACCTTGGATGCGCTGATACTCGCAACCTGGATGGTCTTGAAGAAATCAGGGCCTTTCTTCCAGCGGCGTACATCCCAGAAACGGTGGTTCTCGAAAGCGAGCTCGACGAGACGTTCACGCTGATAACGCTCAACCCAGGCGGCACCGTCTTCCGTGAACTTGGGCATCTGGATGTCCGCGCGGTTGCGAAGGACATTGATCGCCTCGTTTGCAGTGAGACCATAGGTGTTGTCATTGGCGCTGCCGGTTGCATTGAACACGGCCTCGGCATAGTCCAGATAGATTTCGCCAAGACGGAAGATAATCCAGCAGTGGCGGTTCCTGGTCTGGTTGTCGGCAGTGGTCACGCAAGAGCCGTCCACGAACTTCTTCAGATAGTATCCGGTAGGAGTTGCGCCATACTTGGGAGCTCCGTTGAAGCCGCCGATGAAGGTCTCGATGGCTTTCTTCTGGGCACCGTTGCTGGGCCATTCGTCACCGTTCTTCACAACTGTGAGGGCAAAGCGGGGATCCAGTCCCTCATAGGGATCGACGGTATTGAGGTCGATGGTTCCGGGATAGCGGGTCTTGAAGGTTTCGCCGTTATTCTGGAATTCGTACTGGTCCACGAAGCTCTGGGTGGGGCAGTTTCCGGAAGAGCCGTTCTCAACGCCCACGGGATAGTTGGCCATCTCGAAGGTGTTGCTGTCGCCACGTCCAAGGCCGAAGATGAGTTCGGCATTGAAGAAGGCGTCACGGCCCCACAGATCGGCATAATTGCTGAGTTTCAGGCCCCACAGTTCGGCATTGTCAAGGACGAATTTGCAGGCCTCGGCGGCTTTCACCCACTTGGCGTTGTCATTCGTGGGGTTGAACAGGGGCGATGCTGCATAAAGCAGGGTGCGTGCCTTGAGGGCATATGCCGCTACACGGGTTGCGCGTCCTACCTCGGCATTAACCTCAGTTGCATAGGAAACGGGAAGGTAAGGAGCTACGGCATCCAGTTCGGAGACGATGAAGTTTACAATCTCAGTAGCCTTCGTGCGCTCGATCTTGTTGGCCTGGGCATTGGTAAGGGTTGTAGTTACCAGGGGAACGTCGCCGTATGCCCTGAACAGCTCGAAATAGAAGTATGCCCGAAGGAAACGGAGTTCATACGGGAAGAGCTCCATCTGCTGCATCCACTTGTCGTACTCGGCATTGTATTTCCATTCGGACAGATCAGTCTGTTCAATCTTTTCCAGGTACATGTGGATATCGGCGATAGCAGTATATGCTTTTCTCCAGGTATCGGAATAGGGGTTGGCCGGGCTCCAGCCACCGTTTACATAGTTGTTCACGGCTCCGGTCTCGAGTGCATACTGGGCCTCGTCGGTTGCACCGGCCAGGAAGTATGCGCTGTTGGACTCGAACTCGTTGTTGTAGATCTGCGCGTAAACGTCGAACACCATGTTCTTGATGCCATTCGCAAAGTATTCGTATGTCCATTCCTCGTCTCGGGTGTTCTCCTCAGTATAGTTGAGATCCACGCAAGAGGACATGATTACGCCGGCGAGAATGAATAAAAAGATTTTATCTAGTTTCATATATCAGTCCTTTTATTAGAATACAATAGAAAGGCCAACGTTCACGGCTTTCATGACGGGATAGCCGGTATTGAGGTTCTCCGCATCCAGAGCCTTGATGCTGCTGATGGACAGAAGGTTCTGACCTTGCAGATAAAGCTTGGCGCTGGAGACATTCATACGACCCACGATTGAAGCGGGGAGCTTGTAGTAGAGCTCGCAGTCGCGGAGCTTGAACCAGCTCACGTTGCGGTACCAGATTGTTGAATTCTGGGCGTTGTTGGCAACGTTGGTAGCGGAAAGACGGGGATAGAGAGCGTTCTCGCCGGCCACGTCGAAGCAGTTGTCATAGTACTCGCAGGAGAGGTTGCGGTTGTCGGAGAGAGCTCCCCACACACCGTCGATGTACCTCAGATTCTTGTACTGGTTGCCTGCTCCCTGGAAGGTGGCGTTCACGCCGATGCCCTTGTATTCCGCACCGAAGCTGAGTGCATAGTTCAGGGACGGGAAGGCATTGCCGTATTCCATGGCCACATAGTCGTTCTCATTGATCACGTTGTCTTCGTTGACGTCCTTGTACTTGATGTCACCCACCTTCACCTGACCGAATTCCTGCAGAGGGCTGTTGTCGATATCGGCCTGATCCTGGAAGAATCCAAGGGCGATGAGGCCGCGCTCGGCATCGGCAGGTCCGCCGATTACGGAGAGGTTGGGATAGGCGGGATTCTCAATCCATTCGAGGATCTGGTTCTTCACGGAGGAGACCATTCCGGTGAAATTCACGTTCAAGCCGTTTGCGAAGGTCTTTGCGTAGCGAAGGCCGGCTTCGAAGCCGTAGCTTGCAACCACGCCCTTGTCGTCATAGGCCGACTGGATACCCACGACCTCCGAGTTCTGAGAGCTTGCGCTCACAAGGATGTTGCGCCTCTGCTGATAGAAGGCGTCCAGGGTGATGTCCAGGCAGTTTGCAAACCTCATGTCGGTACCCACGTTAGCCTTGTAGGCCGCTTCCTGCAGGAAGTTGGTCGTAGGGAACTGGGTAAGGAATGCGCCCCAGGAGCTGGCGAAGTTGGTGCCATACCAGAACTGTCCGTGGGAGGAATCCCAGCGGTCCAGCCACAGGCCGTTCGCAGGAACATAGTCGGTATGCTGGATACCGCCGCTCACGCGGAACTTACCGTAGTTGAACACTCCGCCAGGATTGTTCACATAGATGTAACCGAGAGCCGCAGTGGGAGAGAACGCCCATTTTGCAGGATAGGAACGGTTGGAACCGTTGGCTGCAAGGACGACGTCCAGCAGGAGCTTCTGCGCGTGATCGTAGTGGGTTGCAAGTGCAAAGTTCTCACGATACCAGGTATTGCTCTGGCCGTCGCGGATCTCGCTCTTCATATTGTAGTTCAGGTTCCAGGACAGGTTGTCACCGTTCTTGAGGGTGCCGGCATATTTGAAACCGGTGTTGATGGTTCCGATACGCCACTGTGAATCCACCCAGTAGTTGAACACAAGCTTATCCTCCACGGTACCCATCACAACTTCCTGGACGGTGTTTGCCGCGTCATAGTAGTTCCAGCCGTACTGATAACCCTTGGTGCGGTTCTCAATGATGTTGGAAGCGTTGTCATAGGATCCGCCAACGTAGAACTTCAGGCCTTCAAGAGCGAAGTCCAGGTCCTGCTCCAGGGTCATATCGGCCCAGATCTGGCGCTGGTGAGTCTTGGTGAAACCGGTACCACGGGCCTTGGCAATGAGGTTGAAGTCGCCATAGGTCTGGCTGCCGCCCCATACTCCGCTCATGGTCTTGATGGGGAATGCCAGGGCAGGCACTTTGTACAGATGCCACCAGGCGTCGTTGGAGTTGACGTTGGGAACGCCGTTGGTTTCCATGAACATCGCAAGGATGTTGGTCTTCACCCTCGTGGTCTTCGTAACCATGAAGTCCACGTTAGTGCGGATGTTGGCCTTGGAGTACTTGAGCTGGGAATTCCAGTCGCCCTGGTCGGGGTTCTTGTAAAGACCCTGAGCATCGGTATAGTCCAACTGGGAGTAATACTGCACTTTGTCGGTGCCGCCATACATCGAAATGAATGCGCGGGTTTCATTTGCAGTATTCTTGAACACTTCGTCCTTCCAGTTTACATTGGGATAGACAAAGGGGTCACTGCCATCCTGGAACTTCTGCAGTTCAGCTGCGGAATACGCGGGTGAATTGCCGTCGTTAGCCTGGGCGATGTTCAGTGCATTTGCATAGTCGTAGGCGCCTACCATTTCGGCCATTTCCGGGTCGAACTGGATCTTGCGGGAGGCACCGGCCTTCAGGTTGAAACCGCTGCCGGCCTGGCCGCGCTTTGTCTTAACAAGGAGAACACCGTTGATTGCCTCGTGTCCGTAAAGGGCCACGGCGGCAGCGTCCTTGAGGACGGTCACGCTTTCCACCTCTTCAACCGAGATACGGTCGATGGGGCGTTCGACACCGTCCACGAGTATGAGAATGTCTCTTTCACCGGTGGTTTGGATACCACGGATGTTGAAGGAGGCTCCCCTGCCCTCTTCTCCCTTGAAACCGGTGTTCTGGACAGCTGTGAGGCCCAGAAGCTTTCCGTAGAGAGCATCGGCAAGGCTGATGGCCGAGGTGCGGCTGAGTTCTTCTGCGGTAATGGTATATGTGGCGGCGGTAGTAAGGAATTCCGTACTCTCGAAGCCATAGCCCAAATCCACCTTTTGTGACGCTTTGTCACTCAGCTGAACCTGAGCGTTAACCGCAACAGGAACTGCAAAGAACCCCAGCAGGCTGCATATGAGTATATTACGTAATTTCATATTCTTGAACATTTCTAATTATTACCAACCAGGATTCTGAGTAAGACCGTATTTCTTCTGTACCTCGATACGGGAAACAGGGTCCAGATACCACTTGTTCGTCCAGAAGCCGGGGTCCCACCAGCGGCGTGCGCCGTTGGTAATCTGAACGGCCTCGTATTCGAACTTGGGCCAGGGAGTACTGGGATCCCAGGAGAGATTGATCTTCTTTCCGTCGGCATCGACGGTTGCAAGGCGGTTGCCCGCATCGTCGAGGCGATAGATACGGATCTCATGCAGGGGCTTGGTGAACAGATCCTGCCTCTTGCGGCGGACCATATCGTAAAGACGGTCACCGCACTCTGCACCGATCTCGCAGTTGCGCTCGCGGAGAATCTCGTTGATGAGGTTGGTCTTGTTGGAAGTGAGGCTCAGACCGGGGTTCATAGTTTCAAGACGTCCAAGGCCCACGCGGCTGCGGACTACGTGCAGGTCGTCAAGAGCGTCCTGGAAGTGTCCGAGTTCGGCATTGGCTTCAGCGCGAATGAGATACATCTCAGCCAGACGGATGTAAGGTACGCCGATGAACTCATCGTCATATCTGGAGCCGCCGTAGTAGTCGAGCATCCATTTGAACTTGCAGTATCCGGAAGCGATGTCGTCAGGATTGTTGAAGTTGCTGTTGAAATCCATAAGGCCGCCTACCCAGCTGTCGGTGTAATTCTGACCGGCATAGTCGAAACCTGCGGGAAGGTCGTGCCTGGGAACCAGGATGGTCTCATACAGACGGGGATCGCGGTCGGCGAACATATCGACTCCTGCGGTATTCTTTCCTGCGCCGTAGATGTTAGAATAAGGGAAGTTGCGGCCGTCCTGCATGCCGAAGCACTCCATCAGCTCGTTGGTGGGAACTGCGCCGCCCTGACGATAGCAGTCAAGTGCGAAGCCTCTCCAGCCCCAGCCCCAGCCGTTATTGACGTTACCGTCCTGGACCGAGCTGGACAGAAGCTGTGTGGGATGAGCGTCGAAGAGTTTCTCGTGATGGGATGCATCGTTGCGGTAGCGGTATGCCCTGCGGAATGCTTCACGGTATCCGGCTTCATCCAGCGTTGTAGGCTGGACCAGTTCGTAGTAGTTGCCGTTGGCTGCATTGTCGGCGAAGAACTCGTCGCAGGCGTCCAGGCAACGCTGCCAGAGGGTGGGATCCTCCTTGCCGAACCAGACGTGAAGGATGTTGGTACCTTCAGCCTTTGCGGGCTCGTACTCCATATAAGGAGCGGAGCTGTTTAACAGAGGAGAAGCGGCGAACATCCATACCTTAGCACGAAGTGCGCGTGCGGATGCGCGTGTGAGGCGGCCGGACCACTGGTTGATGTCGGCATTGTCGATATTCCAGATGAAACCGGGCTCCTTGATTGCGCAATTGATAAGGGAGTCGATGAACTCTACAGTCTCGAATGCCGTTGCACGTCCGCTGTTGAAGTGTTCACCCACGGCATATGCCTTTCTTGCAAGGCACAGACCGCCGAAGTTGCGGAATGCGTCGAAATAACGGCTGGCCATGATTGTGTAGGCCTCGCCACGGAGACGGCTCTTCTCTTCTTCCGACATGTCTGGAACCCTGTCGATGTTCTCGATGATCTGCCAGCATTTGCGGACAGCCTCGTAAATCGAAACACGGCCACCGGCGTCGGAGTCAAGACCACCCTTGGTGGAGTATGAGAATTTACCCTGGAAGTTGCCGTCCTCAGTATCCTGGGCGTCTTCGGTAAGAAGGCCGGGATAGTAGCTCTGCTTGGGACCGCCCCAGGAGACATAGCAGTGATAGGAATCCGAAAGAACGTCGATGGGTGCGCCGTTCATCATGTTTCCGGATGTGTAGGTGCAATAGATCTGCCCGTATGCACTCCAGAGGAAGTTACGGGTATATTCTGCGTGGGAGAACACTGTGTCGATATTGACGTCGACACCGGGGGCCTTCTCAAGGAAAGCGTCTCCGACAGCAAATTTATCTACGCAGGATGAGAAAAGGAATGTGGAAGAAATTCCAAGAACCAATAAATAATTCAATATCTTTTTCATATCCGTATGTGCATTAGAAGTTAAGCTGTACGCCAAGGTTAACGACACGTGTCATAGGATAACGCACGCCGAAATCCAGGCCGGAGCCGGGAGCTTCGGGGTCGTTGCCGTCGAACTCGGAGAAAGTGAGGAGGTTCTGGCCGGAAGCATAAACCCTGATGTAGTTGAAGAAAGGCATGTTCTTGGGCTTGTTGAAAGTGTAGCCGATTTCGACGTTCTTCAGCCTGACATACTTGGAGTTGATGAGCCAGACCTGTGAGTCGTGGTTGTTATGCACCCTGTTGGTAAAGGAGATACGGGGCAGGATTGCATTAGTATTGTCTTCCGTCCAGGAATTGTCGGCAACCCACTGGGTAAGGGCCGATGTGTTGGTGGAACCGAACTGGTCGCGGAAATAACCGTTAAGCATACGGCTCACGTGGTCGGCACCTGTCCACAGCATGGAGAAGTCGAGTCCCTTGTAGTGGAAGGAAGTATTCAGGGAGTAAGTAATCTCAGGGTTGGTGGTGTAGCCGACGGGCTTCTGGTCGTTGGCGTCGATCACACCGTCGTCGTTAAGGTCGACATAGACGCAGTCGCCATACTTCAGGGAAACACCCTGGTCCGGCATAGGCTTGCCGTAGGCGGCCTGGTAGCGTTCCTCGGTGCCTTCCTGATAGAATTCGAAGAAGTCGTAACCGAAGGGCTGGCCAACCGGGAGGCCGGTGCGGCTCAGATAGGCGTACATAGGCTCAACCTCGAGCATCTCAATGACCTTGTTCTTCGCATAGGAGAGGTTCGGGGAGATTGAATAACGGAAGCTGCCGATCCTGTCGCTCCAGTTGAGGGTGATCTCATAACCGTGGTTCTTCACACGGCCTTCGTTCACATAGCTGGAAGGCAGATAGGTAACGGCAGGAAGGGTGCTCTCGTTGGACACCAGGATGTGGTCGCGGTCCTCCCAGAAGAAGTCCACATACGCGTGCAGTCGATCTCTAAGGAATGCCGCATCGATACCGATGTTGGTCTTCTTCGCAGTTTCCCAGGTAACGTTCTCGTTACCGGAGGTGAGTTCCTTGACGGCCTGCAGCCAGTTGCCGCTGGTACCGAAGTTGGTTGCGCGGTTCTGCGGGTTCACGGTCATGGAACCGGTGTAGAACTGCCAGGCACCGGGCAGATAGAGGAAACGGGCGCCGTTGGTGTTGTCGTTACCGACAAGACCATAGGAACCGCGGATCTTCAGATAGCCGATGACATTCTTGATGGGCTCCCACCATTTTTCGCTGGAAGGGATCCAACCCACGGAAATGGACGGGAAAGTACCGTAGCGCTTGCCGGGGGCGAAGTTCTCGGAACCGTTGTAACCGATATTGAAGTCAACCATATACTTGGTTGCATAGTCATAGGTAACGCGGCCTACGAGACCAACATAGCCCTTGGGGATGGACTGGTAGATGCTGCCGTCGGAATCCCAGGGATAGTATGTCTTGCTCTGGTTGTAGAGGAGCAGGGCGCCGATGTTGTGCTTCCCGAACTTGCGGGCATAGTTGAAACTGGCTTCAGTGTACCAGTTGCGGCTTCCCCACTTGGCCTCGCTGTAAGGAGTGGGCCAGGTGATGTTCTCCTTGCGGAGGACTTCCTCGCCGTCCACGATGGTCGCAACATAGATAAGGCCCGTACCGTAACCGTTCTGGCGGTTCTTCTGGGCGGTGTATTCCGAGTTGTAGGAAACCTTTGTCTTGAAATCAAGGCCGGGGGTGATGAAGGAGAGGTCCAGCTTGTACTGCAAGTCGAAGTTCAGTACGTTGGTGCTCTCGTTCACATAACCCAGGTCGTAGTAGTTGGAAAGGGCGTCGCGGTCGAACGGTCCCACGAGGTTGGGGTCCGATACGATGTGGCGTCCCTGGTCGTCGATACCGCTGCCGGCATAAGGAGTGGCTCCCTGCAGATAACGGAACAGGAAACCTTCACCGCCACCCATCGTATTGCGGCTCTGCATACGTCCGCCGAGGGTGAGGGAAAGCTGGCTGTGCTTGGTAACGTCGATATCAAGGTTCGCGCGATAGTTGAGACGCTTGTAGTCGAAGGTCTCGTTCTTGTTCGAGGAGAAGGTCTTGAACAGTGAATTCTGGTTCAGGAAACCGGCCGATACGAAATAACGCACCCTGTCGGTACCGCCGTTCACATTCACGTTGGCCTGCTCCTGCCATGCTGAATCGTTCATAATATAGTCGATCCAGTTCATGTTGGGGAACGTGGTGGGCATGTCTCCCGTGCGGAAGTGCTCCATGACATCCTGGCTGAAACGGATACCGGTGTCGGCATACGGGGTATAGTCGGGAATGCTCACGGTTCCGGGCCACTGGTTCATGGGGAGGGCGTCGGTGATTGCGGTGTAGTTCCACATCTTGCCGTAGGTGTAGGAATCGGCAAACTCCACGAACTTGGAGATTGTCTGCATAGCTGCACTGGCCGATGCGGTGACGGAAGCCTTTCCTTCAGTACCGCGCTTGGTGGTTACCAGAATGACGCCGTTAGCGCCGCGCACACCGAACACTGCGGTTGCCGACGCATCCTTGAGCACGGAGATGCTCTCGATTTCATTGGCGTCCAACTGGGAGAAGGAACGCTCCACACCGTCCACGAGGACCAGGGGTTCAGCGCTGTTCAGGGACCCGACGCCACGGATGCGGATAACGGGTTCGTCGGCACCCGGCATACCTGAAGGCTGAACCGCGGAAACACCGGGCAGGTTACCCTGCAGGGCATTTGCCACGTTGGCCACAGGAGCCTTAAGGAGTTCGTCACTGTTCACCGCGGAAACCGCACCTGTGATGGTGACTTTCTTTTGCTGGCCGTATGCAACGACAACAGCTTCATCAAGGGCATTGTCCGGCTCCAGAGTAATGGTGATGCTGCGGCCAGTAACCTGAACTTCCTTAGTCTGATAACCGACGTAAGAAACTTCAAGCGTGGCTCCTGCAGGCACGGACGGGAGAACAAAGCTACCGTCCATGTCGGTGATGGTGCCGGTGCCGGTCCCTTGAATGACCACTCCGGCTCCAATCATCCCTTCACCCTGCTCGTCGAGGACCTTGCCTTCGACGCGCAGATTCTGTGCAAACGAACGTCCGGGCATAAGGAGCAGAAGCACCATAAGTCCGAACAATTGAAGTAGTTTTTTTCTTTGCATCGTTTTAGGATTAATTTATGATTGTTGCGAAAAATTGTGCGGTTAGTTTTTAACTAATGCAAAGGTAGGCAGGTCTTATCTACTTATAAATCCGTGCGGAAACAACTCATATAAACATTGAAACATGACTTGAAAAAATGATACAGATGCTATCAATTTTGACAAAAAAGGCCGGAATGTAACGGTTTCAACACGAATTGTTGCGAAAATGAAAAGTGTGTTTCAAAACGGCATGACATTGAGTCCTACGCATACCTGCGCGCGATTATTTATTTGTAACTTTGCATCGATGAAAAAGGCGATTTCATATATTCTGCTTCTGGGCCTGATTCCGGCCCTTTTCTCCTGCGAAAAGGAGAAGGACCCCATCGATTATCCTGTGGGCCCCACCAAACCGGACCCCAACCAGGGCACCGGCATTTACTACAAATACGGCCTGGCCGACCTGGCTGAGAAGTCGGGAATCAAGCTAGGCGCGGCATTCACATACTGGGAGTATTACTGGAATCCCCAGATAAAGGATATCCTCACCCGCGAGTTCAAGGCCACCACCTTCGGCAACGAAATGAAGCACGACGGCATCGTGCAGGCGAACGGTACGATGAAGTTCGATACGGCCGACCAGATGGTCCAGTGGGCCAAGGCGGCCGGATGCGACCTGTTCGGCCACGTCCTGGGCTGGCACAGCCAGCAGCAGACGGCATATCTGAACACGCTGCATTCCAACGAGGAAATCGACAAGGCATTCAAGACATATGTCTATGCGATGGTTGAGCATTTCGACCCTTACGCCTGGGACGTGGTGAACGAAACCTTCAACGAATATGGCGGTTTCCGCACGCAGGCCGATACACAGGAAGGCTTTGTGTGGGGAACGTACTACACCAGCACCAGGGAATGGGTGGACAAGGCCTTTGAATACGCCACGGATGCGGCGGCAACGTATGGCAAAACCCCCATCCTGTACATCAACGACTATAATCTTGAGACGTCCGATGCCAAGCGCCAGGCATTCTGCTATTATGCAAAGAACAACCCCCAGGTAACGGGAGTTGCCTCCCAGATGCATCTGGATATGGCAATCCCCAATCTCAAGGCCAAGGTGGAGGCCTCGCTCAGGGACCTCGTGGCAACGGGGAAAATGGTGCGGATTTCGGAGCTGGACCTCAAGAGCACAAGCGAAATCACACAGGCCGATATGTTCGTATACATCTTCCAGAAGTATCTGGAGATAGTACCCGCAGCCCAGCGGGGCGGCATAACCTTCTGGGGAATCAACGACAAGGACTCCTGGCTGGGCGAGAGCACCGCTCCCCTGCTGTGGAAAGGTGCCGATTATCAAAAGAAGAGAGGCTACGACGAACTGTACAAGTTCCTGTGCGAAAAAGCGGGTATCGACCCCACAGCCAAATAGAATGAAAAGGACAATCATATCAATCGCAACCATCCTGCTTTCCGCAGGCCTGTATGCCCAGGCTCCGGTTTATTCGGATTCCTCCACGGCCCTGGACAAGTATATGGTTCCTGCCAGCGGGGAAACGGCATCGCCCGACAAGGACGGTTTCATAGGCCGATGGATGCTTCTGGAGCCCATCAGCAAGCCCAATCCCAGCAATATCGTGTTAACGGACAGCTACATCCGCGAGGTGTTCGGTCAGACATATTTCAAAGGCCAGCTGGGCGACGTCCTGCCAAAGGACGGAGCCAAGGTTAAGATCGACAAAAAGACCAAACTGCGCTGGCACGCGATGGACAGCAAGCTCTACAACGTTAAGCTGTTCCGCTTTGCCACAAACCTCTCCCCCGAGCGCTACGGCGTAATCTTCTGGGCCGCCACGGTTGTGAACTGCCAGGAAGAAATTCCCGGCGTGCGCATGTCCGTGGGCTCCAATTCCGCCTCAATGTGGTGGATTAACGGAGAAGAGGCCGTAATCCTGTCCGGCGACCGACGGATGGTGATGGACGACTGCGCGTCAGAGCGTCTCACACTTCATAAAGGCCGCAACGTTATCTGGGGCGCAGTGATCAACGGGCCCGGTATGAGCGACTTCTGCGTACGCTTCATCGACGAAGAAGGGAAACCTGTTACCAATTTCACCTTAAGCACTCAATAGGCTATGAAAAGGATAATCGCAATTACGGTTTTCGTAGCCCTGACGGCGGCGTATGCATCGGCCCAGATTGGTGAGCTTTATATTCACGACCCTTCCACCATCGCACTCTGCGACGGGAAATACTATACTTTCGGAACCGGCGGCGGAGGCCTCATCTCGGCCGACGGATGGACATGGAACGGCGGCGGAGTACGCCCCGGAGGCGGCGCAGCACCCGACGTGATTAAGATCGGGGACCGCTACCTGGTGGGCTACAGCAGCACGCCCGGCGGCCTTGGCGGAGGTCACGCAGGCCGCATCCTCACGATGTGGAACAAGACTCTGGACCCCACCTCCCCCGAGTTCGCCTACACGGAGCCCGTGGAAGTGGCAGGTTCGGAGCCGGACGAGGACTGCGACGCCATCGACATAGGATTCATTATGACTCCGGAAGGCCGGCTTTTCTGCACATATGGTACTTATTTCGGCAATATACGCATCGTGGAACTGGACCCTGCGACGGGCTGGCGCCTTTCCGGCAACAGGGCTGTGGACATCGCCATCGACTGTGAAGCCACGTCGATGACATATCGCGACGGCTGGTACTATCTTATGGGCACCCACGGCACCTGCTGCGACGGGGTGAATTCCACGTACAATATCGTGGTTGGTCGTTCCCGCAGCGTCTCGGGCCCGTTCCTGGACAATATGGGTCGCGACATGCTGCGCGGCGGAGGAAAGATGCTCATCGCCGCGGAGGAGCGTAAATTCGGCGCGGGGCATTTTGGCCGCTACATAGAAGAAGAGGGCGTAGAGAAGATGTCGCTTCATTTCGAAGCGGATCTGGACCGCGGCGGCTACAGCGTGCTGGCAATCCGCCCGCTGATATGGAGGGACGGCTGGCCTGTGGCGGGAGAAGAGTTTGCGGAAGGGAATTACAAGATCCTCTCCTGCAGGCGCGGCTATGCCCTGGAGCTCACCGTGGACTTTGTGCGCGCGGAAAGCGGCTTCCGCTGGTGGTTCCAGGAGAACAAGTCGATAGTGGTCCTGGAGGACCAGAAACTGGAAGATGTGGCCGATGGCTGGCCGCAGGGAGACATCCCCGTGCGCCTGTGCGACTATATGGCCCGTCCCCATCAGAAATGGACGATCGAGGCCGTTCCGGAAGCCGGTGGCTATCTGGGAGGGCCCTATTATAAGATTGTAATCGAAGGAACCGGCCGCGCCCTGGCGGCAACCGAAGGCGCAAGCCTGGCCACGGTGCCGGAGTTCACCGGCGCCGACAATGAGCTCTGGCGCATCGACCAGCTCACCGACGGCACCTATCGAATAATGCCTAAGTCGATACCAGGCTGCAGCGAACCGCTTTGCCTGGTATCCGTGGCCGACAGCACCCCCGGCCTGGGTCGCTTCGATTTCGGCAGCGACAACTGCAAATGGGACCTGAAACGTCATTGAGACTATGAGAAAGGAAACTATTCTTATTCTGACCATCCTCGCCGCGGCCTGCACGCCCAAAACCCCGCCTGCAGGGAGCTTCGTGTATGAAGGCAATCCGCTGGTGAGGGACTGCTACACCGCGGATCCTGCGCCGATGGTGGCCTCCGACGGCCGCCTGTACATGTTCTGCGGCCACGACGAGCAGTTCGACGACAAACCCGGATATGAAGGCAAATACGGCTTCAACATAACCGAATGGCTCTGCTACTCCACGGAGGATATGAAGACCTGGACGTCGCATGGGGCCGTTCTTAAGCCCACAGATTTCAGCTGGGCCGTGGGCGAAGCCTGGGCGGCGCAGTGCATCGAGGTGGACGGGAAGTACTACTTCTTCGTCTCCTGCCAGAGCGGCAACCCCAACTGCAAGGCTATCGGCGTTGCAGTGGCGGACAGCCCTGCCGGCCCGTACAGGGACGCCATCGGCAAAGCCCTAATCCTGGACGACATGACGCCCAACGGCCCCCGGGGCTGGTGGAACGACTTCGACCCCACGGTCATGATCGACGACGACGGTACCCCCTGGCTGTGCTGGGGCAACGGCACCTGCTTCCTGGCTCCGCTCAAGAAGACTATGACGGAGCTGGACGGGGAAATCCGCACCCTGCCGATGGAGAACTACGTGGAAGGCCCCTGGCTTTTCAAGCGTGGCGCTTATTATTATAATGTATATGCGTCGATGGGCCAGGGCGGCGAGACCATCTCCTATGCAATGGCATCGTCGCTGGACGGGCCCTGGGAGTTCAAGGGAGAGCTCACCGGATCGGCAAAGGACAGTTTCACCATCCATCCCGGAGTCATCGACTATAACGGGCACAGCTATCTTTTCTACCATAATTCCACTTTTTCCCTGGATGGCTACGGCCCGGCCGTGGGAAGGCGCAGCGTATGCGTGGACGAACTCCGCTACAATGAGGACGGAACCATGCAGCCTGTGGAACAAACAGTTGAAGGAATATTAAACATCAAATAATAATATGTATCTGTTAGGTTACGATATCGGCAGTTCTTCGGTGAAGGCGTCCCTGGTGAACGCGGAAACCGGAAAATGTGCTGCCACTGCATTCTATCCCAAGAGCGAGGCTCCCATATTGTCCAAGAAGAGCGGATGGGCGGAACAGGATCCCGGTATGTGGTTCGGCAATTTGAAACTGGCCACTGAAGACATCCTGGGCCAGATGAAGGACAAAGCGTTTACCGCAGGCGACATCAAGGCCATCGGCATTTCTTATCAGATGCACGGCCTGGTATGTGTCGATAAGGATATGAACGTGCTGCGCCCCTCCATTATCTGGTGCGACTCCCGCGCAGTCCCTTACGGCCAGAAGGCGTTCGATGCACTTGGCGCCGACTACTGCCTCCCCCATCTGCTGAACTCCCCCGGCAACTTTACCGCGGCCAAGCTGGCCTGGGTGAAGGAAAACGAGCCCGCCCTGTTCAGCCGCATCTGGAAGATTATGCTTCCGGGCGACTATATCGCCATGCGCCTCACCGGCAGCGTATGCACCACGGTGAGCGGCCTGTCGGAAGGCATCTTCTGGGATTTTAAGGCCGATGCCCCCAGCAGGGAGCTGCTGGATTACTTCGGCTTCTACGAGACAATCCTCGCCCCGCGAAAGCCTACTTTCGGCGTTCAGGGAACGCTCACCAAGCAGGCTGCGGAGGCACTGGGACTCAAGGAAGGCATCCCGGTAACCTACCGCGCCGGCGACCAGCCCAACAACGCCCTCAGCCTTAACGTATTCAATCCTGGTGAAATCGCCTCCACCGCCGGCACTTCCGGCGTGGTGTATGGCGTCATCGGCCAGGTGAATTACGACCCGCTGAGCCGCGTGAACACCTTCGCACACGTGAACCATACGGCCGAAGACCCGCACCTGGGCGTGCTCCTGTGCATCAACGGCACCGGCATCCTCAATTCCTGGATACGCCGCAACGTGGCCCCGGAGGGCATTTCCTATGCCGAAATGAACGTGCTGGCCGATGAGGTTCCCATCGGCTCGGACGGCATATCAATCCTCCCCTTCGGCAACGGCGCAGAGCGTATGCTGGAGAACAAGGATACGGGCTGCAGCATCCACGGCGTAAACTTCAACCGTCACGACAAGCGCCACCTCATCCGCGCTGCCCAGGAAGGCATCGTATTCTCCTTCCAGTATGGCATCGAGATCATGGAGGCGATGGGTATGAAGGTGGACAAGATCCACGCGGGACTGGCCAATATGTTCCAGTCCAAGATATTCAGGGACACATTGGCGGGCGTATCCGGAGCCACCATCGAACTGTTCGATACCGACGGTTCCGTGGGCGCAGCCAAGGGAGCCGGCATCGGCGCTGGTATTTATAAGGACAACAGGGAGGCTTTCGCCACCCTGGAGCGCCTCGACGTCATCGTCCCGGACAATGAAGCCGCCTACAGAGAGGCATACGAAAGATGGAAACAATTCATTTAATATATTAATTATGGCAAAAGAGTATTTCCCTACAATCGGTAAGATTCCCTTCGAGGGAGTCGACAGCAAGAATCCCCTTGCATTCCATTATTATGACGCAGAGCGCGTACTGGCCGGCAAAAAGATGAAGGACTGGCTCAAGTTCGCAATGGCCTGGTGGCATACACTGGGCGCTGCATCTTCCGACCCCTTCGGCGGCCAGACCCGCTGCTATGAGTGGGACAATGGCGAATGCCCCTACTGCCGCGCCAAGGCAAAGGCAGATGCCGGCTTCGAGATCATGCAGAAACTCGGAATCGAGTACTTCTGCTTCCATGACATCGACCTTGTGGAAGACTGCGAGGATATCGAGGAGTATGAGGCCAGGATGAAGGACATCACCGACTATCTGCTGGTGAAGATGAAGGAGACCGGCATCAAGAACCTGTGGGGCACCGCGAACGTGTTCGGCAACAAGCGCTACATGAACGGCGCCGCCACCAATCCCCAGTTCGACATCGTTGCCCGTGCAGCCGTGCAGATCAAGAACGCCATCGACGCCACCATCAAGCTGGGAGGCACAGGTTATGTGTTCTGGGGCGGCCGCGAAGGCTACTACACCCTGCTGAACACCCAGATGCAGCGTGAGAAGGACCACCTTGGCAAGATGCTCATCGCGGCACGCGACTATGCTCGCGCAAAGGGATTCAAGGGCACATTCCTCATCGAGCCCAAGCCCATGGAGCCCACCAAGCACCAGTACGACGTGGACACGGAGACCGTCATCGGCTTCCTGC
>JAILDI010000054.1 GCA_024689525.1 Bacteroidales bacterium
CGACATCCCTCCGTATGCCGTTGCCGCAGGTAATCCCTGCCGGGTAATCCGGAAACGTTTTGATGATGAATTCATAGCCTACCTCTTGGACTTGAAATGGTGGGACTGGGACATCGAGAAGATCGAGGCCAACTTTGAGGCCCTATCCAGCGGAGATTTGACACTGATCAAGAAGAATGAGAGGTAAATCCCAATTTATTTTTTAGATGACACTCCCAGAAGCCATAGTTTATCTTCTCGCTTCATCCAACCACGGCATGAAGACAGAAGTGATTGCGCGCATGGTTAACGAGAAAGGATTATACAAGAGGCGGGATGGAAAGCCGGTGGATGGAAGACAGGTTTATGCAGTAGTTATGGCCCATCCTGATACGTTTGTGAAGAGTGAGGGATTGATACGGCTGATGATATAGTGTGCAACGTGCAAGTGTGCAGTCCAGGTATTGAATTCTTGCCCAAAACCGCCCTTATATTATATATGTCAAAATGGTGTCTGCCCCCCAACGGGAATAATCACCATTTTTTAGAGGCTATATTTCCTCTTGCTCGTCAGGCTTAAAGTAGTGTAAATATGGATTGCAAGGGTCTGGAATCCACCTTTTTGAGTTCCCATATACGCTCCAGATCCTCCAGAAAAAGGTTCGATATTATGTCACTTGGGGCTACGAAAAGTGCCAGCCAAGCGGCTGGCTTTTTCGTTTTACGCCCCACGAGTAATTGTGCGTGAAATGCAAGTGGTTGAGAATAAGCGATTTACGCGAAATGAGGTGGGCGGTTTACCCACCACGATTTGCATAAGTGACTAGTACATAGCGAGTTACATTTCACGCTGCGAGAGAGATTATAATTGATTCGGGCATAGTTTTCGCAAAAGGCAGGAAAAAATCCAAGCCTTATGAAACGCCTTATAATATGTCTTTGTGCGCTTGTGGCAAGTGTTGCCATGAAAGCGCAATATGTGGTTTCCGACAAGTATAACCTCTGGTTCGAAGATACCGGAAACGAAGTGATTACCCGCAAGGCGGTGCAGTGCGAGGAGGATTACCAGGATTTGTGGAACGGGTGCACCGTGAGGATTATGAGCAGGCGCGTTTACATCTACCGGAATGGGTATTCCATCATTTATGGTGATGAGATCAATCTGCTTTACAATGGCTACTACCGCGTGAAGCGCAACGGCACCTGGTACCTAATAGACCCGGAGGGTGACACTGTGGACGGGATTTACGGTAAGCAGATTTATTATTATCCCTGGGGATATGTAGCGGTGGAGAGGAGCTCCGGATACTGGGATGTATATCACTGCAGCGGCCGTAAAGTTGACTTCTATTCGGACGAATCGCCCATCATCTTTTCCAACGGTTGCTGGGGCGTCCGCCACGGGAAATACTGGTATGTCTACAACAGCGACGGCCGCCAACTGGATGGCGTATATGGCGACACCATCACTCTCCTGAACGATGGCCGATGGAAATGCGTCCGCGGCAGCTATGTCTCCTATGTAGATCCATAAAAAAAGGCAGCCTTCAACAAGCTGCCTTTTTTGTGTGCGCGAGACCGGAGTCGAACCGACACGTCCAATGGACACTACCTCCTGAGAGTAGCGCGTCTACCAATTCCGCCACTCGCGCTCTTGGGGGATGCAAAGGTACAAAGAAATTTTGATTCCGCAAATTTTTTTCAAATCAGAAACCAAAGCTTTTCCGTGTGGGTCCAGGAATCGATGCGGAAACTGATGTCGGTCAGGGAAATGTCAATGTCCAGGACTACGTCCCGGAGGTCCGCCTCTCCCCAGTCGTAGCCGCTCTGGAGGAGGTATTCGCCCAGGGCAAACGTCCAGCCGGAGCCAAGCGTGAGCAGCAGCGAGGCGTCCCGCTGACGGGGGACGCGGAAGCTGCAGCGGCCGGAAGGGCCGGGTTCCGCGACACATCTGAACGGGCCCTCGAGGGGATTCCCGTCACGCCCGTAGCCGCAGACGTTGCCGGAAACGGTTACGGGCAGTGGCTTCCATCCTGCGGGACTCTTGAACTGAATATCCACAAGGCAATACGCCTTATGCAGCGGAGGAGCGCACGAGGCCTCCTCCGAGTCGGTAAAAACGCGCCCCACGCCCAAATACACTTCAGGACACTGCTCCCCTTCCCGTATTACTACTCCCCCATCCCACACAGCCCCACAAACAGCAGTCATCCGCACGTCCGGCCGCGGCACGCGCCACGTAACCGAGGTGTCCCCGGGAACCACGGCGTCCATCTCAAAAGACGGCCCTTCCAAAAGCAGGCGTACGTCTCCGGGCGCATCGGCCACTTCAATAGTTAAAGCACAGGGACAAAGATCCCGGTCCTCCTTGACAAACTGACATGCGAGGACAAAAAAAATTAACGTAAGGAGGACCGGGATTTTATCTGCGTGCATATCTGTTGAACACCTGCCGGATCTGCGTTTCGCGTTCCGGATACAAAGTAATCAGTTCATCCTCAAGATCGTCGATGGAGCACACGGAGGGCTTCAGCGCCTTGAATATCTCCCCGCAGGTCATACCTCTCTCATACAGGTATCGGAGTATCTGCGGGCGGAACCAGTACGAGGTTCCCACATCCGGCATCGACCCGCCATAGCGGTCCTTGAAAAGGACGCTCTCCATAAAATAGGCCCATACCTCTCCCACTTCGCAGTATCCGGCGCCTTCCCCGTTCCCGCTGCCATAGGACGTGCCCTCATACACGGTGGAGCTCAATATATATTTAATGTATTCCTGCCAATAGTCGTTCCCAGCCTTCACATAGTGGCTTGCGTGGGCCAGTTCGTGCGTGGTGAGCGCGTAAAGGGTATAATAGTCCGCCGCGCCCTTGCAGCCTATGGTGATATCCGGAAGGAACACGTTCAGGATATCGGCATACTTTCCAAGCTTTTCCGACATCTGGGCAAGGTCCGTGAACACGCCCTGGTGCAGCATTGCCGCGCTTCCTCCCTTGATTTCACCCAGAATCCATATGGACAGGTTCTTGGGCGGCGTCTGGATATCCAGATCCGTCTCCACGCAACGCGTATAGTAATCATAGGCCGAGTTATTCACCACGCAGCGCCGATACAGCCCCGGATCGTCGGATGGCTTCACGCAGACGTCCTTCCCCTCCGGAGAGCCTTTTCCAAGGGTCGATATGGACGCGGGCAGCAGCACCAGATTAAGCCCCAGGCTGAATCCCTTGCGGTTCTTGAACACAAGCCTGTAACGAGGCTCCGACGAAAACGCCACCGGAAGGGCATAATATCCGTCCCTGTCGGTGTACGACGAGGAAAACTTCACGAAACTGTTGCAGACAACCAACACCTCAGCCACGCCGAAAGGCTTGCCCTCGTTCAGCGAAGGGTCAACCACCGTGATTCGCCCGGCCGGACGCCCCGCTTCCGCTTTGGTAACAGGCGGCAGCAGGGCCTCGTTCCCGGTTATCCGGTACGCCTCCCTCTCCACAGCCTGCCAGTCTATTATATCGGACGCGCGCGTGTACGCGTCGTGTTCCGATATATAACACTTGTCGATAAGCTCGCACTTGATTCCCTCCGGCACCTTATAGTCGCTGGGAACAACAACGTACTGCCAGGTAATATCCCCATCAGGTATTTCCGGGTCGTGATAGTAATCCCCTTCCCGGACGATGCGGTAGTCCAGCGGATGGTCCGCGATTGCGGAAACCGTGGATTCCAGCAGCCGGTATTCCTCCTCGGAAGAAGGCAGAAACCGCAGGTACAGGTCTGTAGGGTCGACATTCACCCGGCCGGCCTTGGTGGGATACAGGTTTTCAATGGCCTTTGTAATATTGTCGACCGAATACGGGTCCTCCAGCCTTTCCCCAAGCTCTATCATTCCGTGATAGACGACATCCTCCTCCGGAGCGGGCGGCACGTCCACCCGCTCACAGGAGAACAGGGCAAACAAAGCAATAAGAATGATACTTCTTTTCATAAGCATTTCCATTTTAATCCTGTGCAAATCTGGAAATACTTATCCGTGTATCCAAACTTTAAACGGTTAATTTCAAAATCGCCGCTACAGGCCCGCAAAAGGCCGATAATCGAAAAACCAAGTTGCCGAAAACAGCCCAAAAACACCCGTTTTGCCCTCAAAATGAAAAACAACCGGCCCCCAGCATAGCTGGAGACCGGAAATGATTGAAAAGTGCGGAAACGGAAAAGGACTAGAAATAAGCCACGGTTTTCTGTTCCACATAGCTGAGCAGCTGGTTTGCAAGGCGGCTCACGCCGAAGCGGAAGAGATCCTTGTTAAGCCACTCCGGGCCGAGAATAGACGACACTATGGAATAGTAGCACACGGCATCCATTGCCGATGAGATGCCTCCTGCAGCCTTGAAGCCCACTTTCTTGCCTGTTGACTCGTAGTACTTCTTGATGCATTCGCACATCACATAAGCGGCGACGGGTGTGGCGTTCACCTCAACCTTGCCGGTGGATGTCTTGATGAAATCGGCCCCGTTCTCCATTGCCAGGAAGGACGCGTTGGCGATGGCCTCGTGGCTCACCAGAAGGCCGGTTTCCAGGATAACCTTGAGCACAACCTTGCGGCCAAGTTCCTCAGCAACCTTGTCGATGAGCTTGCGGCTCTCCAGAATCTCGTTCCCTGCGGTATAGAAGTCGCCGGCCAGGAAGGTATTCAGGGCAAGGACGATGTCGATTTCATCGGCCCCGCCGCGAACCGCCATCTCGATCTCGTGAAGCTTCACCTCCAGGAAACTCTGGGAAGTGGGGAAACAGCCGGCCACAGTGGTAACGTGCACTCCGGTGCCCTCCAGGGCGTCTTTCACCACCGGTGCGAAGTTGGGATATACGCACACCGATGCGGGAAGGGGCCACTCGGGATAGTCCTTCTTGAATGCGGGAACCTTGTCGGCAAGCTTCTTCACGCTGGCCACGGTGTCCTTGGTGCTGAGAGTGGTGAGGTCCATGATGGAGAAGCATTCCTTGAGGACCTTCTCGGAAACAACTTCATCCAGATTCTTTGCAAGGAGGTTGAGATGCTTTGCGATGGCCTCCTTGTCCGGCACGTAGTTGTACTTTGTAAACAGTTCTTCCATAGTGTTATCCTTTTATTTGTACATTATATCCTTCGTCGATGAGAGGCTGCACCAGCGAGCGCATTTCCTCCGCAGTATATTTCTCCAGACCGGCCATAGGCACCGGCCTGTCGATGGTGTAGACCATAATCTCCCTGGGCTTCAGCACCCGCACGATGTCCATCCACTCCGCGGCCCAGTCCCCGCTGCAGAACGTCGGGGCCTTCAGGAACATAGTCTGCATCACAAAATCGCCATCAAAACGCTTCATATCTTCCACCACCTGCGAAACCTCATAGTCCCCCGCCGGATTGTTGATTATCTTCACAAGCTCCGTACGGGGCGCGTCCAGCTTCAGGATAGGGTTGTCCACCTTCCGGAGTGCCTGGAACACATCCTCCCGCCATATCTTCGTGGCATTCGTCAGCACCGACACTTTAGCCGCAGGATAAAACTTATCCCTAAGCGCCAGGGTATCATCGACAATGGCCGCAAAATGGGGATTCAGCGTGGGTTCGCCGTCGCCGGAGAAGGTTATCGAGTCGATGGGCGTGCCGGCGTCCAGGCAAGCCAGGAGCTTGCTTTCCAGCGCCGTGCGCACGTCATCGGCCGTCGGAATCGACCTGTCTCCCCTTCCGTCGCGATTCCAGCCGCATTCGCAATAGATGCAGTCGAAATTGCACAGCTTTCCCTCCCGGGGAAGAAGATTGATTCCCAGGGACGAGCCCAGCCTCCGCGAAAAGATGGGGCCGAAAACAGTGTCTTCCCTTAACATATCCTTCTCGATTTGCTGCCTTTAACCAGCTTGTCGCCTTTAAGTCCTTCAATAAGCACGAGTCCGGGGCGCTTTCCCTCTTCTATCGTGCCGATGATATTCTCCCTGCCAAGGAAACGGGCGCCGTTCAGGCAGGCCCATTCCAGCAGTTCCCCGAGCGCGAGCTCCGGGAAATTCTCCTGCAGGCAGCGCATTTCGTCCACGATGCACAAATCGTCGTTTGACGACAGTGAATCCGTGCCGATGCAAAGCTGCAGCCCCTCCCTGCGCATCATATCCACAGGGGGTAATGTCTTGTGTATGAACAGATTGGATAGCGGGCACAGGGCAATGAACGGATTCTGCATCAGGGCCTTCACCAGCCTTGCGCCGCCCACTCCCATACTGCACTCGTGAACCAAAAGTATATTCTCACGGAACGGTGCGGGATGCACCTCCAACAGCCTGTCCACAAAGTATTCCAGCGACGACTGCCCCGTAACTGGCGGAGTGGACATCCCTGCCTTCACGCGGTTCTCCCACATAGGGCCGCTGCCGCTGCGTATCATATCCTCCTCCTGGTCGGATTCTTCGCTGTGGTACGACAAAAAGCCGCTCCGCAGCCCGGCCGCGCTGGCAGCCGTCAGCAGCTGAGGGCTCATCGTATAGCAGGCGTGCGGCGTCGGAGCGGCATCCAGGCCATACTTGCGGGCCTCTTCCTGCAGTTTGGACACGCACGCCATCACCCCGTCGCAGTCCTTGGGCTCTGTCCCGAATACCTCCAGGAACGTGCGGGTGTACATCGGACTGTCCTTCTTCAGCGGGAAGGTATCGGCACAGTTGGAAATATCGGCCATTGCCTGCACGCCCTGGTTCCAGAGGCGGTCCATCGCGGCTCGGATATCGGCCATCTTCTCCTCGTGGCTCTTGAAGTCCCGGAGTTCATTTATCTGGTCGATGAACCCTGCCATTCCGCTGCCCTTGCGGAACATCCCCTTCAGATAGGAAAGCTCCACGTGGCAGTGCGCATTCACGAATCCGGGGACGATGGCGCCGTCGAAGAACACTTTCTCTTCCGACGGCCTGCAGCCTTCGCCCACGGCGTGAATCAGCCCCGTGTCGTCGTATTCCACGAAGCCGTTCACCAGAGGGGTGCTCCCCTTAAGGGAGTAAACGTACTTGGCAGCTATCCTGTTCATGAGGAATAAAACGGGTTTCAAAATAAGCGGAATCCATACTGGTGCGGATGTTACCCAGATTCAGGGAATCCGGATAGAACATCAGGGCGATGGAATCCATTGGCATATGGTCGATGTCGGTATATTTCAGCCTCCAGTCGCGTTTTTCAATCTCCTTCTCCACCTGCCTCTTGTCCTTTTCCATCTGCGCGGCAACATCCCTGAACACCCTGGAGAATCGCTCCGGGTCTCTCAGGTAATGCTGGATGCTGTACATATAGTCGTCGGTATTGTATCCGTGCTCCTTGAAGATGCCTTCATATACCAGAATGGAGTCCGGGATGGTGCCGATGCGCCTGTCCACCTTGAGCTGCTGGTCCCGCATAAGCATCTCATACACAATCTGCTTAAGTTCCTTGGTGGGTATGAGCCTGGTCCTCCTGCACGAGGCAAAGAGTGCAAGCACCAGCATCAGGGCAACGATATGACGGACCTTCAGGCGCATTACCTCAACACTGCTCCGAATTCATTCTTGAAGCCGTCCAGAACCCTCTGCATCGTATTTTCCACCTCGATATCGGTGAGAGTGCGTTCGGGATCCTGAAGCACGAAGCCAAGGGCATACTGTTTCTTTCCGGCAGGGATCTTGTCGCCACGGTAGACGTCGAACAGCGACACGCTGCGGATGAGTTTCTTTCCTGTGCGGAGGGCCGATTTGCGAAGATCGGCATAGCTCACGCCCTCGTCCAGAAGCAGGGCAAGGTCGCGCCTGACCTCCGGGAAGCGGGGCAGTTCCGTGAAGTTGAACTTGTCGCGCTTGATCAGCTGGAAGAGCCTCTGCCAGTGAATCTCAGCGGCGAATACGGGCTGCTTGATGCCGAAGCGCTTGAGCAGCGCAGGATTGATTGTACCCAGTGTGAGCAGCGGCTGTACGTCGCGGCCGGGCAGGCCGTAGACCATACCCTCGGCAAAAATATCGGCCGGAGCCGGAAGCACTGCAAGGGTGGAAAGGTCGATGCGGTAGCGCGCCAGAAGCAGCTCCACATAGCCCTTGAGCTGGAAGAAATCCGACTTGCGGGCTCCAGTGCGCCACGCCTTGTCCGGCGTACCGGTGATGAACAGGGAGAAGCACTGATGCTCCTCATAGCCCTCCAGAGTTTCGCCCGGGAGTTCCGGCAGGCGGCGGTAAACCGAGCCGTACTCGAAGAAACGCAGCGAAGAAGCCTGCCTGTTGATATTGTAGGCCACCACCTCCAGGCCGTTGAGAATCAGCGTCTGGCGCAGCACATTGAGGTCCTGGCTCAGCGGATTCACGATATGGACGCAATTCTCCGCCGGATAAGTGGTGAGGCCCTTATAGTAATCCTCCTTGGTGAGGGAGTTGTTCATTGTCTCCGTGAAGCCGTTGGAGGCCAGGAAATTGGAGATATTGTTGCGAATGGCCTCGGGCTCCGGTGAAGGGCTGGGGTTCACGCTCATACGCAGGCTGTCCGGAAGGTCGATGTTGTTGTAACCGTAGATACGGAGCACCTCTTCCACCACGTCGCACTCGCGGGTGACATCGACCATATATGTAGGAGCCGCAACCAGGGCGCCGTTCTCGCGCTTTGCAACCCATTGGTAATTAAGGCATTCCAGGATCTTTTCGATGGTATCGGCACCAATCTCCTTGCCGATGAAGCGCTGCATCCTGCCATAGTCCAGGTCGATCAGTTTCCTGCCGATGACCTGCGGATAAACCTCGCGCACCTTGCCCACGACCTTGCCGCCGGCGACCTCCTGAATGAGGAGGGCCGCCCTCTTTGCGGCGAACAGCGACATCTCCGGATCCGCGCCCCTCTCGAAGCGGAAGGAGGCGTCCGTCGACAGCTGCTGACTCTTGGCCGTGCGGCGCACCGACACGGGATCGAAATATGCGCCCTCGATGAAGACGTCAACGGTGGAGTCGCTCACGCCGGAATCCTCACCGCCGAATACACCTGCAATGCACATCGGCCCTTCTGCATCGGCAATGACCATATCCAGCTTGCTCAGCTTGCGGTCGATGCCGTCCAGGGTCTTGATCACCTCGCCTTCCCCGGCGCGGCGCACTATCACATTGCCGCCGCGGATCTTGTCGGCGTCGAAGGTATGGAGCGGCTGGCCCAGCTCGAAGAGGATGAAATTGGACACGTCCACCACGTTGTTGATGGGCTTGAGGCCGATGCTCTGGAGCTTTTCCGCCAGCCACTGCGGCGACGGGGCCACTTTCACGCCCTTCACCGTGATGCCGGTGTAGCGGGGTGCGCCATCGGTGTCCAGAACCTCGACGGGGATGGATTCGCCCTCGCCTTCCTTGAATGCATCGACCTTGGGCATCTTCAGCTCGCAGGGGATGTCCTTGGAGCGCAGATATGCGTACAGGTCCCTGGCAACGCCCCAGTGGGAAGCCGCGTCGATGCGGTTGGCCGTTATCTCGTATTCGATCACGGTCTCTTCCTTCAGACCCAGGAAATCCTTGGCGGGAGTGCCGGGAACGGCATCCTCCGGAAGAACCATAATGCCGTCGTGGGATGTGCCGATGCCCAGCTCGTCCTCCGCGCAGATCATTCCGAACGACTCCACTCCGCGGATCTTGGACTTCTTGATCTTGAAGTCCCCGGGGAGCACCGTGCCGATGCGCGCGAACAGAACCTTCTGCCCGGCGGCAACGTTGGGGGCTCCGCAGACCACGGTAACGGGCTCCGGCGAGCCGTCGTTCACGGTGGTGATATGAAGATGGTCCGAATCCGGATGTTCAACGCAGGTGAGCACGTGTGCCACCACGACGCCGGCAAGACCGCCGGGAATCTGCTCCGCAGTTTCCAGCGAGTCCACTTCAATGCCGATTGAGGTCATAGCTTCCGCTATCTGCTGAGGTGTAAGGTCGGCCACCAGATAGTCCTTGAGCCAATTACAGGAGAGTTTCATTATTGTATATCTTCTTTTTTAAACAAATCTGACACAAATTCTTTTTTGTCGAATACTTTCAGGTCGTTGACGCCCTCGCCTATTCCGATGTATTTGATGGGGAACTTGAACTGGTCCACGATTCCAACCACCACGCCTCCCTTGGCGCTGCCGTCCAGCTTGGTGACGGCCATCGAAGTGACATCCGTCGCCTTGGAGAACTCGCGGGCCTGGATGAAGGCATTCTGCCCGGTGGAGCCGTCCAGCACCAGGAGAACCTCGTGAGGGCCGTCCGGTACGATGCGCTTGATCACGTTGCGGATCTTGGTGAGCTCGTTCATCAGATCCACCCTGTTGTGAAGGCGCCCTGCAGTGTCGATGAGCACCACATCGGCCTCCCTGGCCACCGCCGATTTCACGGCGTCGAATGCCACGGAAGCAGGATCCGCGCCCATCGGCTGCTTGACGATTGCCGCGCCGGTGCGCTCCGCCCATATCGTGAGCTGCTCCACGGCAGCCGCACGGAACGTGTCCGCCGCGCCGAGGACCACCTTCTTGCCCTGGGCGGCCAGCATCGAGGCCAGTTTGCCGATGGTGGTGGTCTTGCCCACTCCGTTTACGCCCACAACCAGCATCACATACGGTTTCTTACTGAAGTCGAAGGGCTGGACGGGGGCATCGTCCTCTCCCAGGAGCTTGGCAATCTCGTCGCGGATGATGTCCACAAGTTCGTCCATCGACACATATTTGTCCCGCTCCACGCGGTCCTCGATATTGTCGATGATCTTGAGGGTGGTGTCCACGCCCATATCCGAGCCCAGGAGGGCTTCCTCCACGGCGTCCAGAACGTCGTCATCGACCTTGGACTTCCCCACGATGGCCCTTCCGAGCTTCTGGAAGAAGTTCAAATTGGTTTTCTGTACGCCTTTGTCAAATATTCCCATTATCCTGCAAATATACGCATTTTATCCCACAATCGCACCGTTGGTGATGGCCTCCACGGGGCTTACAAGGCGCATTTTGCCGTCGCCCTGCTTTGCCATCAGGATCATTCCGCAGGACTCGATTCCGCGTATCACCCTGGGTTCCAGATTGGCAAGGATGCAGATCTGGCGGCCCACCATATCTTCCGGGCTGTAATATTCAGCGATGCCGGAGACTATGGTGCGCTTGTCCAGGCCTGTGTCGATCGTGAGCTTGAGCAGCTTGTCCGTCTTGGGAACGCGCTCCGCCTCAAGCACTGTGGCCACGCGGATATCCATTGTTCCGAACTGCTCGAAGGTTACCGGAGCCTTTCCGGGCTCCACTTTCTTTGCTGCCTCTTCCGCTGCCTTTGCCTTCTCCGCAGCCTCCCTGGCAGCCTTGATGGCCTCCAGCTTTGCAATCTGGGCGTCCACCTCGGCATCTTCAATCTTGCGGAACAAAAGCACCGCCTCGCCCAGCTCGTGCCCGGGTTTCAGCAGCTCCGCCTCGCCCAGCATATCCCAGTTGAGAACAACGTCGTATGACTGCTTCACCGAAGTGTGAAGGGCGGCGGATTCGCCTTCCTTGTAGAAGTTCACCGTCGGCTCGCCTTCTCCGGCGCGGTGGTCCGTGCCGGCATCGACCCCCACCTTAAGGATGTCGCGCAGCTTCTGGGCGCTGAACGGGGTGAAGGGCTCGAACGCGATGGCCAGATCGGCACATATCTGGAGACAGGTGTAAAGGATGGAACCGGTGCGCTCCAGGTCGGTTTTCGCCACTTTCCAGGGCTCCATATCGGAGATGTATTTATTGCCGATGCGGGCTATGTTCATCGCCTCCTTCAGGGCCTCGCGGAAATGGAAGGTGTCCAGGTATTTCTCCATCGCCTCCCTGCAGGGCTTCACGCCGTCGAGGGTTTCCTTGTCGATGGCTTCCGGCTTGGCGTTGGCGGGCACCTTGCCGCCGAAATACTTGTGGGTGAGCACCACTGCCCTGTTCACGAAGTTTCCGAACACTGCCAGGAGTTCGCTGTTATTCCTGCTCTGGAAGTCCTTCCAGGTGAAGTCGTTGTCCTTGGTTTCCGGGGCGTTGGCCGTGAGCACATAGCGCAGCACGTCCTCCTGTCCGGGGAACTCGTCTTCGTATTCGTGCACCCATACGGCCCAGTTCTTCGACGTGGAGATCTTGTCGCCTTCCAGATTCAGGAACTCGTTGGAGGGCACGTTTTCCGGCAGAATGTAGTCTCCGTAGGCCTTAAGCATCGACGGGAACACTATGCAGTGGAACACGATATTATCCTTGCCGATGAAGTGGATAAGCCTTGTGTCCTTGCTCTTCCACCACTTCTCCCAGCTTTCAGGGAGCAGTTCCTTTGTGTTCGAGATGTAGCCGATGGGGGCATCGAACCAAACGTACAGGACCTTGCCCCCGGCACCCTCCACGGGCACGGGAACACCCCAGTCCAGGTCCCTGGTGACTGCACGGGGCTGCAGGCCGCCGTCCAGCCAGCTCTTGCACTGGCCGTACACGTTGGTCTTCCATTCCTTGTGCTGTTCCAGGATCCAATCGCGGAGCCAGGGCTCGTACTTGTCCAGAGGCAGATACCAGTGGGTGGTCTTCTTCTTCACGGGTGCGCTTCCGCTGAGGCTGGAGCGCGGGTCGATAAGCTCGTCCGGGCTAAGGGTGGAGCCGCATTTCTCGCACTGGTCGCCATAAGCGTTGGGGTTGCCGCATTTGGGGCAGGTGCCAAGGATGAGGCGGTCCGTAAGGAACATTCCGGCTTCTTCATCGTACAGCTGCTCCGACTCCTTGGTGATGAAATCGCCCTGGTCGTACAGTTTGCGGAAGAATTCCGAAGCATTCTCCCCGTGCACATCGGAGGATGTGCGGGAATATATGTCAAAGTTGATTCCCAGGCGCGTGAAAGCGTCCTTCATCACCTTATGGTATTTGTCCACTATATCCTGGGGGGTGACTCCCTGCTGGCGGGCCTTGATGGTGATGGGCACGCCGTGCTCGTCACTGCCGCACACGAACAGCACATCCTCCCCGCGCATACGCAGATAGCGCACGTAAATGTCGCCGGGTATGTATGCACCTGCAAGGTGGCCGATATGCACCGGTCCGTTTGCGTAAGGCAGCGCGCAGGTTACCAGGGTTCTCTTGTGTTTATTCTCCATATCTCTGTTTTTGTTTTTCACGTCCGAGCCGGAGGAGCAGCACCCTTCTGGCTTCGCTCACCCGGTTCATCTCTTCCATTATCTGTTTCTGCTGCTCGGGGCTTGCCGCAGCGAGCTTTTTCGTCAGCTCCTGCAGGCGCTCCTGCATCCTTTTCTCGTGATAGGCCAGTATGGCCCTGGGCACGTACTGCACCAGCCACGAGCCACGGGATGTGAGGCTGCGGGCGAAAGTATCCACCGTGAGCATATACTTCTCCACCGACAGGTGCGTGGCCACTGTGGCGATCCTGCGGTCCGGGCTGTTCACCAGGCTGCGGATTATCGCGTCCTGGGACTCGCCGGCATCGTACAGACGGAAATATGCGTCGTAGGTGTCCCTGTAGGCCGTATTCGAAAACACTATATTGTCGGCCGCGAAAGCCGAGTCGATGAATTCCGCAACGCTCTGGGGATCGTCCCCGGCATAGAACTCCGAGTCCGATTCGAAATCCATATGAGTGGTTCCGTCGGTGAGGATGAAGCCCAGGATTTCGCGCTCCGACGGGGCCAGCACGGCATTGTCCTCCAGCGGCTGGAGCTCAGTGGGCACGGTTGTCCGCGGCACCGACGTCTTTACCTCAAGCGGCACTTCGGGAGCGTTTTCCCTGCGCGGCACCTCATTGACAGTCCTGCGCCTGGTGGTGCGTATGCGCGCGAAAAGGAGGTCGGCGTCCACCTTGAACTGGGCCGCCAGCATATCGACATAAACCTGGCGCTTCACCGCATCGGGGATATCGGCAATCGTATCGGCAATCTCGTTGATGGTGTTGGCGCGGCGAACGGGGTCGTTTCCGGCATCGGCCATAAGGAGGTCGGTCTTGAATATGACGCCGTCCTTTTCATTCTGGTCGATATATTCCTGCACTTCCGCCAGGCTATGCTTGCGGGAGTACGAATCCGGATCGTCGCCGTCCGGGAGGAACACCACGCGGGCATTGAGGCCGGCCTTGAGTATGAGGCCCACGGCGCGCACAGCCGCATGAAGGCCCGCACTGTCGCCGTCGTACATCACGGTGATGTTATCCGTGAAGCGCTTTATCACCTGCACTTGCTCCTCTGTGAGCGATGTTCCGCAGGAGGCCACCACGTTCTTTATACCCAGCTGGTACATCGACAGAACATCAAGATAGCCCTCCAGCAGGTAGCACTTGTCGGCGTCGCCGATGGCCTTGCGGCCCTGGTACAGCCCGTACAGTGTGCGCGACTTCACATAAATTTCCGATTCCTTGGAGTTTACGTACTTCGCAATCTTTTCCGTCTTGGTGCTGAGAAGCGTCCTGCCGCCGAACGCAACTACGCGTCCGCTGCGGGAATGGATCGGGAACATCACACGGTCAAAGAAACGGTCGTGAATGCTGCCGTCTTCCCACTCCGCACAGAGGCCGGTTTCCACAAGGTATTCCTTCTTGTACCCTGCTGCGAGCGCCTGCTGAGTGAACACGTCCTTCGATTTGGGCGCCCATCCCAGGCCGAACTCTTCAATCGTCTCGTCCAGAAGCCCGCGGCTGCGGAAATACTGGTAGCCTATCGTGTGCCCCTCTTCAGTCCTGAGCTGCTCCTTGAAGAAATTGAAAGCATAATCGGAAACCAGATGCAGGCTCTCGCTGTGCTGCCTTGCCGCAATATCCTCCGCACTCTCCTCCTTCTCCTGTACCGTAATGTGATACTTGTTGGCAATCCACTTCAGAGCCTCCACGTAGCTCATATGCTCATATTCCATCAGGAAACCCACGGCCGACCCCGCCTTTCCGCACCCGAAGCACTTGAAAATGCCCCTCGAAGGCGTCACGTAGAACGACGGCGTCTTCTCATTGTGGAACGGACAGCACGCCACATAACTGGACCCGCGCCGCTTCAGCTGCACGAAATCCCCCACAACCTCCTCTATCCGGGCCGCGTCCAATATTTCGTTAACCGTCTCCTGTGGAATCATACTAATCCAATAATCCTACAAATATACGAATATTTCCGCACATACGCGCACCCGCCCCGCGCGAAAGAATAATTGCGTAAAATGGATGTGATTAATAATCAACAAGATACGAAAAGTAAATGCGGCAAAACGCCGCATTTAAAATCAGTAAATCGCTGATACACAGCGAATTGTAGTTTACGCGCAAGTAAACGCAAACAGAGGCCAGTCCATAACGGGCCGGCCTCTGCTGTGCATTTGTGAACAATCAGAAGGGGAGATCGTCTTCAGAGAGATCCTCCGGGGGCATGTCGTCCAGGGTGGGAGCCGGGGCGTCGAAGGCGGGGGCCGATGCGGGAGCATAAGCCGGGGATGATGCCTGGGCCGATGCCGGAGCATAAGTCGGGGCAGACGCCTGGGCCGGTGCGTAAGCGGGAGCTGCGGCGACGGGCGCGGGTGCGCCTGCGGGGGCGAGTTTCCAAATCTGCAGGTCGTTGTACCACCTGCCGTTGAACTCGCGGCTCTTAAGGTTGAAGGAAACCTTCACCTTGTCGCCTGCCGCATACTTCGCCAGATCCTGCACCTTGTCCTGACCCCATGCCGTGAAGCATGCCTGGGCAGTATAGTTGCCGTCCGGGAATTCAAGCACGAACTCCTGTTTCGCCCAGGGGCCGCGGGCACTCGTGCCCTGCTGCACCGCCATGAGCTGCTTGATTGTTCCTTCGATCTCGAGTGCCATGATTTACTTCTTGGCAGGTTCGGGTTCTGCAACGGGCTCTACATAGGGCTTCACATCGAGGAGGTCCACAACGAACTTGAGGGTTGCGTTGGGCTCGATGCCGCGGCTGCCGCGCTCGCCATAAGCGAGTTCGCCGGGGATCACGAGTTCGATCTTACCGCCCTTGCCGACGAGCTGGAGGCCTTCGCCCCAACCGGAGATAACGCGGTTGAGAGGGAAAGTGACATCGTCACCGGCATCGAACTGGGTACCGTCGATGAGGGTGCCCACGTAGTTCACGACCACGGTGTCCTGCAGGGAAGTGGGGTGCTCCTCACCTTCCTCGAACAGGGTGTAGGCGATACCGCTCTCGGTAACCTGGGTGCCTTCGCCCTTCAGGTAGTTCTCAATGTAGTTCTTACCCTTTTCGTCGTTGAGGGCAGCCTTGTACTCGCTCATCTTCTCAAGATGACCGTCGAGGATACGGCCCATTTCCATGGGGTTGATGCGGAACTGCTCCACGAAAGAGGAATCCTGGGGATCGCCCACGGAGTTGGCGGCTTTCTTCATGCCCTGCAGCACCTGGCTGTAGTTGAGCTTGCCGAAGCCATAGTTCTTGATCATCATACCGAAGTTCACACCAAGGAGATAGCTGGCGGAGTCGATTTCGGTGGTGGTGGGAAGAAGGGCGCGAACCTCTTTGCTTCCCTCGGGAGCGTTGCCGCAAGACGCCATGACGGCCGCTACGGCTGCGATGACGATGAGTTTTGAAATCTTCATGATTCTATAACTAGTTTAAATTGTTTTCGGTTTTGCCTCCCCCTTGGGGGAAAAAGCGCGCAAATTTACTATTTTTTCCTTAAAAAGCCGAATTTATTTCATAATATCTTCCGGCCAACTTGTTTTTTATCCGTTTTTTCACTAAATTGTGGAGCGAAAAAATTAGGACTAATGGCCATCGACACTTCCCAGCTTCGCTCATGCCTGAAAGAGTTTTTCGGTTACGACGCTTTCAAGGGGGACCAGTTGAGCATCATCCAGCATCTCGTAGAGGGCAACAACGCCTTCGTCCTGATGCCCACAGGCGGCGGAAAATCCCTCTGCTACCAGCTTCCGGCCATGGTCATGAAGGGGACGGCCATCGTCATCTCCCCCCTCATCGCCCTGATGAAGAATCAGGTCGATGCCATCCGCGGCTTCGTCTCCGGCAACGACGGCATCGCCCACTTCCTGAACTCGTCCCTGTCCAGGGCCCAGATCGCGGAAGTGAGGGAGGACCTCCTTTCCGGCGTCACCAAACTGCTGTACGTCGCCCCGGAATCCCTCACCAAGGAGGAAAACATCGCCCTCCTCAAGGAAATCCATATCTCCTTCTATGCGGTGGATGAAGCTCACTGCATATCGGAATGGGGCCACGACTTCCGTCCGGAATACAGGAAAATCAGGTCGATAATCGAAGAGATCCAGAACGCTCCGGTCATCGCCCTCACGGCCACGGCCACGCCCAAGGTGCAGAGCGACATCCTCAAGAACCTGCGCATCCAGGACGCCAAGGTGTTCAAATCGTCCTTCAACCGGCCCAATCTGTACTACGAAATCAGGGATAAGGTGGAGCCTGAAAAGGACATCATCAAGTTTATCCGCCAGAACCCCGGGAAATCGGGCATCATATACTGCCTCAGCCGTAAGAAAGTGGAGGAGCTGGCTCAGGTGCTGTGCATCAACGGCATCAGCGCCCTCCCCTACCACGCCGGCCTGGACGCCAGGACCAGGGCGGAGAACCAGGACAAGTTCCTGATGGAGGAAATCCGCGTCATCGTCGCCACCATCGCCTTCGGCATGGGCATCGACAAACCGGACGTCCGCTTCGTCATACACTACGATATTCCCAAGAGCATCGAAGGGTATTACCAGGAAACCGGCCGCGCCGGGCGGGATGGCCAGGAAGGAATCTGCATAACGTATTACAGCTACAAGGATATCCAGAAACTGGAGAAATTCATGCAGGGAAAGCCGGTGGCGGAACAGGAAATCGGCAAACAGCTCTTGAGCGAAACCGTCGCCTATGCGGAATCCAGCCAGTGCCGCAGGAAACTGCTCCTCAGCTACTTCGGAGAGGATTATCCGCAGGACAACTGCGGCAGCTGCGACAACTGTCTGCACCCCAAGACCAGCTTCGACGGCAGGGAGGAAATGTGCCTGGTTATCGAGCTTGTGGAAAGCCTTCCGGAGCACTTCAAGCTGGAGCACCTCTCCAGCATCCTGGCCGGGGAGGACAACGCCATGATAAAGTCCTACAAGCACGACCAGTTGGAGCTCTTCGGTGCAGGAAAGGACCACTCGGCACGCTTCTGGTCGGCCGTCATCCACCAGGGCCTCATCCTCCATTTCCTGGACAAGGACATCGAGAACTACGGCCTCATATCGGCCACCGACGCCGGCCTTGAATTCTACCTCCACCCCACCGAACTGCAGCTTGTGGAAGACCGCAGCTTCTCCGACGGCGACACGGACGATGACGACACCCCGGACGCAGCCTACAACGGCGGCGGAGGGGACCCCGTCCTGCTTTCAATGCTCAAAGACCTGCGCAAGGACGTGGCCCGCAAGCGCGGCGTCCAGCCCTGGATCGTATTCTCGGACCCGGCGCTGGAGGACATGTCCATCCTCTACCCCATCACCCTCGAGGAGCTCCGTTCCTGCCAGGGCGTGGGCGAAGGCAAGGCGCGCAAATTCGGCCAGGAATTCATCGAACTGATAGCCAGGTATGTCGATGAAAACGAAATCCTCCGCCCGGACGATTTCGTGATGAAATCGGTCTCCAGCAAGTCCGGGAACAAGGTTTTCATCATCCAGAGCATCGACCGCAAACTGCCCCTGGAGGATATTGCGGAGGCAAAGGGTCTGTCGATGGACGAACTCCTCAGCGAAATCGAAGGCATCGTGGCAACCGGCACGAAACTGAACCTGGACTACTACATCAGCCAGCAGCTGGACGACGATGTGGTGGATGAAATCTACGACTGGTTCCGCGAGGAAGCCGAATCTGACTCGCTGGAGGACGCCGTGAAGGCCCTCGAAGGGGATTATGAAGAGCTGGAAATCAGGCTTGTCCGCATCAAATTCCTGTGCGAGGTAGCCAATTGATGTCGGTGTCCCGGCGCCACCACGTCATCTGGCGCTTGGCATAATGACGCGTATTACGCTGGATCAGGCGCACAGCCTCGTCCAGCGTTGTTATTCCGTCCAGATAATCGAAGAGTTCCTTGTATCCCACCGTCTGCAGCGCCGGGCAGTCGCGGTACGGAAGCAGGCTCTGCACCTCCTCCAGAAGGCCCCGGTCCATCATATCCAGAACCCTTTTGTCGATGCGCTCATAAAGCTCCTCCCGCGGCAGTGTGAGCCCGGTTTTCACGATTTCGAAATCGCGGTCCTTCGTGCTTCGCGACTTGAAGGACGAGAACGGCCGGCCGGTGTAAAGGCACACTTCCAGCGCCCTAACGACCCTCTGGCCGTTGGACAGGTCGATTTCATCGGCCGTCTCCGGATCCAGCTGGCGCAGTTGCTCCGCCAGCACCTCCACGCCCTCCGACTCCAGGCACTCCGTCAGCTGCTCGCGGTACTGCGGCGGAACGTCCGGGAAGCAGTCCAGGCCGTAGCAGAAGGCGTCGATATACAGCATCGACCCGCCTGTCATAATCAGGGTTTCATGGCCGTCGGCAAAGAGCTTATTCACAAGCTCAAGGGCGTCCAGCTCATATTTTCCGGCGGTGTAGACGGCATCGACAGGAAGGGTCTGGATGAAATAATGCTTCACCGCCGCAAGCTCCTCCTCCGAGGGCACGGCGGTGCCGATTGTCATTTTCTGGTAAAGCTGGCGCGAGTCGCAGTTGATGATGGGGCAGCCGTACTCCTGCGCCTTTTTGATGCTATAGGCGGTTTTGCCGGCCGCGGTGGGGCCCAGGATAATCTCTACCCGCCTCACTCCTCGTTTTCGTCGTAGATTTCCTTGCCGTCTTCGTCGCCGTCCTCTTCTTCCTCATCCTCGTCCTCAAGGTCCTCGTCGTCGAAGTCTTCATCGTCGTCCAGGCCGGGAATGCCCTCCCCGGGGAGACGGCGATGATGGTCCGGAAGGTCTTCGAAGGCCACATAGCCGTTCTCGAATTCGATTGGATTGGGGCCCTTGGAATCGACAATTACAGGATAGGTCGATGACAGGCCTTCCCCATCCTCCTCCACACTGATATTCACGCTCTTGCGGTTGGTTACGTCGTAGAAGTACACGAAGCTCACGGCCCCGTCGTTCACTGCCTTGGCAATGGTGACTTCATCCACCGCGCCGGCGCCGAGGTCGAACAGGCCGTAACGGGCAACCACGTCGCCCAGGGGATCCATCGCCTTGAACATTATCAGCTGGTCCTGAGGAAACTCCATATCTGCGCGCATCTGCTTGTGCAGGGTATAGAGAGTTGTGTCCCCGCCTGCCTTATACACCCTGTAGAAACCTTTGATGCCTGATAATGTGACTTTTACTCTGAATATCATAACTACAATCGGCTTAAGAGGATTTATTCACAACTCAAATATAGCAATTTTTTGCTTTTCCGGCAAAAAAACGCTAATTTCGTACTCCGATGAATCCGAGTGACGAATATCGCAGCATAGCCGCTCCCGCGGAGGGTCTGTTCAAGGACAACGGCTCGCGTTTCATAGCGCTGGCGTACCCCGTGGAAAGCGAGGAAAGCGTGAAGGAAATCGTTGCAGGGCTCAGGAAGGAGTATCACGACGCAAGGCATCACTGCTACGCGTACAGAATCGGGCACGACGGAGCCGTATTCCGCTCGTCGGACGACGGAGAACCGTCGGGCTCGGCCGGCCGCCCTATCCTGGGGCAGATCGACTCGGCGGGGCTGAGCGACATCCTTGTGGTTGTGGTACGGTACTTCGGCGGCATCAAACTGGGTATTCCCGGGCTCATCAGGGCATACAAAAGCTCCACGGCGGACGCCCTTGCGAATGCGACGGTAGTGGAAAAGACGGCCGGGACGGTGTACAGGATATCGTTCGACTATCTTTCCATGAACGCGGTGCAGAAGGTTCTCAAGGATATGAACCTTCCGCAAAGTTCGCAGGAGTTCTCCCAAAGCTGCTCCCTGGTAACCAGGGTAAGGCTCACGGAGGACGATGCTTTCAGGCAGCGGCTGCAGGGAGTGGCGGAAATAGAACAAGTATAAACAAGTATAACCACATAATACCTATTAACTAATGAAAAAAGTACACGTATTCAACGCCGGCCCCTGCATCCTTCCGCAGGTTGCCATCGAAAAGACCAGGGAAGCCATGATCGACTTCGCCGGTACAGGCGTATCTCTTCTGTCCATCTCCCACCGCACCAAGGAATGGGACGCGGTGATGGATGAAACCAGGGCCCTCTGGAAAGAACTGCTCCACATCCCGGACACCCACGAGGTGGTATTCCTGGGCGGCGGCGCGTCCCTCCAGTTCCTGTATGTCGCAATGAACTATCTGGAGAAGAAGGCCGCATATCTGGACACCGGCGTATGGGCCCACAAGGCCCTCGTAGAGGCCCAGGGCATCGGCGAGGCCTATGCCATCGCCTGCTCCAAGGACAAGAACTACACCTACATCCCCAAGGGCTTCGAGATTCCCAAGGACATCGACTATCTGCATATCACCACCAACAACACAATCTACGGAACCGAAATCCATGAGGACATGGACTGCCCCGTTCCCCTGATTGCCGATATGTCGTCTGACATTATGTCCCGCCCTGTCGATGTTTCCAAATACGACCTTATCTACGGCGGAGCCCAGAAGAACGTCGGTCCTGCTGGCGTAATCTTCGCCATCATCCGCAAGGACTCCCTTGGCCGCGTCACCCGTCATCTCCCCACCATGCTCAACTACCAGACCCATATCGACAAGCTGAGCATGTTCAACACTCCCCCCGTATTCGCCATTTTCGTGATGAATGAAACCCTGAAGTGGCTCAAGAGCATCGGCGGCGTGGAAGAGATGTACAAGATCAACAAGGCAAAGGCGGATCTGCTCTATGGCGAAATCGACCGCAACAGCATGTTCGTGGGCACCGCAGCCAAGGAGGACCGCTCCCTGATGAACGTGTGCTTCGTGATGGCTCCCGGCAAGGAGGAACTCCAGGACGAGTTCTTCGCCTTCGCCAAGGAGCGCGGTATGGTGGGCATCAAGGGCCACCGCAGCGTTGGCGGCTTCCGTGCATCTCTGTACAACGCCTGCCCCATCGAGGATGTCCAGGCCCTTGTTGACTGTATGAAGGAATTTGAAAATCTGAAGAAATAGTATGAAGGTACTGTTAGCAACCCAGAAACCCTTCGCGGCAAAGGCCGTGGAGGGTATTGTGGCTATTCTCAAAGAGGCCGGCCACGAAGTTGTAAAACTCGAAAAATATGAGGCGCAGGCCGACCTGGTGGCCGCAGTGGCCGATGTGGAGGCAATGATCATCCGCTCCGATAAAGTGACGGCGGAAGTCATCGCAGCCGCACCAAAGCTCAAGATCGTCGTGCGCGCAGGCGCCGGATTCGACAATGTCGACCTGGAAGCCGCAACCGCCGCCAAGGTGGTTGTGATGAACACCCCCGGCCAGAACTCCAACGCCGTGGCGGAACTCGCCCTGGGCCTGATGGTCTTTATGGCCCGCACACAGTTCACTCCCGCCACCGGCAGCGAGCTTCAGGGCAAGCGCCTCGGCGTACAGGCCTATGGCAACGTGGGCCGTCTCGTGGGCCAGAAGGCTAAGGCCCTGGGTATGGAAATCTCGGCCCTTGATCCCTTCCTCACCGATGAACAGATTATCGCCGGCGGAGCGGATCCCGTGCACTCCGTGGAGGAGCTCTACGCAGCATCGGACTATCTTTCCATCCACATCCCCGCCCTTCCCGCTACCATCAAGAGCATAGGCTACGACCTTATCACGAAGATGCCCAAGGGCGCTACCCTGGTTAACACCGCCCGCAAGGAAGTCATCGACGAAGATGGCCTCATGAAGGCCCTGGAAGACCGTCCGGACCTGAAATACGTCACCGACGTAATGCCGGACAACTACGCCGCCCTGCAGGAAAAATTCGGCCTCCGCGTCTTTGCCACGCCCAAGAAGATGGGTGCACAGACCTCCGAAGCCAATGTGAACGCCGGCCTCGCCGCCGCCCGCCAGATTGCGGACTTCTTCGCTACCGGTAACACTAAATTCCAAGTAAACAAGAAATGGTAAGAGTTAAACCCTTTGCCGCAATACGCCCTCCGAAGGATTTGGTCACGGAGGTAGCGGCACCGCCGTATGATGTCCTGAATTCGGAAGAGGCGCTGGCTATGGCCGGAGAAAAGAGCCTCCTGCATATCACAAAGCCGGAAATCGACTTCAAGCCCATCGCCGGTGAGCACGAGCAGCGCACCTACGACAAGGCCGTGGAGAACTTCAAGCTCTGGAAAGAGCGCGGGTGGCTGGTACGCGAGGATAAGGAAAAGTACTATGTGTATGCCCAGACTATGGGCAAACGCACCCAGTACGGCATAGTCCTCTGCGCCCACACGGATGATTATGCCAATGGCATCATCAAGAAGCACGAGCTCACCCGCAAGGACAAGGAAGACGACCGTATGGTGCACGTGCGCATCCAGAACGCCAACATCGAACCCGTATTCTTCGCTTTCAAGGACAATGCGGAACTTGGCGAAATCATCGCCCGCACCGCAGCCGGGAAGCCGGAATACAAGTTCGTGGACGAGAACAAGTTCACCCACACCTTCTGGGTGATCGACGACGATGCCGTGAACGCCCGCATCACCGAAATCTTCACCAAAGAGGTCGATGCTTTCTATGTGGCCGACGGTCACCACCGCACGGCTGCAGCCGCCCGCGTGGGAGCAGAGAAGAAGGCCCAGAATCCTCATCACACCGGCAACGAGGAGTACAACTACTTCATGGCCGTGTGCTTCCCCCAGAGCCAGCTCGCCATCATCGACTATAATCGCGTGGTGAAAGACCTCAACGGTTTCAGCGAAGAAGAGTTCCTGAAAGCCCTGGAGGCCGATTTTGATGTGGCCCTGGCCACCAAGCCTCGTTGCGGTCGCCCGGCAAAGCCCTATGCCCCGGCAGCCCTTCACAACTTCTCCATGTACCTTGGCGACAAGTGGTACAGCCTCACCGCCAAACCCGGCCGTTATGACGACAACGACCCCATCGGCGTTCTGGATGTTACCATCCTGTCGAACCTCGTTCTGGACAAGCTCCTCGGCATCAAGGACCTCCGCACGGACAAGCGCATCGACTTCGTGGGCGGCATCCGCGGCCTTGGCGAACTCTCCCGCCGCGTAGATTCCGGCGAGATGAAAGTGGCCTTCGCCCTGTATCCAGTGTCCATGGACCAGCTCATCCGCATCGCGGACACCGGCAACATAATGCCGCCCAAAACCACCTGGTTCGAACCCAAGCTCCGCAGCGGCTTAGCGATACATTCGCTGGATTAAACCGCTGCAGCGATCCCATTTATTAACAACTGCTTACAAAAAGTCCTCTGGCTCAAACGCACCAGAGGACTTTGCATAAAGGTATTCCGCCTCCCGATCAATAATCATTTCCCGGAAAGCAAATTCTTTAGTGGGAAAGAGGATCATAATCGTCTGTCAAATCAAACAATCCGTCCTTAACGGAGAATGGGTGAACCACCCCAAGGGAATCAGTATACTGTCCCGTCATCGTAAAATTACCGGCAAGAATACGCTCCTCAGGTGACCATTTGCGAATGCGTATTTTTGTCTCCGAAACATCGACAAGTTGGTATTCCGCCTCCCGATCAACAATATGCGGTATAATACCACCATTAGCATCTCCTATTCTTTCGCCCATATGCGAAATTGCTGGTAATAATAGATACCAGAACTCGGTTTCGACATCATTGAACTCGGCATCAGACTCAAGTAAATCAGAGGAAAAAGTAAAAGAAATCTCAGGAAACGGCATGGTACTAACGTAGTAACCATTCGATATTAAACTGGCATTAATTATGGCAATCGAAGTCTCATCATCAATACTATACTTTGCAAATCGATGAATAGGGTAGATGAATCCGCCAGAGGTTTGTTGATTCACTTTTATATTATCAATAGTAAAAGAAAGGGTACCCTTCCCCTCGGCAGTTTTTTTATTAAAATAATAATCACTACGCGAAACGTCGTAATCAGAAAAGTCGAAATCACAGGAAGTTGTGAGGATGATAATACCAACAATATACAAATACCTTTTCATACATTAATCTCTATCATTAGTGTCCACTGCAAAAATAGTAAAATCTATTCATTATTTATCATCTACTTACTTTATTATTCATTCGCGCCGTCAATCATCTCCATTTGGCCGAGGAGTAATCACTATCGTCGTATCACCATCAGTCCATGTTTTGGAGAATACTGTTGAAAAGGGTGCGCAGACGATTATCATCATGCAAATAATTATCTGCAGGTGTTTTGTCGTTTTCATATATCATACTGTATTTATCGCTACAAATATAGAACACATTCTTTTCTATTCATAAAGAATAGCATAACATTTTCAAATGCTATATTGTTGATATTTAGATAGTTGGACATTTGCCGCATAACATTTTACGTTTCGGAGCACAAATAACGGAGAATATTCTCTATATTTGAACGGAGACAGTTTTTCTTCATGAGGAAATTATTATTACTTTCAGTTATAATCGCTTTGGCATACTCTTGCCAACGACTGGAGACTCGAAGAGCCCTAGATAGAGCCTCAAATCTATTATATGAAAGGCCTGACAGTTCACTTGCAGTTTTGGAAAGCATCAGAATCGATGGTATACCTTGCAAGAAAGACCGGGCAAGGTATGCCTTGTTGAAGAGCGCCGCCTTTGACAAGAATTATATTGATATCTGCTCGGACTCTCTTATTGGAATAGCAGTAGATTATTATGCCGGACACCAGGGCAAAGATAAACAGGCAATGGGGGCTTTTTATTATAAAGGGATTGTCCTAAAGAATGCCGGATCTTACGAAATGGCCATCGTATCGTTTGAAAAAGCAGAAAGGATTGCCGAGTCGATTGGCGACAATTATCATTTGGGGCTCATTAACCGGAATAAATCCGAGATTTTCAATAGCTGTAATAACATCAAAGAAGCCATCGTGCTTGAAAAGAAGGCTATTGAGTATTTTGATAAAGCTAACGCTCAAATTTATTCTCTTTACGCAAAACGCGGTCTGGCGGTTCTCTACAATAATGATAAACAATACCTGGCAGCGGCGGCCGTATTGGATTCTATTGAATTATACAGTCCTGATTTGTCTTTTTCATATAAATGCCGATTATTAAGGGCAGAAGGCATAATTGCAAAAAATAAAAATCTCAGAGAAGCAATCTTATTATATCTTTCAGTCCCGGAAGAGTATTATTTTATTACTGATTACGGACATCTTGCATTAGCATATGAACGAATTGGCCAAAGAGATTCTTCCGACCTCATGATAAACCAAGCCTACCATAACGCCAGAAATGAACTAGACTCTGCAACTGTTGATTTTATGCATGCCCATATCGTTGTAAACCGTAAAGACTATGAAACGGCTCACGATCTGGTATTCCACGCAGCACTTGTCCAGGATTCATTAACTAGAGTATTACTGACGCAATCGATAAACAATGCTCAACGCGACTTCTACAGACAGGAGGTCCAATTACAGGAATTATTTGCAAAACAGAAGCAGAGGAACGGCTTTTTAATTATTATGATTGTGATTCTCACATCATCATTAATAATTGTAACCCAATTAAGCAGAAATCGGAAGAAAGATGTTGTAATACGAGAACAAATGGCGCAGCTGACTCTTAAGAGCGGAGCATTATCTGAAACGATTAAGCAGAATGCCATTCTGACGTCATCCTTATTCAACGAGAAGTATTTCCATCTCGAAAAAATATCTTCAGACTTCTATTCATGCACAAATGAAACGGAAAGGGAACAGCTCCTTCTCGAATTTAAACGTCAATGTGCCAGCTTTAAAGATAACCAACAACTATTTTCTGATTTAGAAATACTCTTAAACAAGAGTTGTAATAATGTGATGCAAAAGATTAGAGAGCAAGTTCCTTCAATAAAAGGAAAGAACCTCTCCATTCTCTCATTGTTCTTCTCCGGAATGCCCTATGAAATCATACAAATCCTTATCGGTAGCCAATCTGTTTTTGCCTTGAGGACAGCTAAGACTAGATTCAAAAAAATCATTCTGGCATCAAATGCAAAAGACAAGGAGCTCTTTCTTTCTTTGCTATCAACAAACCAATCTATAAAAGACAATATATAACACGGCTGACTATAAGCCATTTACAGTAAGTCCTCTGGTGCATTTACACCAGAGGACTTTTCGTAAAGCACTGGGCATCAGCGCATTTGCCGCAGGACTAGCCTTCCCAGGCGAGGGCCGAGGCGCCGAGGATTGCGGCGTCGGACTCCTTGAGCTGGGAGTAAACGAGTTTCACCTTGCCGCGCCACAGAGGGAGGACATTTTCGTCCATAGCCTTCTGGATGGGTTCCGTGAGGAACTCCTTGGAGCGGGCCAGGCCGCCAAAGAGCACGATGGCTTCCGGAGCGGAGAACTCGATGAAATCGGCAAGCTTCTCACCCAGGATGCGACCGGTGAACTCAAAGATCTTGAGCGCAAGTTTGTCGCCTTCCTTGGCTGCCTCGTACACGTCCTTGGAAGAAATCACGTCCAGGGAGCGCAGCAGAGAGGGTTCGTCGGTCATTTCCAGCCATTCGCGGGCGGTGCGGGCGACGCCGATTGCGGAGCAGTATGCCTCCAGGCAGCCGGTCTTGCCGCAGTTGCACGAGCGGCCGTTGTGACGCACGGCGCAGGTGTGGCCGAGCTCGCCGGCAAAGCCGTCGTGGCCATAGACCACATTTCCGTCGATGACGATACCGGAGCCTACACCCGTTCCCAGGGTAATCATGATGAAATTCTTCATACCCCTGGCGGCGCCATAGGTCATTTCACCCACGGCTGCGGCATTTGCGTCATTGGTGAGCACAACCCTGAGGCCGTCCATCTGGGCCGACAGCATATCGGCAAATTCGATAACCTTTGCGCCGCCCCACTTGAGGTTGGGTGCAAATTCAATCGTACCTTTGTAGTAGTTGCCGTTGGGGGCGCCTACGCCGATACCCGTTACCTGGCCTTCTACGCCTGCTTCAGCGATGATGCGGTGAAGGGCCTCCGCCAGATTGGCGATGAAAACTTCCACATCGTCGGTGTCGTCCGAGCGGATGACAGTTCTAGCGAGAACCTCGCCGCGGCGGTTGACGATACCGCATTTGGAGGTTTGTCCACCGATGTCGATACCAATTACATAGTCCTGTACCATAACTTATGCCTTTTTAAT
>JAILDI010000109.1 GCA_024689525.1 Bacteroidales bacterium
TAGGGCGATGCGGGATCCTGAGCCGCCGCATTGAACTTGCGGGCGGCGGTGAACCCGGTTTTGACGTCGCCGGGGAGGATGCTGCAGCACTGGATGCCGGTGCCGGCGAGTTCCATCGAAAGGGACTCCGAAAGCGATAGCATCGCGGCCTTCACGGAACTGTAGAAGCCCTGGAAAGGCAGCTGGAGAATGGCCATCACGGATGTGATGGTGATGATGCGGCCGAAGCCCTGGGCGCGGAATTGCGGCAGGCAGGCCTGGATGGTTTTCAAGGCACCGAAGTAGTTGGTCTCGAACTGGTAGCGGGCTTCTTCCTCCAGCGTTCCTTCAACAGGGCCGTAGATGCCGTTGCCGGCGTTGCACACCACTGCATCCAGCCTCCCCTCCTTCTCCACGATTTCCTTCACAACGGCGGCAAGCCTGCCCGAATCGTTGATGTCCAGAGTAACGGGGACGATGAGGGCCGATGAGTCCTGGACGGTTCCACGGCGCGAGGCCGCATACACTTTAATACCCTTGGAGGCAAGGAGACTGGCCGTAGCGGCGCCTATGCCGCTGCTGCCTCCGGTGACCAATGCTACTTTTACCTTATCCATATTGACGCAAATTTACTCAATCTGTCCAAATTAGGCAAAAAAAGAGTTTTGTTTATGACAAAAAAGTCCTAACTTTGGAGACCTTATGCGCACGCGCATCCGTCATATAATGATAACACTGCTGGTAGCCGTCCTGCCTGCAATAGGCCTGTATGCCCAGGAAGCGGACAGTCTCCTGCAGAGCATCCTTCAGAATACGGACAGGGCCCGCGTGATGCACGACCCCGAAATGGCGCGCGCCTGGAGCGCATCCCTGTACAGCAAGGTGGAAATGGACGCCACCCATCTGGACGGTCTGGTGAACTCCTTCCTGCTGAAGAATTCCATAGGATTCGTGAACGAGTACAAGGACACATCGGCCATCTCCGGGGAAGCCTTCCTGCCCATAATGATATCGGAAACCAGGTCGGATTTTTACCATTCGCTGGAACCCGTCATCGACAGGGAGGTGATCCGCGCCAACAGGATTTCCGGGGCCGATGCCGATAATGTGATGAGCCAGTTCAGCGGCGACGGAGTGCTCAAGGCCAATTTCTACCGCAGTTTCATCCAGATCTTCGACCTGGACATCCCGTCCCCTGCAGCGGCCGAAGGCCATTCATTTTATACTTATTACCTGAGCGACAGCACCGAAGTCAACGGCCGTTCGGCATATCTCATCCACTTCCTCCCCAAGAAGGACATAAGCGCCCCCATGTTCGAGGGCCATATGTACATCGACGCGGAAGACTTTGCCATCGCTTCGGTCCACGCCCGTCTGGCGGAAAGTTCCAACGTGAACTGGATACGCTTTATGGTGATGGACATCCAGAACCGCAGGCTGCCGGACGGTACATGGTTCTACGACAAGGAGGAGATGTTCCTCAGTTTCTCCCCCACCCACGGTAAGGTAATCAAGACCGTCAACGTCATCGGCCACAGACAGGTTCAGTTCGACACTCCGGTATTCGGTCCCATCACGGACCCCGACGCCCTGGCAAGCAAGAACTCCATCGAGATGAGCGCCAAGCAGGACTATGACAACCAGTGGTGGGAGGAGACCCGTACAACGCCCCTCACTGAGCACGAGGAAGGCATCTACGAAATGGTGGACAGGGTGCAGGCCAGCACGGCCTACAAGGTTGTGTACAGCCTCACGGATATGTTCTCCACCGGCTACCTGCAGAACCGCAACATCGGCATAGGATTCGGCCCCTGGGCAAGGACAATCACGTTCAACGACACGGAAGGCCTGCGCACGCAACTGGGCTTCCGCACCACTAAGGAGTTAAGCACCAAATACAGGCTGTCGGGCTATGCCGCCTATGGCTGGAAAGATCACGAGTTCAAGGGAAGGGCCACGGCGGAGTTTATGTTCCGCAGGGACATTACCCGCAAGCTCAGGATCCAGTACAAGAAGGACTTCCAGCAGCTTGGCCAGGGCACCGGACTGCTCAAGGAGAACAATATTTTCAACTCCCTTCTGGCCAAATCAAGCTACAACAAGCAGAGTATGTTGCAGTCGGCTTTCGTGGAGTATTCCCACGAGTTCTCCCCGTCTTTCAACAGCACGCTGGTGCTGGAGAACCGCAAGATGTGGGGTAACGACCAGGTGCCGCTGCTCCGTCAGGACAATACCCTGGATCCCTGGTTCACATCGAACCAGATCATAATGAGGGCCCGCTTCTCAAAGGACGAGACCGTCAGCCGCGGTGTCTTCAGCAAGAGCTACGTGTACACCCGCCATCCCGTCCTCACCCTCAGCCTCACTTCCGGCCAGTGGGGAGACAACTGGACGACGAATCTGTACGCGAAACCGGAGTTCATGGTGGACTGGAACTTCCCTGCAGGCCCCATTGGATCCGGACTGCTGCACCTTGACGGCGGTATGGTCATAGGCGATGTCCCCTATCCCCTGCTCAAGGTTCACGAAGGCAACGAGACAATGTTCCACAACACAATGTCATTCGCCTGTATGGACTACTACCAGTACGCATCGGACCGCTGGCTGAGCTTCTTCTACGAGCACAACTTCAACGGCCTGCTGCTGGGCAGGATTCCCCTCATCAAAAAGCTGAAGCTGAGGGAAATGGTTACCTTCCGCGGCGCCTGGGGCGACATCAGCCAAGAGAACCTGAACGGCCCCTATCAGCTGCTGCCCGTAACCGGCACCATCGGCCTCGTGCCTTATATGGAGGCGGGCGTGGGCATAAGCAATATCCTGAAAGTGGTGCGCGTGGACTGCTTCTGGCGGCTCACCCACAGGGATGAAATGCAGAGGAATTTCGCATTCAATGTCGGCATCGACCTTAATTTCTGATATGGAAGAAAACTGCATACGGGTTCACTGCCTGGACGGTTCCGCTGCTCCGGCAACCGGTAGTCTCACGCTGCCGTTTACGGGTTTCGTGTACGTCACCGGAGGAGATCTTGTGGTTGAATCCGAGCAGCGCCTTTTCCAGTGCAGCGCCGGCCACCTGCTTTTCATTCCGGAAGGCGTAAGCTATACCGTGCGCCATTGCACCGGCCTCCAGGGCGTAGAAGCCTCCTTCAGGGCCGATAATCTCCGGGACCCCTCCTTCCCTATCCTGCACCGCAGGCACGTCCTCCAGCACACCTTCTGGTTCCAGGACGCAGCCCTTATGGGCGCCCTCCTGATGAAGATGGCGGAAGCATCGGAAAACGGCGACGAGCGCCTGTTGCAGAGCAGCATGGACCTTGTGCTGTGCCTTATCGGCAGCAGCCAGGAAGGCCACGAGGACATATCTGACCGTTTCCTTAAGCTGGTCTTCGACCACAGCGGTCCAATCCTGGGCGTATCGGATTATGCCGAACAGCTGGGCGTGAGCACAGGATACCTTAACCGGGCGGTGCGCAACAAGACATTCCGCGCCCCCATGGACTGGGTGGGCATTTCCCGCCTGGGCAAGGCCAAGGACCTCTTGCGCGGTACGCGAATGAGCATGGCGGAAGTGGCCGTTGCCGTGGGCATCGACGATCAGTCCTATTTCGCCAGGTTCTTCAAAAAGATGACCGGAATCTCCCCCAGGGACTACCGTGAGGGCGGTTCCAGGCACGACTAATAGTAGGGATTCTCTTCCGGGTGCTCCTCCAGATACCTTATTTCATATAGGTAAATATCGTCCGGAATCCGGATTTTCACCGGGTCCGAGCAGGATGATACCGACACGAATCCAAGCCCGTCTTCAACATTGGAAGGAATGGTTGTGGGCTCGAAGAGAAATGAAGCATCATACCCCAGATTCTCCAGGTTGGTCATGGCCTTGAGGTAGTAGTATTCCTCGAAGCTAAGGTGTTCCAGAACCACATACACATAGCCGGAATTATAATCCGTGACAGGAGAAGCATAATTGAAACTGAAGCCGGCAATCAGATTCTCCATTCTCACATTCACCCTCAGCGTGCGGGATTCACCTTCAAAGGTATTGTCGCTGAAGATGAGGAAGGAATTGTCCATCTCCAGCAGTTCGCTTAAAAGGTCGCCGGTATTGATCTGGCCTTCGGAGAGTACGGGGTCCGACGAGCCGTCGGCATACAGAGGATAGAGATACGTTGTCTTTCCGGAACCGTCCCCCGCATCATAGCACTCCTCCTTGTAGAATGTAAGGCGGTAGAAGTTGCTGACGCCGGGCTTGTCATTGATCTTAATCTTGAACTGCATGTTCACTTCCGTGTAGCCGGAGCCTTTGATAAAAGTGCGCAGGGTATCCACCTGGTCCATGTTCACCTTCTCCGGAACGGTTAACTCAGATTTGACGTTGCCATATTTGGTCTTGGCCTCAAACAGCAGCCGGTCGCCAGGTTTGAAACTGCCGCCATAATAATATGGGATGTAACTCTGGGATCTGTAATAATCGTCTCCGGAATCGTAATGAACTTCCTCGGCGGGCACTGGAGTGCCGCCGTTCACGCTAACCGTCACGGTTGCTCCTGAAAGCTGTTCAGTATCGGAAACGGTGCTGGCGCTCAGATATATCATCGCACTTTCGTCGGAGGTTTTAAGCTGGGCATTCATGATAACCTTCACGGTGTTATCTTCCGGCTCCAGTATAACCTCTGAGGTACAGGCAAAAGCCGCTACGGCGGCAAAGGCCAATATGATAACTTTAGAATTCATATGTATAACTAATGGAGGGAAGAATCGGAAGTATGGTGACCTTGTTCATGACAAGTTTCTTTTCATAGGTGGTATAGGTAATATTATTATCATCGGTCACCTGACCCGTCGGAACCGACTGGAAGTTCACCAGGACGATGTTGGGGTTCATATAATTGTACACGTTGTACACGCTGAAGTTCCACAGTCCGTGGCCCTTCTTCGTGCGGACGTTCATACCCAGGTTCAACCTGTGGCTTGGAGGCAGACGGAAGTTGTTGCGGTGGGACACATAATCGGCCTCCACAATGTCACCGTCCGGCGTCTGCACCACTGTCTTGCGCACGGGGACGGTGGTCGTGCCGCCCGTGGCGAAGGACCATGCAGCGTTGAAATCGACCCTCCTGTTCAGCTTGTAGGTGAGGTTGATGTTGATATCGTGACGGCGGTCGTACTTGTACGGGAAACGCTCGCCCAGGTTGATGGACCCGTCCGGGAAGATACGGTCGCTCTTGGCAAGGGTGTAGGCCAGCCATCCGGTGAATTTGCCGGCGGTCTTCTGGATCAGAAATTCCACGCCCATCGACCTGCCGTTACCCATCTCCACCTTGTCCTCCCAACCTGTGGATGAGCCGAAGGTCATAGTTCCTTCCTTGTACTCCAGAAGGTTGTGGATGGCCTTATAGTATGTTTCGATGGAGAATTCCCAGCCGGGCAGGCCGTCGTAGTAGGCTCCAAGGGAGAACTGGTCCGACGTGACGGGCTTGATGTCCTTGGTGATAGGCACCCACAGGTCCACGGGAAGCGACACCGACGAAGAGCTGAGCAGGTGCACGTACTGGGCCATCCTGGCATATCCGCCCTTGAAGCTGAAACCGGAATCCAGCGCATACTTTGCCGACAGGCGCGGCTGCAGGTTGAAGTAGGGCTTGGAATCGGTATAGAAGAACGAGATGTTCAGGCCGGGATTCACCGTAAAGTGGTCGCCCAGCGAGATGTCATCCTCGATCCAGGCCGATAGATCGTGGCCGAAATAGCCCTGGGGATTGCCGTACTGGAGGCTTTGCTTGTCCTCCTGGCCCTCGTTGTTCTCCAGCGTCACGGCCGACAGGATCTGCGGGGAGAAGGTATGGTAGATATACTCCGTGCCGAACTTTATCAGATGCCGGGGATCCGGGACATAGTCGAAGTCGATTCGAGCGCTCCAGTCCCTGATGCCAGAGTTGTAGTCCATATCGAAGCGATAGGCATAGTCGTCGCTCTTCTGCTTCATTCCGGTGTGCATAAGCATCCGGTACTGGTTGAAGGCCACCGTTGTGTTGGAGAACAGGCGGCTGTTGAAGATATGATTCCACCGTACCGATGCAACATCATTGCCCCAGCCTATTCCAAGGTCGGTGCGGGAATAAGACTCGCTGTCCTCCTCCTTGTACTTAAGGCCGATTTTGTCGCGTCCGCTGTACGCGCCAAAGATGAAGCGGTCCTTGTCGCTGAGGCGCCAGGTGACCTTTCCGTTAAGGTCGTAGAAGTAATAGTTGATGCTCTTGAGGTCACTGCCCTGAGAGTGAAGGTACAAGCGGATGAGCGGGTCGTAGAACAGCGAATGAAGGCCGCGGGCGCTCACGCTGTAGCTGAGCTTGTCCTTGATGATGGGGCCTTCGATATGAGCCTTGTCCGTCAGGGCGCCGATGCCGATGGAGCCGTGCGTCTCCTTCATATTGCCGTCGTTGGTGCGGATATCGACCACCGACGATACTCTGCCGCTATAGCGGGCAGGGAAAGAGCCCTTGTACAGGGTTACCTTCTTCACGGCCTCTGTCTGGAACACGGAGAGGATGCCCATCATATGGTCGACATTATAAATAGGTACGCCGTCCAGGAGGATGAGGTTCTCGTCAGGGCCGCCGCCGCGCACATACAGGCCGGTGAAGCCTTCGTTGCCGCCCTGCACGCCGGGCATCATCTGGATGGCCTTGAGCACATCGGCCTCGCCGAAGAGCACCGGGGTATTGCGCACCTGGGCGATGGGCACTTCAACCGCGCCCAGATAGGTGGAGTTGATGCCGGATTCGCGCGTGGCCACCACCACGGCCTCCTCCAGGAGGGCCGACGGTTTCATCACCACGTTGATCACAGTGTCCCGCTGGATGTTCAGCGACATAGTGACGGACTCATAGCCCAGATAACTGTACTGAAGGTCGTAGCTGCCTCGCGGAATGGTGAGGGTGTAGTAGCCGAATACATTGGTTACGGCACCCGTGCGCACATTGGCGTTTTCAGTAAGCAGTCCCGCGCCGATGAGGGTTTCACCGGTCTCCGAGTCCGTTATGTGGCCGCTTATGGTTATGCTTCTCTGAGCATACAAAAACACGGCGCTGAACAGTAGCAGCGCCGAAAGAATAGTCTTACGCATCCTGTGAGATATACTCGAAGGTCTTGATCTTGATCAGTTTTCCCTTGGCATTGTAGGTGTACACCACTTTCTTGCGTCCGAACTCGTTGTATTCGAACTTCTGGTAGGACTGGAGCTTGCCGCGGGCGTCATAAGTGAGTTCCTTGGACACCTTGCCGTTGGGGCCGTACTCGTAGCGCTTGCGCCACTTGATGCCGTTGGCATCGTACTCGATTTCCTCGATCTTCTTGCCTTCCGCATTGTAGGTGGTAACGTGGTCCAGGACCTTATTGCTGCTTCCGGGGTCGCTGTTCCATTCCTTTATGACAAGGTTTTTCTTGTTAAGGGTCGATGTGGCAGTGCCGGCGCCGGTCGTGGCTGTTGTGGCGGTTCCGCCGCTCTGGGCGCATGCCAGCAGAGAGAGCGACATGAACGCAACTACCAGTGTTGACTTCAGATATTTCATAAACAGATTAATTTTCAGACCGTTATTACTAATCAAGTTCTGTGCCTTTCCTTGCATCCAGAACCGTTAAAACATTGCCTTTTATATTGAAATGCACGTCATAGCCTTCATATGCCAGGCCGTATGTGCGGGTTTCATCGTCCTGATACGCCGGGCGGGGGTCCAGGGACAGGATCTGCTCCAACGCCCGGAGTTGCTCCGCGCTGAACGGGAGGCCGTCGGAAAAATCGACCTTCAGCTTCCTCTCCGGCGCCTCTGCCGCGAATCCGGGCTTTGAGTCCGGGAAGGCATCGGCATAAGGAATATAGGGCTTGATGTCGAAGATGGGGGTGCCGTCCACAAGATCCGCCCCTTTGACGCTGATGTAGTTCTTGCCGATGTGGGTGACTTCCACGCAGGAAAGGCCGATGGGGTTGGGCCGGTAGGGCGAACGCGTTGCCCAAACACCCATAGTGCGGTTTCCGCCCAGACGCGGGGGCCTGACGGTAGGGCTCCACTGCTCCTTTCCGTTTAGGCTGAATCCCCAGATGAGCCAAATGCGGCTAAAGCCTTCCAGGCCCTTGAGGGCTTCCTCCACGCCATAGCCTTCCAGGAATTCCACGCGGCCTTCCACGGCAGGAGCCAGGCCGCTTTGGCGAGGCGTCCCGAACTTGGCCTTGATGGGGCCGCGATATGTGGCTACCGGCACCAGATTCACGGATACAAAATTAAGTAATATTACACTTTTAGCAAAAAAATGAGTAAATTTGTGGATTAGAGAATAACTTAAACCCATTAATACGTATGAAAAGAATAGTACTTGTTCGCCACGGCGAAAGTGTATGGAACCAGGAAAACCGTTTCACCGGCTGGACGGATGTGGACCTCAGCCCCAAGGGCGTGAACGAAGCCATCGAGGCAGGCAAACTGCTCAAGGCGGAAGGCTTCACCTTCGGCAAGGCATATACCTCTTATCTGAAGAGGGCCGTGAAAACCCTTAACAACATCCTGGACAATATGGACCTGGACTGGATTCCCGTGGAGAAGAGCTGGAGGCTCAACGAAAAGCACTACGGCAACCTGCAGGGCCTGAACAAGGCGGAAACCGCGGAGAAGTACGGCGATGCACAGGTGAAGATCTGGCGCCGCAGCTATGACGTGGCTCCCCTGCCCCTGGGCGAGGACGACGAGCGCAACCCCAAGTTCGACCCCCGCTATGCAGCCCTGGCCGACAGCGACATTCCCCGCACCGAATCCCTTAAGGACGCCATCGCCCGTGCCGTTCCCTACTGGAAGGAAGTCATCTTCCCCAACCTCCAGACAGAGGACAACCTGATTGTGGTGGCCCACGGCAACTCCCTGCGCGGCATCATCAAGTACCTCAAGAACATCTCCGACGAGGATATCATCAGCCTTAACCTCCCCACCGCAGTTCCCTACGTGTTCGAATTCGACGAGAAGGGCAATCTGGTGAAGGACTACTTCCTGGGCGACCAGGAGGCCATCGCCGCCAAGATGAACGCCGTGGCAAACCAGGGCAAGGCAAAATAATTCAGGCTTATGAAGAAGGTCCTTCAGGTCCTGGGCGGCCTGTTCGTGGTGATACTGCTTGGCATAGGCGGGCTTCTCGTTTTCAGGAAAGGCCCGTCGAACCAGGATGAAATCAAGGGGGAAAACGGGGTGAAAGTAGCCTCCGAGCCCCTTGGCTTCTACATCAAGGACAGGGTGATTGACGGCCGGGTATTCCATCTGGATGCAGATACCACCAAGGTGCTTAAGCCTGCGGTGGTGTACTGCCAGAATGTGGAATACGGCACGCCGTGGTGCCGCGAGATTGCCTCGCATGGCATCGTGGCGTACTGCTTCGACTTCACGTCGCAGGATATGAAAACCAAGGAGAAAGAGCTGAAGGAAGTGGTGAAGCAGGTGGGCGCCCTGCGCTACGTGGACGCCTCCCGCGTGTACATCCTGGGCGAAGGCAGCGGCTGCCACGCAGCCTGCACCTACACCTTCGACAACCCCCGCAAAGTAGCGGGCCTAATGCTCCTCTCCCCCGGCTTCAACCCCCTGGAAATCTCCTTCAAGGCGCGTCACTACAAAGGCCAGGTTCTCGTCATCGACGAAACCCTGGGCCACAGCTCAGCCCTCAAGGAGATCCTGGAGTACATCGGGGAGTAACACACACACTGCTCAAGTGCGCCCAAAGGTGCCAGGCAATGGACCTTTGGGAACAGTTACTTCAGAATGATTCCCGCCGACCAGGAAGTGAAAACCGGACCGGAATCGGGCGTGAACTGAGCGACGGGACGATATTTCACGTACATGCCGATGCCGTAGACGGTGAGGGCGGCGTGGACGTTGGCCGTGAGCACTTCCGTGGAGATGGAAGTATTGCGGAACTTCACGGTTTCGCCGGCCGTATCAACCCCCTTGAAGCGGGATATGGCGGGAAGGTTGATTTCGCCGGATATGCCGACAGTGAGGCCGACGGGGCCGATTTGCTGCGTAAAGTCAAAGGGGATGTCGAAACTCATCACCCGCAGGACGGAATTCCTGACCTTATTATATGTACCGGCAGGGTCCGATACCCGCACGCAGTCATAGTCGTACGGCTCCCAGTAGCAGGATTTGTTCATCCTGTAGTTGCTCCAGTGCAGATCCATACCAATGCCGATGCTCCCTCCGCGAAAGAGCACATACTCCAGATTAACCACGTTGAAGGAGAATTCGCGGTTTCTCAATAAGGCTGTATTGCCGATGAAATCGGCCCCGCAGATATTGATGTTGCTTGCCGACGGCTGGGTGAATCCGAAGCAGATATTGTCGATCATCGACAGCCTGAGCTCCCGGCGACCAGTGTAGAAATATGGCGTGTGAGCAAAATCCTGGGCCCATGCCGAAAGGGCGGCAAGCGTCAGGACGATGGAAATGATGCACTTTTTCATATCGCAAAAATAATGTATCCTGCGCTATTATGCAAGCCCCTTTGCATCAGTGGCCGATAATATGTATATTTGTGTCGATGACGAAAGTAGCAATCATAGGTGCCGGAGCCGCGGGATGCTTTGCAGCAGCCAACATCCGCGGCGCTCAGGTGGACGTGTACGAAGCCGCGTCCCGGCCTATGGCCAAGCTCGCCATCACCGGCGGCGGCCGTTGCAACATCACTAACTCCTTTGAGCACCTCCGCTCCGTGGATGAGGCCTATCCCCGCGGCGCCCGCCTGATGAAGCGCGCCCTCAAGGAGTTTTCCCCGGAGGATACCCTGCGCTGGTTCATGGAAGCCGGCGTCCGCGGTTTTGTCACGGAGCCTGACGGCTGCGTTTTCCCTGCCTCCCAGGACGCGATGGAAATCGTCCGTATCCTGTCCAGGGCTATGTCCGATGCGGGCGTTCATCTCCATTGCGGCAAGAAAGCCGTCTCTCTGAGCCGCTCCAGCGAGGCCTGGCGCCTTGGCTTTGCCGATGGCTCCTCCGCAATGGCCGATGCCGTCCTCATCACCGTTGGCGGCGCTCCCCGCGGCCTGCCCCTTCTTGATGGCCTGGACATCCCGTGGGTGCCGTGCGTGCCCTCGCTGTTCACATTCACGGTGAACGAACCGGCGCTCCGTGCGCTTATGGGCCTGGTCGTCCCGGCCCAGCTGGCCATCCCCGGCAGCGGTTTCCGTTCCCAGGGCCAGCTGCTCATCACGGACTGGGGCCTCAGCGGCCCCGCCGTCCTCAGGCTGTCGTCATACGCCGCCCGCTACCTGCACGACAACGGCTACAACGCCCCGCTCTCAATCAATTGGACGGCGCTGCCTCAAGCAGAAGTTGAAGCGGAACTGAAGACGTTCCTGTCGGACGGCCGGCAGAAACTCCTGTCCTCATCGGCCCCCTTCCGGCTCCCGCTGCGGCTCTGGCAATACATCATCGGCCTTGCCGGCCTGCGCGACGATATCCGCCGCGGCGAACTGGGCAGCAAGGGCCTGGCCCGCCTCGTGGCTATGCTCACGGCCACCCCCAGCCGCATCGACGGCCGCAGCCACTTCCGCGACGAGTTCGTCACCGCCGGCGGCATCGACCTCTCCGCCATCGACCCATCATCCTTACAAAGCAAAAACCTCCCCGGCCTTTACTTTGCCGGAGAGATTCTTGATGTGGATGCGATAACGGGAGGATTCAATTTGCAGGCTGCGTGGTCCAGCGCTTGGCTTGCCGCCCGGGCTATTTCAAATCTTGCCCAAAGGTCTAGCGCAATCCAGTAGCAACAAAGGCATTTTTTTTGTATATTTGCGCTGCAAAATTCTAGTTATTATGAAAGATACAAAGATTATTGCAGCCGCAATCCTGGGCTTGTGCCTGATCGTTTTCGGCTTTGTGCTTAAGGCTGGAATCGACGATTTCATCAACAAGGACCGCAAGGTTACCGTCAAGGGCCTGTGCGAGAGAGAGGTAGACGCCAACCTGGTCACCTGGAGTTTATCCACTTACGTAACCGGCAACACCCTCCCCACCCTGTACAATGACATTCAGAACACCAACAATATTGTCGTTGCCTTCTTCAAGGCCAACGGAATCACGGATGATGAAATCTCCATCCTTCCCCCGGACGTGGAAGACCGCATAGCCAACCGCTGGTCCAACGAGTACATTCCCTTCAACTACAAGCTCACCACGCAGATCAGCGTAACCTCCACCGACGTGGCAAAGGTGCAGGCTCTTGTGATGAAGCAGGGAGACCTTCTGGCAAAGGGCATCGCCCTGGGCGGATACAACTCGCTGAACTACCAGTACACCGGTTTCCAGACCATCAAGCAGGAAATGATCGAGGAGGCAATCGCCAATGCAAAGCAGACTGCAACGCAGTTTGTCAGCAATTACGGCAGCCGTCTGGGCAAGGTTATCACCGCCGACCAGGGCCAGTTCTCCATCGAATCCAAGGACGACAACCCCTCCGTTAAGAAGATCCGCGGAGTGGCCACCATTACCTATGCAATCTCACATTAAACTATGAAAAAAAATTTCTTATCGTGCATCCTGCTGCTTGCAGGACTTACTGTGGCATTTGCCCAGGAGGAAGTTGTTGAGCAAACCAATGACACCACTGCCGTCAAAGCCAGCTTCTGGAACAACACTTATGTCCAGGCGGCCGACGGACTGGCGCTGAATCTTTCCGCAGGAATCGGCAACTCATTTGAGGTGAGCGCCGGAAAATGGTTCAACAAGAGCGTTGGCGTTAGCATCAACTACACAAACGTGGCCATCTTCGACGGAAGCCGCAGCTTCAGCGACAATCTCATCGGCGCAGGTTTCCTGTGGAATGTCGTTGGAAAGAAGGAGCGCATCGGCATTTGGACGCCGGTGCTCAGCCCGGAACTTGGCTTTATGATCACTACCCAGCAGGGCGCCAATAACAGCGCCTATGCTGCCGGAAGTTTCTACAACTACTTCCGCGTGCATCAGAATGTCGATGTACTGGTAAATGCCAAGGCCTATTTCGGCATCGACCCTCACAATACCGGCAGGATCCCCTTCATCACGATGCCCTCGGGAATACTCTCGGTAGGTGCCCGCTACCGCTTCTAGCCCAGGTGCTCGATAAGGATTTTAATCCCGATCCCGATCAGAATCAATCCGCCCAGAATCGAAGGGCGGATTTTTTTGTTCACGGCGCTGCCGAAACGGTGGCCGATGAGATAGCCGGCAATCGAGAATAAGAATGAACCTATGCCGATGATGCCCAGCGGCGCCCATAGCATCGACACGGAATTATAGCCGTCGCAGGCGAAGGTTATGCCGATTGCCAGCGCGTCGATGCTGGTTGCCACGGCAAGGACGATACGGCTCCAGAAGTGCCGGGGATTGATGCCGCCCTCTTCCTCTCCCTTGATGCCGTCCCACAGCATTTTACCGCCGATGAGGGCAAGCATTCCGAAGGCTACCCAGTGGTCCACGGCCTCGAGATATTGCTCGAATCTGCTGGTGAGCAGCCAGCCCAGGAAAGGCATCGCAGCCTGGAAGAGGCCGAACCAGAATGCGAGGGAGAGCATAATGCGCGGTTCGCGTTTCTTCCGGCAAAGCATACCGGCAACCACGCTCACCGTGAAGCAGTCCATTGCAAGTGCAACGGACAACAGTATCCACTCCAGTATCATAGGCTATGGGAGAAAAGCCAGGACAGGAAATCGTCCCTTTGGAATGCAGGCACCCAGGCTCCGTGATTCACGCCGGGGTACTCAATATATTCGACATCGACCCCCATCCAGTCCAGGGTTGCGTATGCCTCGCGGGAGGCTTCCACCGGGACCACATTGTCCACGTCGCCGTGGAAGATGCGGATGCTTGTAACGATGTTGCCGCCGAGGCGGGCGGGATTCACCGTGCCGCAGATGGGCTCCGCCGCGGCAAAGCGGTTGGGATAGCGGATGAGGATGTCGTAGATTGCCATCGCCCCCATCGACAGTCCGACCAGGTAAAGGCGGGAGGTGTCGACATTCTTATTCGCGATGAAATAATCGACCAGAGCCATTACGGCCTCGATTTCAGGGGTCTCGGGGCAGGATTCCGGCATCATGTGCGGGTCGAAGGATGCCGGCCTGGAGCTATAGGCCCAGTAGCCTTCTTTAGGGCACTGCGGGAACACCACATATGCCGGGAACTCTTTGGCTTTATTGAGGAAAAGGTCGCTGCCGTGGGTTAGCTGGGCCTGGTTGTCATTGCCCCTCTCCCCTGCTCCGTGAAGGAAAAGGACGAGGGGATAGCACTCGTTCTGCTGCACTTGCGGCTCCAGATAGCGGTACGGAAGGGTTACTCCGCCATAGGTGAAACTGGCCTTCTTGTAGCCGTTCTGGCAGAAGGCGGCGATGCACATCAGAAGTGCGGCAAGAGTAATGATGGTCTTCCTCATTTCTATTCTTTTTATGTCTGCAAATTTATTATATTTGCAAGGAAAAAGCAAGATTTACCCAATGGCAAGAAAGATTTTACTCGCAGTTGACCTGCAGCACGACTTCATTCACGGCAGCCTTCCCGTGCCGGAATCAGAACTGGTTATCCCCGAAATCGACAAAGTGAAGGGAGAGTTCGACCTTGTGTACTTCACCCTGGACTGGCACCCTCTGAACCACTGCTCATTCAAGGAGCAGGGCGGCCCGTGGCCCGTGCACTGCGTGCATCACACTGCCGGTGCGGCCCTGCATCCGGGAGCACTGGCCGGGCTGGAGGAAGAGCGTGTGCGTTTCATCTTGAAGGGTTGTGTGCAGGGTCCGGAAGAGTACGGCGCCTTCGTGGGCTTCGACCCCAAAAACCAGGATCTCTTCGAACCCGGCGACGAGGTAGTCGTATGCGGCATCGCAGCGGAATATTGCGTGCTTGAGACGCTCAAGAATCTCTACGCCATAAGCCTTGAGATCGGCTTCACCGTTAAGGTGTATCTGGAAGGCACAGCCCGCTTTGAAAGCACATCCACAGTGGAGGCTTTCATGGCTGAAAAAGGCATCCAGCGCTATTAGTTCCTGATTTTACCGTGACAGTGTTTGTAGCGCAGGCCGCTGCCGCAAGGGCAGGGGTCGTCCGGCGCTGCAGGCGGCACGGCCATTCCGAAGGGGAATCCCCCGGGGAGGAGTTTAAGCAGGTTTTCCGGAATCTGGTCTTCGGCGGCCTGCGTGTATCCCTCGCTCACCGTGGGGCGGGGCATATTCCAGGTGGGGGCGCTTGATTCGGTCTCCTCCGGGGTCACCGGGTTCTGGAATTCGTCCGGCAGGAAAAATATCACCATATTCTCATCAGCCGCACTGTATCCGCACAGACGCCAGAGCGGAATCGAGTTGGCATAATCGGCAATCACCTGGAGGCAGCGCATGAACTCAGAGTCCGAGCGGATGGCTTCGTCCTTGGCGTACACGGAATCGTAAATGAGGTCCCCGCCTTCTTCGGCCTGGGCGTCCAGCCAGATCTCGTGTTCGATGCGGGTGAGTTCAGAGCCCTCATAGCCGATGCTCCTGAGCATTTCCACCAGGGCCTTGCCTTCCGGAGTCTCCAACTGAAGGGTGAAGAAAGGAGCGCCCTCCCCCGCCTCGATTGCGGCTTCCACGGGGAGTTTCTTAAGCTGCTCGCTTTCGAAACCGAAGCTCTTGCGGTCCTCCACAAGTTTGGGCAGATTGTCCACACAAGGGCTGAGCATGTAGTCGCCATATTCGTCGGTGAAACGGCACATCTTGATGAGCGGGCTGTCCTGCACCTGCACAAGCAGGCGCTTGAGGCCTGGGCCGTAACCGGCATCGCACCACTCCTGGATGAAGTCCAGGAACACCTGCACGTCCACCCTCCCGTAAAGGTTAAGGAATCCCAGCGCAGCACGCTCGAACTCGAAGCGTCCGCTCTTTTCGCCTTTCTCGATAGCTTCATCGACATAAGGGGCAACGATATCGTATACCTCACGCGGCAGGGTTACCTGCTGGAACCGCTGTTCATCGTCCGTAACTTCCACCAGACCGCTCACCTCAAGAAGCGAGTGATAGTGACCCAGTTCGATGAACTGCACCTTCTCCGGCCCGCCTGCTACAAGAGTCTTCAGCAACCTGAGATCCCTCTCCAGCAAACAGTTGAGCCACCTGCGCGGCTTCCCGTGCAGATACTCGCCCAGCGCCTCCGCCATATCCTTCTTCCGGGGACGATACGAAGCCTCCGACCCCAGAAGATAACAAATATCCTCCAGCATCGGCTTCTGAAAACCCTTAAGTACAGATATGATATCCCTTTCCTTCATTAGAAACTACTAACCGGAGTGCAAATGTACGAAAAAAATCGGAAATAATGCGTAAAATGGATGTGATTGATACACAACGAGATACAAATATTAAATGCGGCAAGATGCCGCATTTAATACTTACAAGTCCCTGATACACAGCGAGTTGCAGTTTACGCTCGCGAGCTACGCGAGCGACTGAAGCACTTCGGAGAGGGTGGGATGGGCGTGGATGATGGAGCGGAACTGCGGGAGGGTGGCGTGGAGGGCCATCAGGGAGGAGATTTCCTGGATGAGGATGGAGCTCTCTGCGCCGAACATGTGGCAGCCGAGGATACGGCCGTCAGCAGAATCGACAATCATTTTGCAGAAGCCGTCCGGTTCGCCCATTGCGATGGCTTTGCCGTTGGCACGGAAGAAGGACTTGAGCACCTGGATGTCGCGGCCTTCGCATTCCGTTTCCGTGAGGCCGATGCAACCGGCTTCGGGGGAAGTGAAGACGGCAGCGGGGACCAGGGATAGGTCGATGCCGTCGACGGCGCCGGAGGAGGGCTGACCCGCCAGGATATGCGCTAATGCCCTCTTGCCGTGGAAGGTGGCCGCGTGGGCCAGCATCATTCCTCCAACCAAATCGCCTATCGCATAAACCGATGGGACGTTGGTTTGCATATACCCGTTAACCGCCACTCCCCTGCGGCTGAACTCGATGCCCAGGTCGGCCAGGTTCAGGGAGTCCGTATTGGGCCTGCGGCCGACGGCCATAAGCACCATTGAGCCGGAAACCGAACACTCCTTTTCCTTCTGCAGATAGTTCACGACATACCCGTCACCATCCTTGCGAACCGCTTGCACCTGAGCTGAAGTTTCTATTCTGATGCCACGCTTTACAAGGCTCTGTTTGAGCCTCTTGGAGATATCGTCGTCGAATCGCGGAAGTATGTTCTTGCAGTACTCAACCACAGTTACCTCACTACCGAAGCTGCGGTAGACTGATGCCAGTTCAAGGCCGATGACACCTCCGCCGATAACCACCATCGAGGGCGGCACCGAGGTCAGCTCAAGCACCTCACGCGAAGTGACGCATAGCTCCGCCCCCTCGATGGGAAGGCTGGCCGAAACCGAGCCGGTGGCGAGGATGATATAATCGGCCTCATAGCTCTCACCGTTAACGCAGACGGTATGTGCATCCACGAGGGACGCCCTGCCTTCAACCACATTAACCTTCTTCAGGAGCATTGCAACTCCGCCACGCAACTGTTCCACGACAGCATCCTTGCGGGCCATTGCGGCAGCCAAATCCAGTGACGGTGCGGAAACATTGATACCGAACTCCCCTGCCCTGGCGATATCGTCGTACAGGGCGGCAGTGCGGCACAGCGCCTTGGTGGGGATGCAGCCCTCGTTAAGGCAGGTGCCGCCAAGCGGACCGTCCGTAACGAGGGTTACTTCCAAACCTTTTGCAGCGGCCTCCACGGCGGTTTCGTATCCGCCGGGGCCGGCTCCTATGATAATGAGTCTTGCCATTTCAGAACAGGATTTCGTGCCGCCGTGGTTTCATCCGGGCGGGAGATGGGAGCGCAGTGGGGAGCGTCGTGCAGCAGCATAGGATCAGCAGACGCCTCTGTAGCAATCACACGCATCACGTCAACAAACGCATCTATCGTTTCCTTGCTCTCGGTTTCCGTGGGCTCGATCATAAGGGCCTGGTGGAACAGGAGCGGGAAGTAGATGGTGGGAGCGTGGAAGCCGAAGTCCAGAAGGCGCTTTGCAACGTCCAGCGTGGTGGCTCCGGGAACGTCTTCGCGGGCGCCGTCGTTCACCAGGCCGTCGAACACGAATTCATGCTTGCAGACGCCCTCGATGGGGAGTTTGTACACGTCCTTGAGACATTCCTTTATATAGTTGGCGCTAAGGACAGAGTACTCGCCCACCTTGCGGAGGTTCTCCTTGCCAAGCATCAGTATGTATGCGCAGGCGCGCAGGATGACGCCGAAGTTGCCGTTGAAACCGGACACCTTAAGTTCCTTCAAACAAGGCCTCAAGTGTTCCGCCACGCCAACAGGACCGCTGCCGGGGCCGCCGCCGCCGTGAGGGGTGGAGAAGGTCTTGTGCAGGTTAAGGTGCATTATGTCGAAGCCCATATCGCCGGGACGCACAACACCCATCAGAGGGTTCATATTGGCGCCGTCATAGTACAGCAGGCCGCCGCAGCCGTGAACCAGCGAGGCGATCTCCTTGATCTGGGTTTCGAAGAGGCCAAGCGTATTGGGATTGGTCATCATGATACCGGCGATATCCGGGCCAAGAAGACCCTTCAACGCCTCCACGTCGATGCGGCCGTTCTCCAGCGACTTCACTTCCACCACCTGCAGGCCGCAGACTGCGGCGGAGGCAGGGTTGGTGCCGTGCGCGCTGTCCGGCACAATAACCTTGGTGCGCGCATAGTCCCCGCGGGACCAGTGATAGGAGCGCATCACCATAAGGCCGGTGAGCTCGCCGTGGGCGCCGGCGCAGGGCTGGAAGGTGAATTCCGCCAGGCCGGTAATCTCCGCCAGGAACGAGTTCATAGCCTCGTACACCTTTCGGGCGCCGGGGACAAGGGCATCGGACATAAGCGGATGCAGGCCCTGGAAGCCCTTCATCGCGGCAACCTCCTCATTGATCTTGGGGTTGTACTTCATGGTGCAGGACCCAAGCGGATAGAAGCCGGTGTCCACGCCGAAGTTCATCTGCGAGAGCATCGTGTAGTGGCGCACCACCTCCGGTTCGCTCACCTGGGGAAGCACGAGGGCCGATTTCCGGCTCACGCCGGAGGGCAGCGCGGGGGCTGCCGGGAAGGCATCGACAGGAAGGGAATAGCCGATTCGGCCGCTCTTTGAGAGCTCGAATATGAGTTTGTCGTAGTACTTCATAGCCTATCCCTCCACTGCTTTTACAAGAGCGTCCACCTCGTCGATGGTTCTCTTTTCGGTTACACAGAAGCTCACATAGCCTTCCTCGGTGGGAAGGGCGGCGAAGAAGCCGGCGGCAGCCAGCCGCTCGTGCAGGGCGGCGGCACTTTCGCCCACGGGCTCCAGCACGAATTCCTTGAGGAACGGCTTACCCGGGAACACTTCCTTGAACTTTCCGGTCTTGAGAAGCTGGAGATGCAGGTAATGCGCACCGTCCGAACTGATCTCGTTCACCTTCTTGAGGCCGTCCGGGCCCATAAGGGACAGGTAAATCGTTACCCACAGGGCCATCAGCGATTCATTGGAGCAGATGTTGGACGTTGCCTTTTCGCGCTTGATATGTTGCTCGCGCGCCTGGAGCGTGAGCACGAAGGCCCTGCGGCCTTCCTTGTCCACGGTCTGGCCCACGATGCGGCCGGGCATCTTGCGCAGATAGTCCTTCTTTACGGCCATAAAGCCCACGTACGGGCCGCCATAGCTCAGGGGCAGGCCTAGGGGCTGGCCGTCACCAACGGCGATATCGGCACCCCATTCTGCGGGAGATGCCACCACGGCAAGTGCGGAAGGATCGCAGTACTCCACCAGAAGGGCCTTCTGGTCGTGAATCAGATCGGCAAAACCGCTGTGGTCCTCCACTATGCCATAGCGGTTGACGGAGGGCACGATCACGCCTGCGACATCCTCGGCAGCCAAAGCCGCCTTCAAAGATGCCAGCGACGTCTGTCCGTCGGCCGCCTCCACATAGCCCAGCTCCACGCCGTGGAACTTTGCGTATGTCTCAACTACAGCCACCACGTGCGGCAGCAGGGTCTTGGAAAGCAGTACACGGGTCTTCTTGCGCGTAGAGGCCATACACATCATCATCGCCTCCGCGGCGGCCGTGGGGCCGTCGTACATAGATGCATTTGATGCGTCAAGGCCGGTGAGCGCGCATATCATGCTCTGATACTCGAAGATGTAGCGCAGCGTGCCCTGGGAAATCTCGCACTGGTACGGAGTGTATGCCGTGAGGAACTCCGAACGTGAACAGAGATAAGGGATGACCGAAGGGGTGTAGTGGTCATAGGCACCTGCGCCGGCGAACACCTTCAGGCGGGCATTCATCGACTCCAGGGCCTCGAACCAGGTACGGATTTCCTCCTCGCTCTTTGCGGGCGGAAGGTTGTACGCACCCCTGTGGATGAACTCGGAGGGGACATCGGCATAAAGGTCCTCCAACTTCTCCACCCCGATGCGGGAAAGCATTGCCTCCACATCGGCCTTAGTATGGGGGAAATAAGGGAACATTATTCGCCGATATGAGTTTTATAGGCGGCTGCGTCCATAAGGGCGTCCAGCTCCGACTTGTCCGACATTTCCACTTTGATGATCCAGGCGGCGAAGGCATCCTCGTTGATGGCCTCCGGGGCGTCCTCCAGCTCAGAATTCACTTCCACGACAACGCCGCTCACCGGGGCGATGAGGTCCGATGCGGCCTTCACGCTCTCAAGGGCGCCGAATTCCTCGCCCGCTGCGACTTCGTCATCGACCTCCGGCATATCAACGTAGGTGATGTCGCCCATTTCCTTCTGTGCAAAGTCGGAAACGCCGATCACCGCAATGTTTCCTTCAACTTTAACCCATTCGTGTGACTCGCTGTAGAGGAGTCCTTCCATAATCTTTGACATAGTGTTATTATTTTTTGTAATTAGTTTTATAGAAACGTTTTTTCACAACCTTGCCGGGAAATACTTTCTTGCGGATGCAGATCTGCAGAGGCGTATCCAGGGCCGAGTATTCTTTCTTCACCAGGGCGAAGCAGATGCTGGTGTCCAGCGAAATCGAATGATAGCCGGTGGTGACCACTCCAACCTCTTCCCCTTCCATATTGACGACGGGATATCCGGCGCGCGGAATGGCCCTGTCCTCTATTTCTATGCCGACGAGCTTGCGCTCTATCTCCCCCGCCTTCTGGGCCACGAGGGCTTCCTTGCCGATGAAGTCCTTGTCCAGTTTGCAGAACATCGACAGTCCGGCCATCACCGGGCTGATCTCCGGGCTCAGTTCGTCCCCGTACAGGGGCAGACCGGCCTCAAAGCGGAGTGTGTCGCGGCAGCCGAGTCCGCAGGGCTCCACACCCGCGGCCAGCAGCCTCTTCCAGATTTCCACGGTGTTCTCCGGGGTGCAGTACAGTTCGAAGCCGTCCTCCCCGGTATAGCCGGTGCGGCTCAGGATCAGGCGCGAGCCCTTATAGTTCGCATCGCAGAAGGTGTAAAAGCCAAGGTCACGGGCCTGGGCGTAGCCGAGCACATCGACCACCACCTTCTCCGCCTCCGGGCCCTGGACGGCAATCTGGCCCCAGAGCTCCGAGTCATTCTTGAGGGTGCAGTCGAAGCCCGCGGCATTGTCCTTCATCCAGGCAAAATCCTTGTCGATGTTGGCTGCGTTCACAACCAGCAGGAAATGCTCCGGAGCGAACTCCTTGTACACGAGAAGGTCGTCCACGACGCCTCCGTCCGGATAGCACATCATTCCGTAGAGGATGCTGCCGGGAGCCATTCCGCGAACCTCGTTCGTAAAGATGTGGTTCACGAAAGCCTCCGCGCCGGGGCCCTCAATGAAAATCTCGCCCATATGGGAGACATCGAACATACCCACCTTGTTCCTTACGGCCAGGTGCTCCTGTGTGATGGAGGAGTACTGGATGGGCATCATAAACCCCGCGAAGGGGCTCATCTTGGCCTGGAGCTGCATATGGCAGGGATACAGGCAAGTCAGTTTCAAGTCTTCAGACATTTAGTGTTTTTATTATGTGGTTCAATAGTTCAATGTTCGTTTCCAGGTTCACCGCCTGGCAGGCATCCGGCGCGCATTCCCCGCAAATATCCACCGCCAGCACGTTGGCGCCCGCGAGTTTTCCCAGCATCCCCTTCACATCCTCCAACGTGTGCTTTCCCTGCGTCCATCCCGTCACCGCATACTGCGGCAGCATTATGTCCTTGTCCAGCGACACGTACACGTTCCCGTGGCTTTCCAGCCAGCCTTCCGGAATGTCCTGCGGGCATCCTCCCGGGCCGATCGTGAGCACATCCTCCAGCGCCGGGCAGCGGGCCTTGAGGTCGTTCACCCATCCGCCGCAGCTGAGCACGTTTCCCAGCGCAGGCGCCTGGTTGTCCGGATGGTGGTCCATCAGCACCAGGCTGAAAGGCTCCTTAATCCCCTGAGCCAGCAGGCAGCTGAGGTAGTGGTAGTCCCCGCTGCCGATGAAGCGCAGCTTACAGTCATCGACCCTGTCCAGCGCCTTCAATATCTCCTTCTCCGCTTCCCCGTCGCAATAGCAGTGCGTGCCTTCAATCCCCTCGACATCGGCCGCCTCGAAAGGCACCCCGGCCTCCTCCATCCGGGAGGTAAGGCCCTGGGGCCGGTACACGCCCGCTATATCGACCAATAATACCTTAATCATTTCAAGCCCTGCCAGGGACCTCCGAAAATGTCTTTACACTGGGTGTAACAGGAGGAACATCCCTGAACCTTGAAAAGGGTTTCCCCCTTCGGCAGGAAGATGTCCACGCCGCGGTTGTGGGAGTCCCAGCCGTCGGCAAAGATATAGGTATAATATACTGTGCCGTAAGGGCTCATCTTGGTTTCCTGGGGAAGCGTTGCCGCAGCACCGCAGTTTACCACATACGGGTATGTGAGGTTGTTGTATGCGGTTTCATAGTCGGCTCCGTCCAGAAGGGCGGCAGGCAGGTAACGCTGGAAATATTTGTCCTTCTCATCCTCCGCGCTCCTGGGGAATTTGGTTTTCAGGATGCGGATGATACCGCTCACGGTTGCATCGTCCTTGCACAGCAGTTTGAAGCACCTTTCTCCGGTGGATGCATTGCGACCGTAAATCTCCATAGCCATCGGCACCATTGCCGCGGTTCCCTGCAGGCTCTTGCCAAGGAGATTCTCATATACCGCCTTGAACTCCGTATAGCCGGAAGGGATATTGGTAAACTCCACGGTTGCTGTGATCTGCTGGTCATAATAGCCGGGCTCGAAGTCATAGTCCACGGATCCGGAAACGGTATAGCTGTGCTCACCGTAAGTGAGGGTGTTCCTGTCCACCTGAACCTCGTGGCTGGTCTCATTCACGAGACCGGCCCATTTGTCGGAATATCCGCCGCCGAAGCCTTCCAGAAGGTCACAACCCCAGAAGCTCAGGCAAAGCGCCGCCGCAGCGATAAACAGAGAAAGAGTACTTTTCATACAATGTGGTTTTCTAAAGTTTACAAATATACGAAAAGGTTCTTCCAAATCAAATAGGTTGCAGAACAAATAATAATGCAAGAATCAGTACAGAAAACCGAACATCCATAGCGGGATACTGGCACCGTATCCTGTCTCAATGCCATCCAAAGCCAGGTAACTGTCCGGGATGCCGTAAATCTGCTCAAAGTCCTTACCTGGACCGCCGACCTCGAAAAGATACTTTTCACCAACGAGGAAATCTCCCTTTTCCGGCATCTGGACAGTACTCACGGCCGAGAGCTGGTCAATAAAGAAAGACTCACGCAAAGTACCCACTGTGATCTGGGGTGTGAAAGCGTACATCAAATTGGTGTTTCCAAGGTATATCTTTTCCGGTTTCAACAGTTTCTTGTAACTTTTGAGCTGAACTGTGAGCAGCTCCAGAACCTCAGCCTTGTCCAAACTGTAAAGAATGCTCAGCAGCGTGTCCCTGGTGGTACCAAGCGAAGCTGCAAGGCGCTCTATATTAGGTTTCAGCGGCACATTTTCCGCAATTATCATAAAGAGTTTCTTGCACTTCTCAATGGTTTCGTAGGTAATCTTCTCCACGGCCGGCAGATCACTTTCAATAACTGTGTTCACAACCTCCTTTAGGCGAATCAGAAAATCGGTCCCTGCCTCTTTGTAGAAAGGATAAACGCCGTTGTGAAGATACGTCTCAAAGTGTTTTAACACCTTCGTTTTGGGAACAATATCCATTGCGATGGAAACGTGTGAGGAAAGAAGCGTCTCAAGAGGGATGGCATCCATCTTCAAGATGCCTTCATACTCCAGGTATTCGCGGAAGGACATCCCCTTCAATGTGTATGGTGTCTGCCTGCGGGACATATCCACCTTGGAGTTGTCTATCTCCAACAGGGACGATCCTGTATAGACGATGCGCAAATCTGCGTGTTGGTCAACGAGGTTCTTCAAGATACCGCTCCAGCCCTCATACTTGTGCACCTCGTCTATGTACAGTTCCGTGATGCCCCTGTTGTAGAGCAATGTGACCACATCCTGCAGCGTGTGCGTCTTGAACCAGTAGTGGTCCAGGGACATATAGAAGGTGTCGTCCGGGTTGGCGTACTTCTCCTTGATGCGCTGCAGCAGCATAGTTGTTTTGCCCACGCCACGCTCTCCCTTTATGCCAATCACGCGGGAATCCCAGTTGATTTGGGGATATAGGTAGCGCTTGAATGTTAGCGTAACCTGGGCAAGTTTGCTGTGATAGAAGTCCACGATGGGACGAAGGTCAGTCAGTTCCATATCTTTTCCTTTTACACGGCAAAGATACGAAACACTTTTGGAAAAGTGAAATTATTTATGAAAAACTATTTTGGAAAAGTGGAACTTTACCCTACTGCTTCGCGGCTTCCTCTTCCTCAAGCTTTGTGTAAGCCACTTTGCCGACGAGGGTTGTGGGGAGTGAGTCGCGGAACTCGTACTGGGCGGGAAGCGCATATTTGGCGATGTGCTTCTTGCAGTAGGCGCGGATTTCCTCCTCCATTTCGGGGGTTGCGGTGAAGCCGTCGCGGAGCACGATGAAGGCCTTAACCTTCTGCATCTTCAGGGGGTCCTTTATGCCGATGACGCAGCTGCGCTGCACAGCAGGATGACCCTCGATGATATTTTCGAGCTGCGAGGGATACACATTGTATCCGCTAGTTACGATCATTCTCTTGATGCGTTGCTTGAAGTAGATGAAGCCTTCGTCGTCCATCTTTCCAAGGTCGCCGGTGTGGAGCCAGGTGTGGCCGTCTTCGTGCACGCGCATGGTGTCCTTATTCTCCTGCTCGTGGCCGATGTAGCCTATCATCATCGACGGGCCGGTGAGGCAGATCTCACCCTCTTCGCCGTAAGGAAGCTCATCGCAGGTGCCGGGCTTGCAGATCTTGAAATAAGTATCCGGGAAAGGAATGCCGATGGAGCCCTCCTTCTCCTTATTATAAGGAGTAAGGCAGCAGGCCGTGACGCACTCAGTGGTGCCGTAGCCCTCGCGGACGCGGACACGCGCATTATGCTCCTTGAGGAAGGCGTCAAACTTCTTCTTCAGTTCGATGGTGAGCGAGTCGCCGCCGGAGAATACGCCGCGCAGGCAGCTCAGATCGGCCCCGTCCAGATAGCGGTTGCGGGTGATGGCCTCGAACAGGGTGGGCACGCCGGCAATGTAGTTGGGCTTGGTCTTGCGGATGAGGTTGGCGTAGCTCTTCACGTTGAAACGGGGCACCAGGATGGAGGTTCCGCCGATGAACATAAGGGTGTGGATGCACACGCCCAAGCCGAAGCCGTGGAACACGGGCATAGCGGCCAGCATCTTGGAGTGACGAACCTCCTCGTTGGCCATATTGGCGGTTTGCCAGGCCAGGGCGTTGAAGTTAAGGTCGGACAGCATTATACCCTTGGTGGTACCTGTCGTGCCGCCGGAGAACAAAACAACGGCCTCTGTGCGGTAGTCCTTCTTTGCCACATAATCGTCCGTCACGCTCTCCCCCATCGACATAAAGTCCTTCCAGACGATATCCTCCGGGAGCACCTTGGGGAATTTTCTTTCGGTGAGGAGTTTCTGGCCGATATTGAGGGGGAACTTGAGTTCGTCGGACACGCGGCATACCACGATCTTGCTCACGGGGCGCTGGCTGCGTACCTCCAGGAACTTGCCGTAGAACTGGTCAAGAGTAACCACGACGTCGCAACTTCCCTCGTTCATAAAGAACGTGAGTTCGGAAACGGCGCTCAGCGGATGAACCATCGTGGGAATTGCGCCGATTCGGTTAAGACCGTAAAGGCAGAAAACGGCCTGGGGCACATTGGGAAGGCATACCAGGACACGTACGCCGGGGCGGATGCCAAGGGCCCGGAAACTGCGGGCCACACGGTCGATTTCCTTTGCGAGACGGTTGTAACTCGTTGCCTTGCCCATGAAAGTGAGGGCGGCAAAATCCTTCTCTATGGCAGCCCTGTCAAGGACCGCCTCGGACATTGTCTTCTCGCTGTAGTCCAGATTGGGTGCAACCTCCCCATAGCTGCTGAGCCACGGGGCGGCGATATCGTTCATTGCGTATTTCATCTTAGTCTATGTCGATAGGTTCGGCTGCAGGGAGGTCCAGCAGCTCCGGATTCTGGAAGATCTTGCGCACCAGGCGGAGGGTCTTCGCGAAGTAGTAGCCATCGGCAATCCTCTCGTCGATGGTGAGGCCCATCTTAATCGAATTCCTGAGTTCGAATGTGCCGTCCTCGTTGAAATACGGAATCTTCTTCACTTCACCGATGGTGACGAAGAACGAGATGGTTCCGCAGTCGAAGAGGTGGTGATAGTCGGCATTCATCTTGATCGACCCCAGGTTCGTGAGGTAGGCGCTGGAATATGTGGGATCGTCCTTCGCAAGGCTCTTGGGGTAGATTCCGTAGTACTCCATCTTCCTGAGGCTCCACGCCATAAGACGGAAGAGCGGCCTGGGAAGGTAGCTGATCACCTTCAGAGCTGCATCCACGCCCATTTTGGTCGATGTTCCGCGCACGGTGGTGACCACCTTGTGCACATAGCTGTTGACCTGGTCGATGGGAGATCCGCCTTCGGGATCCAGGACGAATTTAGCCATCGCCTCTTCGGCATCGTCGCTGAACTGGCGCTTCACGTTGAAGGCCACCTGGATGGAGTCGCGCTCGAAGTAATGGCCGCCGGCGATGAAGTAGTTCATCTTGGGGCGCAGCAGGATGGCCTTTGCTATTGCCGCTGTGATGAAGTGGAACCAGGTATATTTGAATTCCGGATTTTCTGCATTCTTCTTTGCCAGGAACTTGTCGACTTCAGTAAGGTCGAACGTTTCTCCAAGCACTGCCTCGTTTGCTGTTCTGCGACCGAAAATATAGGGCATCATAATGTGTACCGGATCCAGTCCGCGGAGGCGGTATCCATCCCAACGGTCGCCCAAACGCTTCTTTCTTTGGGTCATTTTTTCAAGTTTTAGGTTTTAGCAGCCGCAAATTTACAAAAAAATTCTTATATTTGCGTGCTATGGAAGACTATTCACTGGATTCTGAAAAGGTCTACTTCTCGGAAGACCTTCTCACATTGCCGCGTGAAGACGGCACTCCCGAGACGCTCCGCGTCGGGGAGTGGGTATCCCGTGAACCCGTGCGCATCCACAAGATGATAGTCCGTGAAAAAGTGCTCAAGGTGGACCAGCTGGAAGTTTTCACTCCCCTGGTGTCAAAACTCCGCAGGGCGGATTACGAGTACTACCGCCGCATCACCGGCCTTAATATGACCATAGACTTCCCCGGCTACTCTGCCAGCATCCTCGCCAGGATCCCGTTCGACACGGACCCTGTGGGGTTCTACAAATGGTGGCGCAAGGGCAAGCACGAGCACATCGTGTATCTGGGCCCCGCCTACCAGTACAAGCTGTTCCAGAAGGTGGCCTCAATGGAGCCCAAGGTAATCCTGAAGAAGGATCTGGACTTCGTAAAGAATTTCTGAGAACACTCTCCCCTGCCTGATGAACCTTGAACGTGCAGAACTGGTGCTTGGAGATGCCGTAATGCAGCGGCTGCGCTCCACCCGCGTGATTCTGTTCGGCGTGGGCGGCGTAGGCGGCTGGTGTGCGGAAGCACTCGTCCGCAGCGGCTTGGGAAACATCACCATCGTGGACCACGACACAGTGGCCCCCCACAACGTAAACCGCCAGGTGATGGCCCTGTACAGCACCATCGGCCGACCGAAGGTGGAGGTGCTCCGGGAAAGGCTCCTGGACATCAACCCGGAGGCCAGCGTAACCGCCCTCCAGCGCCGCTACGACAGGGATGAAGGCGACGTCTTCGGCCTTGGCGATTATGACTATATTGTCGATGCCATCGACTCCCTCAAGGACAAGATAAGCCTCATCGCGGAAGGAAGCCGCAGCAGTGCCCGGATGTTCTCGTCGATGGGCGCCGCCTGCAAGCTGGACCCCACCCGCATCCGCGTCTCCGAGTTCTGGGAAGTGCGCGGCTGCCCCCTGGGCTCCGCCCTCCGCAAAAAGATGCGCCAGACCAAGGTGACCACGGTGAATCCCGTCACCTGCGTGTACAGCGACGAACTCATCCCCAACAAGTGGAAAGACGGCGACGAAGGCCGTCCCAACGGCAGCCTCGTCACCGTAACCGCCGCTTTCGGTCTCACCATCGCAAGCCTTATCATTCAAGACATTATGAATCATGAATAAATCCGTCATACTACTTCTGACCCTGCTCGTTTCCTGTGGAGCTCCCGCCCTGCAGGAGTACCGTCTGGAGGTACTCAACACCTACCCCCACGACACCGAAGCCTACACCCAGGGACTGTTCTTCCACAACGGGAAATTGTACGAGAGCACGGGCCAGTACGGCACCAGTTCCCTCCGGATAGTGAACTACGAAACCGGCGAGCCAGAAACCAGCGTGAACATCGGCGAATCATACTTCATCGAAGGCTCCGTAGTGTTCGACGACCAGCTGTACGTCCTCACCTGGACCAACCACGTCGTATTCCTGTACGACAAAGACTCTCTCCGGTACAACGCCACCAAAGGCTACGGCCGCCAGGGCTGGGGCCTCACCACCGACGGCACGCAGCTCATCGCCAGCGACGGCACCTCCTCCCTCTTCTTCATGGACAAGGACCTTCACGTTCAGCGCCGCCTCAAAGTAACCATGAACAAACGCCCCGTCTACTACCTGAACGAACTCGAATGGATTGACGGAAAAATCTGGGCAAACGTCTACACGAAGGACTACATCGTGATCGTAAACCCTGAAACCGGCATCGTAGAGGGCAGGGTGGACTGTACCGGCCTCCTCCCCCACTCCGAATACACCAACACCACCGATGTCCTCAACGGCATCGCCATCGACGACAACGGCCGCATCTTCCTAACCGGCAAGAACTGGCCGCACTTATATGAAGTAAAACTTAAAAAGAAATAATATACATTATCGGGGTATCGGGCATTGCCCGGTTGAGAGCATACCCGCAGAACCTGATGCGGTTCATACCGCCGGAGGAAAGATTATGAAAAAACTTTTACTGATTGCAGTGCTTGCGGCACTGCCTCTATGCGCAGGTGCGCAGGAATTCATCGAAGATCGGCTGGATTCAGCCGTGGTATCGGCCACAAGGGCCGGGGCATCCACACCGGTAACCCACACATCCGTGGACAAATCGGAGCTCCGCAGCTCCAACCCCATCAACTCACTTCCAATGACGCTCAGCCTCCTCCCCTCGGTTGTCACCTACAACGAAGGCGGAACGGGCCTCGGCAACTCCGCAATGACAATCCGCGGCGTCAAGGGCTCGCAAATCAACGTCACCCTCAACGGCATCACCCTTAACGACGCTGAAAGCCAGGAGGTGTTCTGGGTGAACATCCCCGCCCTCACCAGCCTGATTTCCAACGTGCAGGTCCAACGCGGCCTGGGCACATCGGCCAGCGGTGCAGGCGCTTTCGGCGCCAGCATCAATATGAACACAGCCTTTGTCACGAAGGATCCCTTCGGCGCCATCGACCTTTCATATGGCTCGTATAACACCCTCATCACCACACTTGCCGCCGGAACGGGGCTTACCAAGAAGGGCCTTTACGCCAGCGCCGCCTATTCCTACGGCAACACGGACGGATATATCCGCAACGCCTGGGTGCACAGCCAGTCGGCCTTCGTCACCCTGGGATGGCTCAATGCGACTAACTCCCTGCGCTTCACCTACCTTATGGGCGACCAGCACAGCGGCATCACCTGGGACGGCATCGACCTGGAAAAATACTACGAAGACCGCCGCTACAACGGCGCCGGCAAGTACAAGGACGAGGACGGCAATACCTGCTATTACGACAATCAGTCCGACAACTACGCCCAGCACCACTTCCAGCTGAACTACACCCACGCCTTCTCCAGCGCCCTCACCTGGACGAGCACCGTGAACTACACCCGCGGCGACGGCTATGACGAGTACTACAAGACCGGCAAGACACTGGCCGATTACGGAATCAACTCCGACGCGAAAAGCGACATCATCTACCGCAAGTGCATGGACAACAACCTGTGGGTCCTGAGCAGCGACCTGAGTTATAAGAGCCGTGCACTGGATGTCACCGGCGGCGTATATGCATCGACCTATTTCGGAGGGCACTGGGGCGACATACTCTGGGCCAAGGCCCTTGGCGAAGACTTCGACTATTCCAACGACCTCTGGTACGGCTACAAAGGACGGAAGAATGACGTCAGCCTCTTTGCGCGCGCAGAATATCGGCCCCTGGACTGGCTCACGGCATATATCGACCTTCAAGGAAGGCTGGTCACCTACAACCTCATGGGCACCGACGACGATTGGCTGAGCTACGGCGGAGAGCCCTCTGACATGCTCATATATGATGAGAAATGGCCCTTCTTCAACCCCCGCGCCGGCGTCTCCGCCACTTTCGGCAACAATATGCTCTACAGCTCGGTTGCCATGGGCCACCGTGAGCCCGGACGCAGCGACATCAAGGAGAACATCAAGGGCACTCTCTCCCCCATCGTCCCGGAAGAAATGGTGGACATCGAGGCGGGGTGGCGATACAGCGGGAAGGCCATATCGGCCAGCGCCAATATATATTTAATGGAATACCGCAATATGCTGCTGGAGACCGGAAAGCTCTCCTCCAGCGGCTATGCAATTAAGGAGAATGTCGACAGGGCCTGGAGGCGCGGAATCGAGCTCGCCGCGGCCTGGAAGGCTCTCCCCTGGTTAAGGGCCGATGCCAACGCCACCTTCTCCATCAACCAGATTGCCGATTACACCTCCTACGTGGCCTACGACGACTATTCGCCCCGCACCTTCCCCGTGCACTATGGCAAGACCACGATGCTGATGTCTCCCTCCGTCATCGGTATGGCCAGGCTCACTGCCACGCCCTGGAAGGGCGGCTCCGTTGTCCTTAGCGGCAAGTACGTTGGCAAACAGTTCATCGACAACAGCGCCAGCGACGAAATGGCAATCCCCGCCTACTTCGTGGCCGATGCCTCCGTTCGCCAGGGCTTCACCCTGTGGAAAGTCCCCTTCACGGCGGGCGTCTTCGTGAACAACCTATTTAATAATATGTATTATGCATCAGGCTGGAGATGGGAATCTTACAATGAAGCCACAGGCGTCGTTACACGCGGGATTGGCGTATATCCCCAGGCCCCGATTAACATAATACTAAAGATTAGCGCTAGTTTTTAAATAATTTTATTAATACTGATAAAGTTTAAAATATTTTGCAAGAATAAAAACTTTGTTTATATTTGCACTCACTTACTCTAGCTACTAAAGAAGACCTTCTTCGATAAGGTAATACACTACTAACTAACCAGGTTAATGGCCCGCAGTGATGCAGGCCATTAAACATATATGGAAACGGCCTGTCCGCAGTGGACAGGCCGTTATTGTTAAAGGCGGGGCCGTAAGCCGGGTTCTGTTTTTGAATCTGCCATTTATCTGGCGCAACCTACCCCCTGGCATCGGGCGGGCAGCCCTCATCTGCCAGTATATTTGGTCTTGCAGGCCCGGGTGCCGTACCCGTCGGGCGTCGCCGCCGCGGCGTCGTGAGCTCTTGCCTCGCGTTTTCACCCTTACCCTATCGGGCGGTTGTTTTCTGTTACGGCCTCCTGAAGATTACTCCCCACTGTGCTTTCCACAGCCGGGTGCCCTGCCCTGCCCGGACTTTCCTCACCCCGCTTGAACGGAGCGCGACAGATCGTCCCACCTTAAATCAGGGTTGCAAAGGTACAAATTTTATTGCAAATGTCACGTTATTGTTTTATATTTGTATGATTCAAGAATCTAAAACTAAACACCATATGGACAAACTCCAGGAACTCACTCAGAAACTGTACGAGGAAGGCCTTGCAAAGGGCAAAACGGAGGGCGACAGGATACTTCTCAACGCCCGTGAACAAGCGGACGCCATTGTGAAGTCTGCCCGCGCGGAGGCCGATGCAATCGTG